>CAIXKI010000127.1 GCA_903920005.1 uncultured delta proteobacterium
CGCATGTATAATGATTGCGTATGCGGGAAGGGCCCACATGAGCTTGAAGGTCTGAAAAAACCCGGTGTAGAGGTGTCCGCTGATCGTTCCAAAGGTGCCCCACCAATTCAGGCCTAAGTAATGATCGGCTGAAAATTCAGGAGTCTTGTACGAGGCGACCATCTGTACGTAGAGGCGCCACGGTACGAGAGAGAGAAGCATGAGGGCTCCGGCACCGGCAGTGCGGAGTACTCGTCTATCATTTCGTAGGAAGTAATAGAAAAGAAACCAGGGATATACAAAGAGGTTTCTTTCGTGGTTCAGGAGTGACAACGCGAGGAATAGTGCCCAGAGGAAGCGTCCGCGCACGGTAAGCACCGCCAGAAATACCAGGGCATAGGACGTTATGTCCGTAAAGCCGGCGTAGTGAATTTGAAAAAGAACAGGGGACGAGAATGTAAATATCGCGGCGGCAAGGGCAGCGATCTGAGGAGGGAGTTCCTCATGGCGACAGGCCACGTAGGCGGTTGCGGCAAAAAAGGCGCAAATCGCGTTGAGGAACATTATGAACATAAACCCAGTTCGGATGCCGACGTAGTGCGCTATGAGTGGAGTTAGAATTCGATTCTGAAGGGCATGCCCCTTTGCGAAGTCAAAGGGGTGGTGTGCGAGGACTGCGTATCCTTGCCCGTGATTAATGGGACTAAGCGCCGGAGTTACGTAGACATGGGCAAGGGATAAAAATATACAGGCTAGGAGAGCTCCGACCACGTACCTAGAGAGCACCCGCTCTAATGTGAGGAGCGTCGCGTTTAATGTGGTGTCTAATGTGTCCATATTCAGAAAGTTATTTGGGTTCGAGTATTCCAGCCTGACGCAATATTACCCTGAGCGGATCGGAGAGTTTGTCGGCCATTTCAAAAGAGAAGTGGTTGCCATCGTAAAAGACCGGGCTGCCGTCGATCACCGCCGCGCAGACCCTCTCGTGACAGATTAAGTGCGTGACGTCGGCAAGTGTGGCCAGATCGCTCACACCGGCCTGTAACTCCGCGCCCGCTGTGTCGAACATTTTAACAGGGCACTTTCCAATCGAGTTGTCTTTACCAAGGCACTCCTCAAAGGTTGGTAACCCCTGGAGCGAAGAGAGCACGAGGATCTTGGGAGACGCAGAAAGGTAACGTTGAATACCTGCTCGAAAGCTGTTGCGATCGCCAAATCCTACCTCTGTTAGGATGATGGCGTCGGGTTGTAATTCGTTAAGGCGTTCTATGGTGTCGTCTATGATCCCCGCGCAATTAAAGCTAGTTGGAGCGCCAGGCGAAGTAAATGACCAGCCGCAACTGTGGCCGCGTGTAAAGGGGTATATCTTCCATTCTTCGGGATTGAGAGCGCCCTTGAGCGCCTGTACCCATGCTCCGGCACGAGAATCGCCGACAATGGCGATCGACTTCGGAGCCTCGGGATCGCCGATCGTACATTCGTTGAGGTGATCGATGGGGTAGCGTGGATTAGAGGTATCATGACACGGAGGTTCGAGCCCGGTTGGTTTGACCAAGTGAGGTTGGAGCGGGATCAAGTTCGGGGGTAAAAACGTTAGCTTCACACCTTCCGCGACCTTATTATGCCAGGCGTTCATGAGCTTTTCTTCATGCGGGAGTAATGGTGATAGGGTTCTGTTTGCGCTCGCCACCTGTCGATGCGTTTGGGCGAGAGAAGAATTTGCCATCTGAGAAGACGGAACAGAGGTCCCTTTAAGCACGATCATGATTAGACATGAGGCGATACCCAGACCAGAGGCTGCGACAGTGATTTTCTTGAGCCATGAGCCGTTGAATAAGGGATCGAGAGAGGTGTCGATCTGATGGTGAGCGGAAACTATACGACAAGGTTTTTCGATCAGATAAAAGGTGATCGTCGCGAGCAGAAAAATGGTGACTAGGATAAGAGCCATGCTCAGGCCTGTTTTTCCTGCTGCGGGATTGAAATCCTTCAGGGCCAGGATCAGGGGGAAATGCCACAGATACATCGAATATGAGATCGTACCCAGCAGCTTCCATGGATTACGACTTAAAAAACGATTAGGAAAGGGTTGAGGAGCGTTGCTGGATGGAATGCCGGCTACGAGGTAAAGGGCGGTCGCGAGTGTCGGTACGATACCGAGATAGCCAGGAAACCCCCGAAAATTTGGATAGAGTAATGCCGTTCCCGCAATAAGAACGATGGAAAGGTACGAAAAGGTCCGCTTAATGATTGGCGATATATCCGGATAGATTCGAACGAGAATCGCAACGGCGGCGCCTGTTGCCAGCTCAAAGGTACGCGTGAACGTTGAAAAGTACGCTCCCTTTGGATTCTCATGAGTGGCATACATAGACCAGCCGTATGAGGCTACGCCAATCAGACTTATCACGGCGAATACTCGATGTTCCCACGAAATCGACCGAAAGAATGGGAGTCGAAAAACGTTGCGCGCGGAAAGTATGAAGAGAAGGGGCCAGAAAAAGTAAAATTGCTCTTCGACGGCAAGTGACCAGTAGTGTAGGAGTGGTGATGTTGGAAGTCCCTCTTGAAAGTAATCGGTCGCTTGTCTGATGGCGTTTATATTGGCGCCAAAGAGTAGGGCCCAGATGCCGTTGAAGAGAATTCGTTTCGAACGCAGAGGATTAAAAAGGATAAAACCCAGCGAAACCGTGATAACGATGACAAACACCGCAACGGGAAGAATTCGACGTACGCGGCGAATGTAGAAATTTTTCAGCGAGACTGTAGCGAGATCGGGATTGTTGGCGTGGCTTTTGGCGAACTCGCCAGCGAGCAGCGAGGTGATCAAAAAGCCTGAGATCACGAAGAACATATCCACCGAAACGAATCCACCTTGTAGGTAGGGCACGCCGAGGTGAAAGCTAATAGCCATCATGATGGCCAGACCGCGTAGTCCTTCGATGTCAAACCTGAATTTCATACGTAAAGAGATGATGCCACAACGCCCGGATGTGCAAAGAGCTTCATTTTCAAAATGTGTTTTACGGTGCGTGCGACGGGCAGGTACCCACCGAAAAGTGAGCTTGGCGTGGTTAGGGCGAATGAAGCCGCGTTGCGGGAAAGGTATCGCTCGAACGAGGTTTTTTGGGGAGGGGAGTAGTTGCTAATATTCTCAGCGTCATTCCTTCCGTAGTTATCATCTAAAACGGTGGCCCCGGAGTGGGGGCGTTGCGCGTAATGCGCTGCCAGGGGGCGCAAGGGTGCTGAAAAGAGGAGCAAGGGTGTCGTCGAGAGAGTTTGCCAAGTTCGGAAAGTGGATGATTGAGGTGGATCACTGTGAATTCCCCCCTCGCTTAAACACATATTATTCAAGCCGCAGTAGCGGCTGTTCCTCCGGCCCGTATAGCCGGAAGGGGTGTGGCTGAGGGGGGGTACTGGGGCGATACAAGACCTAAGATACCCGCCAATACTAACCTTAATAGTATTCAAACGTATCTTATTGAGTTGCTCCCGAATCGTGGAGTGGGCGACTCGCCGGCGCTGTGCATAATTGGAGTTGGAATGGTGATGCCCGTGGCATGCATTGTCTGGGTGCGATTTTTGCCGAGCGGGAAGCGGCGTGGTGTTCGCGTCATGCGGTTGTTTTGCGGGGCTGCATCGTCTCGATGCTGTGAGAGCTGGTGATGCAGCAACACGCGTTAGTAGCCGCCCACAAGTTTTTTCTCTCTCGGCACCTCATTTTTTGCCTCTTCATATGTATTTTGTCTTCCGCGACGGTTGTGTACGAAATTGCTACTGGATTGTGGAACCGCTTTTTCAAGGGGCGCGTCGAGTCGTGTCGCAGTGTCAGACCTGGTAATGAGACTGAGATGTCGTGTGCCTCTCAGTAGTCACTCTACGAGCGCCTGGGACTCTTGGATCGCTTAACGCGAGTCGGAAGCGGCGTTGGAGCCTGCATTAGACGAAGCGGTAACGATCGTATACGTCCCTATGGTCTGCGTTCGGAGGGTATAGCCCTTTGAGCGAAGATCGGCTGAGAGCAGAGTCAACGGTAGGCTTGAAGCAATCACAAGAGAGTCCCCTCTAAGCGCCGCGATCGCCACATCGTATACCTGCGAAGCCGTATTGAATCGGTCGTCGGTGAGGTCAAGTGTCGCGTGTGGTGGCAATACTCGATCGATCTCTGACCCACGCGAACGCGCGGCGCTCGCAAGGCGGACGTCAACCGTGGCTTGTTGAGAGCAGTTCATGCCAGGAGTTGCAATGGTCACACCTGGTTTGAACTGCTCGGCTAGTTGTTGTGATACGAGTATCGTCGAGGTTGATACCGCGTCCCGTGTCGCGAGGAAAAATATGTCATGGGCAAAGAGTATGGCGGTAACAAGGCCAAAGACGAGCGCGCAGTGAGTGTTCGCGAGTCGACCTCCGCGCAGTCGGTCTACGCAGAGAGAGAGGCCGTACGCCATCCATGCGCCGAGAGGAATGAGCATCAAAAACGATCGGTGGTTATCAACTCGGTTTGTGAGAAGCAGAGGAAGGGTTCCCAGGAACACGAGATTCGCCAAAAAAGTAGTGGGAAATTTGTTGGGGCTCCGGATACTCGCCACGAATCCGATAATGAGGGGAAGGATCAGGGCGCTTTGATAAGGGGGGAGCGTTTCGCCATGTACGTGACCGCGGAGGTAGTAGGTGTCGCTACTTCGCAACGGTGAGAAGAGTTGTAGTGTTTCTTTGGCCCTAGCCGACGCGATGGCCCAGAGGAATGCGAGCTTTGTTTTTAAAGGAAGCTGATCCGGTTTTAACTCGCGAGTCTGGGGCGAATCCCCCAGGTAGTTAATAAACTCCTGCTTGTGACGAGCCATAAGAAACGCCTGTTCCCCTCGGACGGAGGCGAAGTCTGAATAGGGATTAAGGCGCTTCTCGGCGAGTACAAGAGTTGTTGTTACGAGCGCGATTAACACGGAGATGGTGACTGCCCGTTGCCGAGAAGTTTTTCGTCGGAGGTTTTGCAGCGCGAAGCCTACGAGAAAGATAATCGTAGCTACGACAAATATCCGTGCTGGAGCGTAGTTGTAGTTCGCGGCGAAGAGGGCAACGCTTGCGGCTAACGCTTTGCCATATGCCCAGCTAGACTTATCGGTCAGAGCCGATATGACGAGTGCGAGAGCCAGTTCTAATCCAAAAAACGTCGCAGTTTGAGAAACCCCATAGCCCATGTAGAAGATGAATAGGGGATTCGTCGCGGTAACAATAACGAATAGAAGAGCCGCTGTTCTATTGAATAGGGCTTTAACGATGTACGCGCCGAGGGCGAGGCTCGCCAAGCCCATAATGAGCGATGTAATTCTGAGCGCCGCAAAGCTCCATCCTACCGAGGTAAGAATGGCATATGTGGGAGCGCCATACATGAGTGTCTGAGCGCTGGCGGAGAGTAAGCCTGGCTTTTGTATGAACGCATTCCGCGCGAACTCGCCGATGCTCTGGTGGTCTCGAAGAGCACTGAAGAAGGTATGGACCGCATCGCATTCCCAGGCAAGCATCGCGGAGTCCTCGGGGATGATGCGGAACATGAGGGTGATGCCCGCCGCGCCCATAACAGAAAGAAGAGCGAGCCCCTTCAGCCAGCCGGGGGGGGGGTATCTCCAGAGAGAGCGATCTTTCTGCGGGAGAAGGTTGAACAGAGAAGGACATAGCCTATGGCGCAATAAAGTCCGCGGTAGGCAAGGAAGTGTTCCATAAAACAGAGAGGGCCCAGCTATGCATGGCGGTAGAAATCAGGAGCCCTGTAGAGGTCAGTAGCCTAAAAGAGTCTAGCAGACAAGGGCTCAGTTGCTGGGGATAGGCGCACCAAGACTATGAGTTTATTCGAGGTAGAGCGCTGTCCCTTGGGTATGTCGAAATACCGTTGGTTTGTGGGATGCGGCGGTAAGTTTCTCGACCACCGATCCCTCACGATCGAGTTCGATGACCGCCAGCACTGGAAACCCGGTCATGCTACCTTGTTCGAGAATGACAGCGGCTTCGTCCTGCGGAGGTTGTAAGGTGGTTCGGGTCGCATTTGGAAACGTAAGGACATAGAAGGACTCTCCGAGAGATTCGGGTGTGTTCGTAAGGCTTAGTAAGGTTTTTACCTTACGTGTTTCGATCGGAAGGTTGAGTATGTAGGTTACACGGTAGAGCTTCCAACGTTGGACGCTTATTTCGTAAAACTCATAGTTCCAGTGTGCCCACCAGGCGCCGACCAAAAGCATGCATGGCGCTACGATACATGGTTGCTTAATCCTGATGCATCTCCAAGCGGTGTCGCACGCAATCGCACATGCGAGGGGCATAACGAGCGCGAAGATAATAAGATGAGGAGAAAAGCTGCCTTCAACCATGAGCACCGAGCCGACAAGGGTGGCGATGCAGGCGAGAACTACGTAGGTCGACACAAGGTGCTTTCGCGCGGCGCGATAGACAAGAACGAGTCCTCCCGCCACCGCCACCCAGCTCATAATTGGCCCTAGGGGTGCGCCTGTGAATCCATATTGCGCGGCTTTATCGCCGGCCCAAAAGAAAAGCAAGGTGTGTTTCAGGTTGAAAAGGATTAAATCCCAGGCGGTCGCCGGCCCTCCCAGCGAGTATTCGATGTGTTTGCGCGGTCCTGGGAGGAAGATCAGCTGAGAGCCTGCCCTGCTTTCGTAGGTCCGGGTTATCCAGAAATAAATTTGAGGCCCTGCCGCTAAGGTAAATCCGATGAGAGCGGCAACGATACTACCCACGCTGACGAGCAGCCCCCCGATCAATTTTCGCGGAGCCGCACTAGTCAGGAGTTGTTGAATGAACACCGCTCCGATAATGGCGGGGCCGAGTACGTGGGTGGCCGGATACGCAAGCACTGAGAGTCCGGTTAGGATTCCTAGTAGTAAACAATTACGCGCGCTTGGCGTGCGCGCTACCCGGGCTAGTGCCCAGGTAACGAGTGCGATGAACAAAGTGGCGTGATTATAGATGAATCCCGTCCGCGAGTAGTGAACGTGCAGATTAAACGGGACGGCGAATAAGAGGAAAAAAATACTCGCCCTTCGTCCGTAGGCGATTGAAACGGCGAGGCCGAAGAAAATAAGCGAGAGGACTCCTTCTGTCGCCGTGGCAAACCTAATGCTCCAGGTTGATAGTTCTCCGGTAGCCTTTGTCGGTAGGCTCGACAGCCAGTAGTTAAGGTTTGGATGACCAGCCCATCCGGACCCGTAAAGTGCCCAGCCGGAATTGGGTTGGGCAAGGGTA
>CAIXKI010000128.1 GCA_903920005.1 uncultured delta proteobacterium
GACAACTCATCCATTCCAAGAATGGCGATGATGTCTTGAAGATCCTTGTAACGCTGCAAGGTCTGCTGAACCTTACGAGCGACACGGTAGTGCTCATCGCCCACAACACTAGCCTCAAGAACCGTTGAGCTCGAAGTGAGAGGATCTACCGCTGGGTAGATTCCCTTCTCTGCGATCGAACGCTCAAGAGCGATCGTAGCGTCAAGATGCGCGAAGGTCGTTGCTGGAGCTGGGTCGGTGTAGTCGTCGGCTGGTACGTATACCGCTTGGATAGACGTAATCGAACCCTTCTTCGTTGAAGTAATACGCTCTTGAAGCTGACCCATGTCAGTCGCAAGCGTTGGCTGGTAACCTACCGCGCTCGGCATACGTCCGAGGAGCGACGACACCTCGGATCCCGCTTGGAGGAATCGGAAGATATTGTCTACGAAGAGAAGAACGTCTCGTCCCTCTTCATCACGGAAGTACTCAGCGGTTGTAAGAGCCGAAAGAGCTACACGGAAACGAGCTCCTGGAGGCTCGCTCATCTGTCCGTACACAAGACACGCCTTGTCGATAACGCCCGAGTCTTTCATCTCGTGCCAGAGGTCATTTCCTTCACGAGTACGCTCACCTACTCCGGCGAATACAGAGAACCCTCCGTGCGCCTTAGCGATGTTGTTGATGAGCTCCATGATGATAACGGTCTTTCCTACTCCAGCGCCGCCGAAGAGACCGATCTTTCCTCCCTTAAGGAACGGAGCGACAAGGTCTACTACCTTAATTCCGGTCTCAAGGATCTGCTTCGATGTGGACTGATCCTCGAAGGATGGAGTTGGACGGTGGATTGGCCATCGAGTGTCAGTGTCAACTGGACCAAGTTCATCGATCGGTCGTCCTGTTACGTCAAGGATACGACCAAGTGTCTTTTGACCAACCGGTACAGAGATAGGCGCGCCGCTATCAACAACTGCTTGGCCACGAACGAGGCCCTCCGAGGAGTCCATGGCGATACAACGAACGACGTTGTCACCAAGATGCTGAGCAACTTCAAGAACGAGATTATTTTCTTGGTTGTCGATAGTAGGGTTTGTCGTAAGCAGAGCGTCGTAGATCTTTGGAATACCACCACCCTGTGGGAACTCAACGTCGATTACCGCGCCGAGAACCTGACTGATCTTTCCTTTTCGTCCCATTGTCTCTTTCATACTATTTTTCCTTCGTTACTTGAGTGCTTCAGCTCCACCAACGATATCAAGCAGCTGATTGGTGATACCGGTCTGACGCAATTTGTTAAACTTAAGTGTAAGGGCATGGATAAGCTCCGAAGCATTCTTGGTAGCGTTCTCCATCGCGGTCATTCGGCTCGCGTGCTCACTAGCCTTCGTGTCGAACGAAGCTTGACGAACTATCGCGCGAACAATTCGGGGTACAACCGCGTCGAATACACGCTCAGGATTCGGCTCAAAGAGCGTCACACCCGAAGCCGACCCCGCTGCGACCGCGTTCGTGGTCGCCAGTGCTTCCTTATCAAGTGGTATCAATCGCTCCGCTGTGGCCACCGTCGAGATAGCCGAACGGAATCGTGTGTAAACCACATACAATTCGTCGAACTCACCCTTTAAGAAATCGACTTCAAGGCGCTGGCATACCTCTTGAGTTGGCCAATACGTTGGATCGTCCGTGAGGGTCTCTTGAGCGTCAAGGTAGGTACGGCCAGAGCGTCGAAAATACTCCGCTGGCTTCTTACCAAGGATGACGGTTGAGATCTCGCAGCCCGGATATTTCTGTCCGAGTTCCTTGTAAAGCGCCTCAACCTTGCGATTCGTGTTGGTGTTAAAACCTCCACAGAGACCGCGATTCGCTCCCATTACGAGAACTCGAACCTTCTGCACTGTCGGCCGAGCCTCAAGGAGCGGATGTGAAAAATCACTTCCACCTTGAAGCTGCGACAAGACTCCCTTGAGGGCATCGGTGTACGCGCGAGAGCGTACAACGGCCTCCTGGGTCTTGCGCAGCTTGGCCGCTGCGACAAGCTTCATCGCGGAGGTGATCTTCTTTGTGTTTTTCACCGACTTTAATCGTCGACGAATCTCTTTCAGACCTGCCATGAGGTTTTAATCCTTATGCTGCGTTAGCGTGAGCCTGAGATGACTTCTGAGCCTTAGCTCCGTGACCTGCTCCGTTAGCGCTGCCGCTTCCAGAAACCGCAGTGCCTGCGATAAACTGATCAACGAACGAGCCTATCGCCTTCTTCAATCGGTCGGTGATGTCCTTATCGAGCTCGGCTTTAACGCGGAGATCTTTCATAAGGTCAGCCTGGCTCGAAAGCATATGGCGGTGGAGGGCCTCTTCGAACGGCCGAACTTGAGAAACCTCAAGCTTGTCCGTGTAGCCATTTGCTACAGCGAAGATTGAGAGAACCTGAAGCTCTACCGGCATCGGCACGTTTTGACCTTGCTTCAAGATCTCAACGAGACGAGCACCCTTGGCAAGCTGCGCGCGGGTTGCGGCGTCGAGGTCAGATCCGAACTGAGCGAACGCTTGCTTCTCGCGGTATTGGGCGAGATCAAGTCGGAGCGTTCCAGCGATCTTCTTCATCGACTTAACTTGAGCGGCGCCACCTACACGGGATACCGAGAGACCTACGTTAACAGCAGGGCGAATGCCCGAGTTAAAGAGGTCGGCCTCAAGGAAGATCTGTCCGTCTGTAATCGAGATTACGTTCGTTGGTACGTACGCGGATACGTCACCCTCGAGGGTCTCAATGACAGGAAGGGCTGTAAGCGACCCACCACCAAGCTTGTCGCTGAGCTTTGCAGCTCGCTCAAGGAGGCGTGAGTGGAGGTAGAAAACGTCTCCTGGATACGCTTCTCGTCCCGGTGGCCGACGAAGGAGGAGCGAAACGGCTCGGTACGCTACGGCGTGCTTCGAGAGATCGTCGTAGATAATGAGCGCGTGCTTACCGTTCTCCATGAAGTACTCGCCCATTGCGCATCCTGCGTATGGAGCGAGGAACGACATCGGAGCTGGCTCAGATGCTGTAGCAGATACAACGATCGTGTGATCCATTGCACCGTGCTCCTTGAGTCGCTCAACTACTTGAACAACTGAAGAACGCTTCTGGCCAATGGCGACGTAGATACAGATTACGCCGTTGCCTTTCTGGTTGATGATCGTATCGATCGCAACAGCAGTCTTTCCGGTCTTCTTGTCGCCGATGATCAGCTCGCGCTGTCCACGTCCTACGGGAGTCATCGCATCGATAGCCTTAAGGCCAGTCTGCATCGGCTCGTGAACGGACTTACGTCCAACGATTCCTGGAGCCTTAATTTCGACTCGGCGCTTATGCGGCGTCGTGATATCTCCAAGTCCGTCGATAGGATTTCCAAGCGCATCAACTACACGGCCAATAAGGGCCTCTCCTACTGGAACCTGCGCAATCTGGCCAGTCCGACGTACGGTGTCACCTTCAGCGATAGCTGAGGTATCGCCCATGACCACGGCTCCAACGTTGTCCTCTTCAAGATTGAACGCGAGGGCCTTTGTTCCGTTCTGGAACTCGATAAGCTCTCCAAGAGCTACCTTGCCGAGTCCGTATACGCGAGCGATTCCGTCACCCACGCTCAAGACCGAGCCAACCTCGGCGAGATCCTGGTCGCTCGAAGCGCCCCCGATCTTGTCCTTGATGATTCTGCTTATCTCATCTGCACGTATGTCCATATTTACCTCTCTTGAAAATTAGCGAACCAATTGTCCTGCGAGTCTTTGAAGCGTTCCTGCAACAGATCGATCAAGCAGCGTATCGCCCAATCGAATCGTTACTCCACCGATGAGCGATGGATCCGTCTTTACAGTTATCTTCACCTCTCCGCCCAATGACGAAGAGAGTTTCTTCTGCAGATCTGTGGTGACAGCCTCTGAAACAGGCTCCGGAAATGTAACTTCAAGAAGAAGGCTCTTCTTGTACTCACTGACGTAGAGACTGTAGGTCGCTGCGAGCGCCGGCAGAACAGCGCCTCGACGAAGAGACGCGAGAGCGATAACCGTTCGCTGTAGAGGTTCGGTCTTCCATCCACCAAGCGACTCGGCGATAGCGTTTACAACAGAACAGCGCGCGTCTTCCGAAACTCTCGGATTGCTGAGGCTGTCGCGGAAATCTGACGACACCTTCCATGCTTGCGCAAGCTGGGAGAGCTGTGTTTCGACTGTGTCGAAATCCGCCGGAGTGGTTACCTCAAAGAGCGCTCGGGCGTATCGCTTGGCAACTCTCTCTTCTCGTCCTGAACTCATGCTCTGGTTCCCCTACTCTCTCGATTAACCAACAAGTCTCTTAGCGCGATCTGCCGCGGCTTCGACGTACGCCGACTGACGAGCTGCGTAGTCGCCGCTCTTGAAACGGTCCTTGGACAACTCAACAGCCTGAGCGATGAGCGAACTTCGGAACTGAGCTTCGGCGGAACGGGTCTCGCCCTCAAGAAGCTCCTTTACTTGTGACTTAATGCGAGCGGACTTTTCAACAGCGGCCCGAGCGATAGCTTGAACCTCAAGCTCCCCCTGCGAGATGATCTCACCACGAGCGCGCTCCTGCTCAACAACAAGATTCTTTGTCAGGGCCTCCACAGCGGCAAGTCCTCTTTCGGCTTCTGCCATATCCGAGGTTGCCGATGAAACAGAGTCGGCGATACGGGCCCGGCGGGAAGCCCATCCTGACTTAACCGGCTTCTTAAGAAGAACAACGAGGAGTGTTACGTACACCGCAAAGTTCATCCAAAACTTGCCAAGGTCGAGGATAGAGCCTTTGTGCGCCTCCCCTTCTCCACCGCTTGCAGCGGCAACAGCGAACGGAACGAGTGCACACAATAAAGCAGCACCGAACGTGGAGCAGGCGCTGAGGGTGGATGGAGCGCGAAGATGGCCTGTGGGACGATTCATAGTTTCTTAAAATTCGTTAACTTCGAAGTGCCTAAGAGCCCTTAACGGCGACGAAACGATAGCCAACCTCGTATAAAAAGTCACCCCCTCTGGGTGATAAATTCGTGAGGGATTTCGAGCTTTTCCGCTAGACTTGCTCGTCCACCCTCACCCCGCTTTCCAGCCGGACTTTCAGCTAGTGAACAGAAAGCTGTGCGTCAACCTTGGCGCTGAGGGCCTCGGCGAGAGCTTTCGATTGGCCCTCGGCGGAAGCTCTGGCCTGCTCTATAGAACGGGCGATAACTTGGCGACCTGCCTGAAGCTCAGTAGCAGCGATAGCCTCAGCCTGAGTCACCGTATCAGCGGCAGCTTTTTTAGCCTCTACAACCAACTGGGCACGCTCTTTGTTTGCCGCGATTCGGGCCTGCAGCATACCTTCATCATACCGCTCACGGAGAGCCGTTGCCTTCTGCCGCATCAACCCCGCGGTGTGAAGTGCGCCTGCGGTAACCCCCTCACGCTCCTCAAGATGCTTCAAGAGCGGCTTGAAAAGCGCGGAGCTCAAGGCGGAATAGAGAGCAAAAATAAAGAGGGTTCCGACGCCAATCATCTTAGCGTCGAGAGCGGTCAACGAGAACAGTGCGAGGGTGCCGGACAAGGAATCTTCCATAGGTGGAAGATTCCTAGATTTTCCAAATAAGATCAACAGATCCGACGGGAAGTGATCTCAAAAAGGACCTACTCCTGCGGAGCAGCCTGCGGCATCGAGCATCGACCTACGAAGGTAGCCCCGGGCTCGATGACTATCTGAGGGGTAGTAACGTCGCCACGAACCTCGGCAGACCCCTGGAGGGCCAGCGACTTAGAGGCAACGGAATC
Source organism: uncultured delta proteobacterium (assembly GCA_903920005.1). GTDB lineage: Bacteria > Bdellovibrionota_C > UBA2361 > UBA2361 > OMII01 > OMII01. The sequence goes on from CAIXKI010000128.1 coordinate 5,773, forward strand.
GCCCAAAAGCTTACCAGCAACGACTATTTCCGCCGCGTCGACCTTGCCACTTACGAGACCACCAACAGCGATCACGACTCGCGCCTCGGAGCTTACGTTTCCATCGACCGTTCCAGCCACAAGGACGTCACCAACGGCAGCAATGGAGCCTTTCAACACCAACCCTGCCCCGATAACCGAGCCGTTCTTGGCTGCTACATCGCCTGCCCCTGCTTTTTGAGGATCAAGAAATTGAAAAGAACTTGCTGTATTTGTCATGCCACTACTCCCTGGACAAACTTAATATATCTACGAGACGATCGAGTTCGGAATCTGAGAAGAAATGCAACTCCACCACCCCTCCCTGCTTAGTCCTCTTTATTGAAACCTTCGTACCAAGCGCGTTTCTTAGGCGCTCCTCAACCTCTGGAAGCTCACTCTCCGGCGCGGTTGCTCGCGTGCCCTTCGGCTGCTTTGGAGCCTCAAGTACAACCTCCCGCGAGACGATGGCTTCAAGCGCTCGTACCGAGAGAGACTCATCAATCACCTTGAGCGCTAAGCTGGTCTGAGCAGCGGGCTCTTTAACCGTAAGAATTGCCTTTGCATGGCCGACCGTTATAAGGCCCTGTTGAAGCATCTCTTGAATGTGGGTTGGGAGCTTTAACACCCGCACTAAGTTTGCCACCGTCGCGCGGTCCTTACCGACCTTGGTCGCAACTTCCTGCGCATTGAGATTGAACTCGTCCATGAGGCGCTGATAGCCACGGGCCTCTTCAAGCGGATTAAGGTTCAGGCGCTGAACGTTCTCAACGAGTGCTATCTCGAAGGTGTCACGGTCCGACAATTCCTTAACCATTACAGGCACTTGAAAGAGCCCTGCTCGCATCGCAGCCCGGAAACGGCGCTCTCCAGCAACGATCTGGTACCCACTGTTAAAGGGGCGGACGAGAATAGGTTGGAGCACCCCAAGTGCCTTAATTGACTCAGATAATTCAGCTATCTCCTGTTCCGGAAACTCGGTTCTTGGCTGCTCTGGGTTTCCCGATATCCGAGCCAGGTCGACATATAAAATGCCGTTCGAAACAGGCCCGTTCTGGGACAAATCGATAGAGTTTTCAGGGACTTGAGAAGGGATTGCCGCTACTGGAGCAGCTGATGAAACTAACGCACTTAACCCTCGTCCTAATGCCATTCGCGGAGCCTTCTTCAAACCTTGCACACCCTTCTCCATGTACTATTCCTTCAATTGTTCCACGTGGAACACTTACTACGCCGCTCTCGCAGCATCCGGAGTGTTATTCAACCCGAGGCGTTCTATCAGCTCTCCAACCAACGCCAGATACGCCTTCGCGCCGGCGCTGCTCGGATCGTACGAACAGACAGGGAGCCCATGACTCGGACACTCCGAAAGCTTTATGTTTCGTGGAATCTTAGTTTTCAACAGCTTTTCCCCAAAGTGACGCTCGGTCTCTTGATACACCTGCAGCGAAAGATTGGTGCGGGCATCGTACATCGTAAGGAAGACACCAAGTATGTCGAGCTTCGGGTTAAAGGTCTGTTGAACAAATGCTATGGTCTTTAAAAGACCACTTAATCCTTCAAGAGAGTAGTATTCAGCCTGAAGGGGTATGAGCACCTGATGAGCGGCGCCCAAGGCGTTCAAGGTCAAGAGACCTGAGGACGGAGGGCAGTCAATAATGACCACATCAAAATCTTTATCCACATCCGTTAACGCGGTGCGGAGGATGAGCTCGCGGCCCGGCGTTTTACCAATCTCAAGTTCTAGGCTCACGAGGTCATGAGAACCAGGGACGACCATAAGATTGGGTGTGGAGCAGGGGACGATAATATCGGCGAGCTGTAGCTTTCCAAAGAAGATGTCGTAGAGATCGGAGCCTTCTGGATGCTTCTCAACACCAACTCCGCTGGTCGCGCTCGCCTGAGGGTCGAAGTCGAGTAGAAGAACCTTAAATCCAAGCAGGGAAAGCTGAGCGGCGATACTAACTGAGCTGGTTGTCTTACCAACGCCGCCTTTTTGATTTGCGAGGGCAACTACTTGCGCCATATAGAGAACGAGCTTTTTGAAACAGAGACGAGCGATTAGAGTTATCACGTGAGTGCAATGATAACAACAGAAAAAGCATTCGCAGGGCCGACTGAGAGTAGGGGATTTAATCGAGCAAGTGTTCCACGTGGAACACTTCATTTCGTTGATAAGTGCAGCACCGAAAAATGCTTCAAACGACGTCGGAAAGTCGGTTCCGTAATTAGAGTGGGGAAAATGTTCCACGTGGAACACACTGCGGCTACGACTTGTATGCCAAGATCCGTTGCTCCCACAACCGCCGCAGAGTGTGTTTCGTTATTCAGTTAGGCGTACAGCCGAAGCCGCAGGCCGTTGAGTTTTTCTACGCGACCGAACACTCGACAACATCGCTGTAAGGTCGATCAAAAACTCGAGTGGTCGTACTGTTAGAGGCGGAACCCTCTTAGTTGCCGTGTATGGTCCCGAACACTGTGCTGGCACCACCGCAGCAAAGTCGGTTTCATAAGTGGACAAGGGATTCTGTTCCACGTGGAACAGCGAACGACTGCGACTAATGCGCGCAACCACATTGGTCGCGACAACGCCCTATGCGCTCCGCAGCTCCGCAAGGTATTATGCTCTACCTTCAACGCACATTGAGGGGAGTGGCAACTAGCTTCGGGTGTATACAAGGAGTCCAACGTAATTTTGGGAGCTGGAAACCGAAATGAGTTACGCTAAAAACTCGTCTTTCACGCAGTGGGTATCGAGAACCGTCCGCAAAAGCCACAGAAACAAACGAAAGTCAGTTCCGCAGCGGAAGGAAGGGGAGTGTTCCACGTGGAACACCGACGCCCCCACGTTACCTTTTAGCGTTGAGGTCCTTCAAGGCGCTTTCGAATCTCGCCAAAGCCTGTGAGAAGAGTATCTACCTCCTCCTGAGTATGGGCGTTAGACAAGAGTGCCCTCACAACCGCGCCGTTTCTGCGAAGGCTTCGGGCAGGCAGTGCCTCTACAAGAACTCCCCGTTGCAGCATCGCCTCCTGGACATCGCGGGCTTTTTGAAGACTATCGAACCAGAGGGACGTAATAGGAGAGGGCAGTGTGGAGGAAAGCTGCCATCCCTGAGCCTTCAGGGCCCTGTACACGAGCGCCGAACGGGCAGCTAACATCTCTCGTGGCAGAAGGGCCAGCTCAACGATATCAACAACTAGGTCCGCAAGCCGAGCCGCTAGCGAGGATGGTGGTGGTTCATGCCTGAGGTACCTTGACCGCCGAAGTAGCAATTCACGCAACTCGACCGAACCGACGACGGCGCACACCTCACTGCCAATCACGTACTGAAATCCAACTAGCCGGGCGAGTAGGGCAGGGGAAGCTGGCATTATCTCTGCGCTCCCAGCGCCACGCATCCCTCCCAGGCCGAGCGCTGTAGTTTCATCAATAACAATCCAAGCTCCTGCGAGCTCGGCTGTCATCACCCATCCCGAGATATCCACAGGTTCTCCCGTCAGTGGAGAACTCGCTTCAACGACAACAATTACGCGCCTTATAAGCGAATACTTCTCTAGTGTGCTGCGCAGGTTATCCACAGACTCGCACTCGACGAAATCAGCCCCCACGAGGGCGCACGCGTCAGCCAAGGGGAGGGAACAGAGTGGCGAGGTCACGACCACCACACCCTCCCCGCATAACGTCGTTATCATAGTTAGAACGGCTTGATTCCTAGTGCCAAAGAGAATCGCAGCTTCTGCCGCGAAGAATCGCGAGAGCCGAGCCTCCGCTCGCTCAATCGCATTCGTTACGCCTCCCACACTGCGGGCGGCAGTCGCTCCGCTCCCAAACTCCACCTGCGCGCGTACCATACCGTTCGCAATCTCTCGATGCGGCTGAATGTGAAGGAGGTCCCAACTCGCGAAGCTAACGATCGGGCGACCACGATGAATGGGATGAAGTGGATCTCGCCCGTACCGAATGCCGATATCAGCAGGGGGCGCTCCCACATCTAGGGTTAATTCGCGCAGGAGTTCGGCTTTAATTTCAGCTTTCACGCTTATTTGTCAGTCATTAACAGACACGACTCGATGAGAGGATCGATCTCTCCATCAAGCACCGAATTAACATCGGAGGTCTCGTAATTACTGCGCAGATCTTTAACCAACTGGTAAGGCTGGAGCACGTAATTTCGAACCTGACTTCCGAAGTCGATCTTCTTCCGTTGCCCCTTCAACTGGTCCATCATCTCTCGTTGCTGCTCCTGTTGGAGCTCAAAGAGCTTCGACTTAAGGATCTTCATCGCTCGGGACTTGTTTTTATGTTGAGACCTTTCGCTCTGACAGGCAACTACGATTCCTGTCGGGAGGTGCGTTAATCGAACCGCCGAGTCAGTCTTATTCACGTGCTGGCCTCCGGCCCCGGATGACCGATAGGTATCCACCCTCAAATCACCCTCATCTACCGTCACGTCTATCTCTTCCTCGATGTCCGGCGTCACGCTTACCGACGCAAACGATGTATGGCGCCGCGCGTTTGAATCGAAGGGGGAGATCCGGACGAGTCGGTGCACCCCGGACTCATTCCTCAAGTTCCCATATGCATACGCGCCCTCAATAAGGACTGTCGCATTTTTTATCCCCGCACCATCCCCAGGCTGATAGTCCAGTATCTCCAACTTGAACCGTTTCTTCTCTGCCCACCGAACGTACATGCGAAGGAGCATATCCGCCCAATCCTGGGCCTCAGTGCCCCCAGACCCAGCGTTGATTTCGATAATGCCGCTCTGGCTATCGAACTCTCCATTCATCTTGCATTTAAACTCAAGCTCCCCGATGGCTTCTTGTAACTCGGAGATTAAGCGCACAGCTTCGGCGATAAACTCCTCGTCCCCAGATTCCTTACTTAGCTCCAAAGCTGCCTCGGTGTCAGCCGTAAGGCGTTCAATCTTCTTAAACTGTTCGAGCGTAGCGACGCTCTGAGAACGCTCTCGCATGAGGGCTTTTGCTTGCCCCGCATCATTCCAGATATCACCAGCCTGGGATTGACGTTCGAGCTCTTCTACCTTGGTTGTAAGGGTAGGGATGTCAAAGAAACTCCTTAAGAACTCGCGAGCGCTCGGAGAGTCCTTGGAGCTTATATTTAAATTCTGACGGATCGAACGGCAAAGTCATAGGAGCCGTATACGTTGGGAGAGCGGGTTCGTCAATCCAACTACAGGCCTATCTTACCCCTGATGTAGCGTTCTCGCCGGCGCATCCGTTGCGCGACAGCAGCGGGAACCTTCTCATGATCGTAGCCGCATAGGTGGAGAATCCCGTGTACGATCAGCCTGAGCAGCTCCTCGCGCGGTGTCACACCGAAGCTCTCCGCCTGTCGCAGCGTTGTCTCCGCCGCAATGACCAGGTCGCCTAGATACGGCCCTGGCAAGAGCGCCTTCGTCCGCCCGGATATCTCACGAGGGGTAAACTGAGGGAACGAAAGAACGTCGGTCGCCTTATCCTTCTTACGAAACTCGCGATTAATAACCTTAATCCGCTTGTCATCCGTAATGACCACATGAATCTCGTGAACCTCCGGAATACGGATATCCCGCTCCGCGTGCTCAAGAACGGCTTTGACGGTCTTCTTAATCCACGCTGAGGGAATCCCTAATTTCTTGCTCTCTACCGTGAGGTGGATAGCCCACCGACGCGCGGGCGCGGCGTGTCCGAGGCTCTTTCTCGCGCTCGCCACTACTCAACTCCTAATCGCTTTAGGTTCTCGACTCGACGCTCTTTCTTGTCACCCTCAACACTCCGGGCGGCCTCACCGGCGCCTGGCACCTCCGAGACCTTTTCCGCCGGCTCAGAGTACGCGACACGTTGATGGTAGATTCCCGAGAGCACTCGTGTGTAGCATTTTGCGATGATGTGAAGATCCCTTAGCGTAAGCTCACACTCGTTGAGCTCGCCACTAGAGAAGACCTTATTAATCATCTTTTGGACCATTCCCTGAATTCGGTCAAACGAGGGGTCTCCTATCGTACGAGCCGCGGCCTCAATACCATCCGCCAACATCAAAAGCCCCGCCTCTCGTGTCTGAGGCTTAGGTCCAGGATACGAGAAGAGGGTCTTATCGACGCTTTCTGGATCATTGCCGGCCTCTTCCGCCTCTTTTCGCGCCTTGTCATAGAAATACTCTATCTTGGAAGTACCGTGGTGCTGCGCAATGAGATCCTCTATGACCTGTGGAAGCCGGTGCTTCCGCGATAGCTCTACGCCATCTTTCACATGAGCCCGGATAATGAGTGCCGACATCGAGGGGTTGAGCTTGCCGTGACGATTATCCCCTGGCGTTTGATTCTCGGCGAAATAAAGCGGCTTTGTCGTTTTTCCAACATCGTGAAAATACGCGCCCACACGGCAGACAACCGGATTCGCTCCAATTGCGTCGGCGGCGGACTCGACCATCATGCCGATCACCATCGAATGGTTCCAGGTACCAGGAGCCTGCACGCTCAACTCCTTCAAGAGCGGATGATCAAGTGTCGCCATCTCGATTAATCGCATATCCGAAGCGTATCCGCAGAGGTATTCAACGACAGGGGTAATTCCAACCGCCACAATTCCGCTTATCACGCCCCCCACGAAGCATCCTGCGAATCGAACAAAGATATCGAGCGCTCCCGTTGGCGGGTAGAGCACCGTGGAGAAGAGCGCGAAGGGAAGCGCCGCCAAACCAATCTTAAGCGCCGCGCGAAGATATGCCGAACGAGAACGGACTCTATGAAATTCGATACACGCGACTATCGAGGTCGTCAGAGCTAGTCCGGCCGTAATACCAGACATCGGGATATACGCTCCCATCACCAGAGCTTGGTAGAGCGCGGCCACGAATCCAGCCTGAAGCCCAAGGATGGATCGCACGATTAACACTGGCATCGCGAAAGGCAGGCAGTAGAGAAGAGATCCTACCCCTACGCCTTGCCACATGTGGTGCTGCGACCCGTAATTGATGAGCGCCAGAGAGAAAAGTTTTCCGACACTCACGGCGACCACGCCAAAGATCATAAGCGCTAGGAGGAACCCCTGTCCTTTACGCTCGCGCTCCCGGTATCCCGAGAGACACCGCATCGCAGCGACGTGAATCGCAAAGAGAAGGATAACGACCCCGAGACACCGAACTAATCGCACTGATGGGGGTAGCGCTGCCTCGGTAGCTCCGAGAGAGAGCTCGGCGGAGAGCGCTAGTACAATATGTCCGAAGAGGGAGCCCATAAGTCGCGCTCGCGCCTCTCCGAGCAGTGGGCTACTCTTCATCTCTGTCGTACGCTTGAATAATTCTCGAGACGAGCGGATGTCGCACAACATCTTCGTCCGAGAAGTGAACTGTAGACACACCCTCGGTGCTCTTTAGGATCGAGAGCGCGTGAGTTAATCCTGATTGCGTTCCTCGCGGAAGATCAATCTGAGTGGGATCACCTGTTACCACACAGGTGGAGCCGAATCCCAAACGAGTCAGGAACATCTTCATCTGCACCGCGGTTGTGTTCTGCGCTTCGTCCAAGATAACGAACGCGTTAGACAGGGTGCGACCTCTCATAAAGGCGAGGGGGGCAACTTCTACCACGCCTTTTTCGACCATCTCTTTTGCGCGATCAACATCAACCATGTCATAGAGCGCGTCGTAGAGCGGCCGAAGGTAAGGGTTCACCTTCTCCGCCATATCACCTGGCAGGAAGCCGAGCTTCTCACCGGCCTCAACCGCTGGTCGACAGAGGACGATTCTCTTCACCTCTTTATTGACGAGCGCGGAAACGGCCATCGCCATAGCGAGGTAGGTCTTTCCGGTTCCCGCCGGCCCAACGCCAAAGACAACGCTGTGGCTCTTAATCTCTTCGATATAGGTTTTTTGCTTGAAGGTCTTGGGAACGATCTTCGTTCTCTTTCCTGAAGTGCGAATTTGATCACGGAAGAGCTCTGAGAGTTCTAGGCGCTGATTGCCGGACAACATTCGCACCGCACGTTCCACATCTCCCTTGAAGAGAACCTCTCCCTGCTCGATCAGCCCGCGAAGTTGAACGAGAAGGGCATGACCGACCTCGACGTCGGTATCTTGTCCAACAAGAACGAGCCCCTCTGGAGAGCGTCCAATCTTTAAGCTCAGCTCACGCTCGATAGTTTTAAGATTTTCGTCCTTATCTCCGACAAGCGCTTGAAGAACACTCGCGTTGGGGAAGTGAACATCCATCTCTTTGGTTGCGCCCTTAGGATCTCCTGATCGTCGTCCGTATCCCGTCATTTCACCTTTTTAAACTTCACACATCTCGCTGCCCCTCTACCGCTCTAGGGATTGGGACGCCTTTTCTTTTCGATCATACGTACCCAGCAATTCACAAATACCCCGAGCTGAGCAAAAGACCAACTATAAGAATACCACACCCAAGGAGCTTTTGGGCCCGGCCTTTTGTAGCCTACCAGCCGCGCGTGCGAATTAAATGAGCCCTTACGTGACCTAACAAGGCGAACTCATATGGAAACAATCCGGGTGAGTGGGGGCATGTAGGAGCCCCGGTACGAAATTCACGGGTCTCAACCCAAGGCCGGTCCAACTCAACGATTATTCAGGGTTGCGACAAGCCGGCGAGGCCGCCGGCCCTCCAGGGACGATCCTCGCGGGCTCGAACGAATCGCATCATTATCGCGAGTCCGTTGGAGGGTCGGCGGCCTCGCCGACCGCAGGTACAAATGTAACATGGAATGGAATTGGAGGGCCCCCGCCCTCTACCGAATCTCGGGGTAGCTCTTCGGCAGTGGCAGTCTCAATACGGTGCGGCGGACGAGGTCCAAGGCAACATATGCCGCATACATCCTGACGTTCGTCCTCTCGCTCACATAGAGGGATTGAACTTGAAAGCTGTGAGACGCTGTCGAGATACCGATAAAAAATGTGCCCACCGGCTTTTCAGGCGTTCCTCCACCAGGGCCCGCGACCCCACTCACCGACACTCCGATAGTTGCGCCGCATCGCGTCCGCGCTGCTTCAGCCATCTCCCGCACCGTCTCGGCGCTTACAGCCCCATGCGTCACTAGGGTCTCGTAAGCCACGTGCAAAAGGCCCTCTTTAATCGAGTTATCGTACGCAACCACGCCACCTTTAAACGTAGCGGACGAGCCCGGCGTGCGAGTTACGATCTCTGAGATCATCCCCCCGGTGCACGACTCGGCTGTGGCGAGGGTCTCTCCATGACCGAGTAAAAGGTGGTGCAACGCGCTGCCGAGGGTCGCGCTCGGATCCTCGGTATAAATGAAGGACTTTCCGATAGCATTTCGCGCAGCTTCGGCATGGGCTTCAAGCGACACACTCTGTGGCGCCTTTAATACGACATGCACCTCAGGGAATGCCGCCCGATATGACACAACGACATCCTCGGGTAATCCAATACCTTCCACGAGCTTTCCAACTGTAGATTCAGGAAGGCCAAAGGTTTTTAAAGTTACGCGATGTAATGCCTCAACACCGTGCGTTTTAGCCTCAATCAACGGGCGCACTGTCGCCATGAACATCGATTTAAATTCACGCGGAACTCCAGAGAGAGAACACACCGTGGGGCCGCCCTGTCTGCTGGCTATAAAACCAGGAGCCGTGCCGACCTCGTTTGGAATAATCGTTGAACCGATCGGTAAAAGTGCCTGCTTTAGATTATTGGTATCGATCGGACGATTACGTTTCCGATAGAACTCCTCAAGGTGCTTTCGGCCCTCTGGATCCTCAGCGAGCGAGACTCCGAAGAATGAGGCAACGGCATCTCGTGTAAGATCGTCAGTCGTGGGACCGAGCCCCCCAGAGGTAATAATAAGGTCACTTACCGCCGCGAGCTCGCGCAGACCGGCGACAAGCTCTCCCATATCGTCATCAACGGTAAGCACTCGGCGTAGTTTCAATCCTCGCTCAGAGAGCTCCTTAGCTACGAAATTTGAGTTCGTATCAACAACCCGCCCATCGAGAAGTTCTGATCCTGTCGCAAGTATGGAGACTGAAAAGGTCATGCGTTCTTGCCAGCGCGCTTGCTCGCTACAGCCACACCTTGGTGCGACTTCTTAAGCTCAACGATCATTGCAAGCACCGCGGCAGGTGGCTTGCCGCTCTCAGAGGAGAGAACGACTTTCGCTTTCATCGGGTCGATGTATTTACCACGATCAAAGAGGGCATAATGAAGGTGGGGGCCACTTGAGAGCCCCGTATTTCCGAGGGTCCCTAGAGTTTCCCCGCGCCCAATGCGCGCGCCCTTCTTGGCGTTCTTCGTAATCGAGTTTAGGTGCATGTACTCGGTGGTATAACGAGAATCATGGAGGATTCGAACCATATTTCCGCCTGAGGGGCTATAGCCTGAGTGCACAACAACACCATCACCTACACTTCTCACCGGGGTCCCGACCGGCGCGGCGAAATCAACTCCATTATGCGGGCGCATAATCTTTAAGACTGGGTGGAATCGCGCGTGAGTGAACACCGAAGAGATGCGGGTATACTTCACTGGATAGCGAAGAAACGCCTTAGTGGGCATCTCTCCCTTCTCGTCAAAATAACGGACACTTCCATCTTTGGCGACATCTCGAACAACTGCGAGCATCTTGCCACTCAAATGTAACGAGGCCGCCTTAATGACTCCCGGTTCGCGGAAGTCGCCCGACTCCACATATCGCTCTTCGTACACAACCGTAAAGGAATCTCCTGGTTGCAAGTCTTTGCGAAACTCAACTCGACTACTGAAAAGGTCGACGAAATCGTCAACAAGAGAGTAGGGGAGAGACACGCCCTCGGCTGAATCAACCAGCGAAGAGAGAATGACGCCGGTCACCCTCTTCTCCCTGGTCTTAATAGCAAGCCGCTCGACCCGTGCTGAGTAGCCATTCGCGTTGTCGGCGGTGAGAATTACAGTCGCTTCCGGGGAGATCTTCTTTCGAACCTCCAGGATCGCCCCACTCTTGGTTTTTACGGTGAATTCCTCGCCATGCTTGATAGAATCAATCGGGACGCCAGCCTTCTTAAGTGCGGCGGCAACCCTGTCAACATCCGCGGAGGATCCTCCAATCTCTCGCCAAACACCCGCCAGCGACTGGCCTCTTCTAACGGTATATTCGAAGTTTTTTTCTTTGGGCAACGCGCTCTCTGGTATCGCAACGGTCTGGAGGCCGTTGCCGTCAGATAGGTTAGACGCAAGCGCGCCCTCTTGAGCTAAGTCTGAGAGGCTCCTGAAGGGGCTACTCTCCCCGTAGAGAAGCTCAGTGGAAGCATGATCAATGCTGCCAGGGCCAAAAACGGCCCCGTCGGGAAGTACCCCTTTGATTAGTAAGAAGGCGCCGGCACCAAGGATAAGAGACCGAGCAGCCCATACGTAACTGTTCATGCAAGAGGGACTTTACATTGATCATTCTTTTGACCACAACCCCTCGAACGTACTTCTTAAACCTCCACCCTTACCCTCTCGAGTGCGAGGGAGTATAGTAGGCAGAGTATGGCGATTATCGGGATAGACGTAGGTACGATTCGGGTGGGATGCGCAATCGCCGATCCCGTGGCAAGGATACCATTCCCCGTTGCCACCTGGCTTCGAGCTGCGTACGAAGCCGAAAAGAATATCTTACAGTTAATAGAGGAGCGCGCGGCAACGCTGCTTGTCGTAGGACTGCCACTAGATGATGGTGGGCAAAGAACTGATATTTGTGAGATGGTTGAAGCGTTCGTTCGTCGTCTATCAAAGAGGAGCACCATACCGATCGTCTATGTAGACGAAGCTTTCTCCTCGCTGGAGGCGGCCGAGAAATTGCGACAGGGGGCTCGAAAGGCCGAAAGTCTCGACGCGTATGCGGCGTGCTTGATTCTCAATCGCTATTTCGACCTTAACCCCCTGAAACCACAGAACTCTTGAGGCTTTTAGTGACTCGTAAAGCAATCCTTCGCGCTCTCTATATACTGGTGCCTCTCGCCTCGGCGCTCCTTACCTATGTTGGCCTCCAGGGATTCTTCGGGTGGCCGGTAAACCCAACCGACACCACAACGATCCTCTTCGAAGTTCGTCCGGACGAGAACGTGCGGCAGATAGCTCGAAAGCTCGAAGAAGCGAGTCTCATCCGAAGCCCCTTCACCATTACGACGCTCGCAAAGCTTCAAAAAAAAGACACCCTCGTCATGGCGGGCGAATACGAGCTATCCCCTTCGATGTCTCCACAACAGATCCTCGATTCGATGGTTGAAGGTCGAATGATCCTCCGCAAGGTAACGATCAAAGAGGGATCTACCATAAAAGATGTCGGTCCCATTCTAGAACAAGCAGGTATCGCGACGACAAGCGACTTTAACGCTGCCCTTCAAGATACCGCGCTCCTTGAGACGCTCAGAGTGCCAGCATCAAGTTTTGAGGGATATCTCTTTCCCGAGACCTATCGATTTCAAAAAAACACCCCGCCGCGAAAGATCCTTGAGAAGATGAGATCCGAATTCGACAAAAATTGGCCATCCCTATGGGACGCACGTCTCATCGAGCTTGAGATGACAAAACATCAAGTACTCACGCTTGCATCTATTATCGAAAAAGAGTCAGGAAATGTTGAAGAGCAGCCTCTCATTTCCTCAGTCTTCTACAACCGACTCGCCAAAGGCATGCGATTACAAGCGGATCCAACCGTCATCTATGGCATTCCGAATTTTGACGGCAACATCACCAAAGAGCACCTAACCACGGCAACTCCATACAACACCTATGTGATTCAAGGGCTTCCTCCCGGGCCCATATCGAACCCCGGCGCCTCCGCAATCAAAGCAGCCCTTTTCCCAAGGACCTCTGACTTCTTGTTCTTTGTGGGCAATGGAAAGGGGAAACACATATTCTCTGAGACGCTCGATCAACATAATGACGCGGTAAATATCTTCCAACGTGGCATCGGCGCCCAGCCGGACGCTCCTCAAGAAACTCCAGCCGCGCAAGCGGCATCCGCTCAGGCCGATTCTTCTCCGTCTACGATGCCCTAAAAAAGAGTCTATCGATGGAGACCCTGCTGGAGGAGCTAATCACTGAGGTTCAGGCTAGAGAGCGCTCCCGTAGAAGAACGGTATACGCCCTCTCCGCGTCCACTATCGCCTGCTATCTCTTGGTGACTGTCCTTCTTTCGATCTGGCATCCACTGTGGACCTCCCTGATGTGGGCGGTCGTGCTTGTTCCCCTTACCGTTTTTCTCCTGCGGGGCACGTACGAACCTCTCGCGGTATCTCGCGAGCTCGCCTCCGCGCTTATCGATGCCCGCGTTGCGCTTAAGGGACGAGTCACCACCTTCACCTCTCTTGCTCACTCCTCCGCGGCTCCTGACCTCCTCTGTCGAAGCTTCCTCGCACAACAGATTGGGGAAACCTTGCCCTCGCTTCCGTCAGCCCAAGACCTCATATCATTGACGCTTACACGACATGAAAAGATCGGTGCTGGTTTTTCGGGGCTCTGCCTCGCCCTCTGCGGGCTTCTCTTCCTCACACGCCCCCTCTCGATACACGAACAGATTGCGCAAAAAATTGAAGCTATCGTCGCTGAACATCCAGAGATTCCTCAGGACGTTCAAGATGTCATCTCGGATCTCACCACACAGATCGCTCAAGGAGAGTCAGGACTATCAGCTCTCTCTGCCTCCCTAGAGACCGCTCAAGAAGAGGTCGCCCTTGCGATTGCGAAGGACTCGCTCACAAAAGGTAGAGAGATTAGCGCCCCCCACGAACAAAAAACTCGAGCGAAGGAGTCAAACGCACCGATTCCAACGCCCACGGCAAAGATCCCGCCTTCTCAAGAAGAAAAAGAAGAGAGCTCTCCCTCTGAAGAGACGCGAAAAGACCAAAGCAACGAAAAAACTTCTGAAAAGGGATCCGGAAAATCGGAGGAGAACAACGAGACCTCTCCTAACAAGAGCTCCCAATCGAAGAAAGAATCGCAGAGCTCTGAATCAAAAAAGAAGAGCGGCGAGAAGAGCGGTTCTCAAGGACAGTCTGGCCAGGAGAGCTCAAAGGATTCCCAAGAGGAAGAGTCCGGCTCCGGCCAAGGCTCAGGCAATGGATCGGGCTCTGGAAGCTCCGGCTCAGGCTCACAGCAATCGGAGAGCTCTCAGCAGCAACAGGGACAAGGCTCTGGAGATGGCAAAGCGAAGGGGCAGGGCGCTGGGGCCTCAGAGAATAGCGAGGGTTCTCAAGACCAATCCTCTGGCAAATCCGGCGCAAAGAGTGGCGCTCCACAACCTTCTTCAGATGGATCCCAGGGTGGTCTTGAGAAGCTGCAACAAGCGCTTAATGAGGCACAGGAAGAGCTTAAAAAAGAAGAGAGCTCCTCACAGCAGAAAGACGGGAAGCAACAAGCAGGACAGGGCGGCAAGGGTGAGGGGACCCAGTCGAAACAGGAGGCGCAACAAAAAGGGGCTCAAGCAGGCTCTCAAGGCTCTGGTGCTCAGCCAGGCTCTCAACCTCAACCCGGACGCGATTCTCAGCAAGCGCCCGAGAAAAAGGATGGAAAAGGAGACTCTCCATCCGGCAAACAGGGATCGTCTCAACAGGAGAAAACCTCTCCGGGCAAGAAGGAGCCAAATGGCCAAGGGACCGGCCAAAGCGGCAAGCCGGAGGATGGCCAAACTAAAGAAAAGGGAGAGGAGGACAGCAACTCAGAAGGAGAGCGCGAAGGGGTAGGGGAGCAATCGTCCATGCCGGACCGCAATGCGCCTGCTCGCACCGAAGATGGGAGTGGAGACAGAGAGTCGGGAAGCTCCGACGCAGGCAAGCCCAAGGGCTTTAAAGAGGCTCAGATTACCGATCAGAACGAAGCGTTCGATGCTCGCTATACGGGTTCGGAGTCCTCCCTGGAGAAGAACTCAAAGGAAGCCGCTCCAAAAACATCCCTTGAGGACGTACTGCTCGCAAAACCGAAGGGGTCCATCCAAAAAGGCGAGCAACCGATCCCGCTCGAATACAAAGGGATACTCTCAGAGCGTTAACGCCCTGGTAAAAAATGATTACCTGGAGCGCATTTCGATAGTTTGGCCGCTACTTCGTCAGAGACGCAAAAAATTCCTCAATCTATCTTGGCGGATACAGGTCAGGCTTCTTCGTCGGCTGCTGACCACTTCGCCAAAACTCTCAACACGTCACGACGGGCCCCTCTTTCCCCACCTAGCTAAAAAACTTCAGAGCCAACAAGAGGAGCGTTGCGACACAACAGAGAAGCAGAGTACCTTTCCAGTAGCACCTTCATTACAAAGCAACTCTATGAACAACCTCGACATTCGCGACACCGCCTCGCTCTCAAGCGCCATCGAAGAATTTCAAACTACCTTTCAACGCATGGAACAGGAGGTAGGAAAATCTATCGTGGGGATGCACGACGTTGTCCGTGGAACCCTCTCCGCCATCTGCGCCCGTGGACATGTGCTTTTGGAAGGGGTTCCCGGCCTCGGAAAGACCTCTCTGGTAAAAGCGATCTCGACCACTCTTGGGCTCGCCTTCAAACGCGTTCAATTCACACCGGACCTCATGCCATCCGACATAACCGGAACCCAGGTTCTCACCGAAGAGCCTGGAGAAGGGCGCCGGTTTGTCTTTAAAGAGGGGCCTATATTCGCGAACATCATCCTTGCGGACGAAATCAACCGCGCAACTCCAAAGACTCAATCAGCCCTCCTTGAAGCGATGGAGGAGCGTCAAGTGACGGTGCTTAATCAGACCTATAAACTTCCGCAGCCCTTCTTCGTTCTCGCCACGCAGAACCCTATCGAACTTGAGGGAACCTACCCGCTCCCGGAGGCGCAGCTCGACCGGTTTTTGGTAAAGCTCCTTGTCCCACCTCCCAGTTCGCAGCAGCTGAAAGAGATCCTGTCACGAACAACGGGCACGAGTGCTCAGGAGGTCTCCCCTGTTTTCTCTGCCGACACGGCGTCCCAAAAACTTGGCGCGATGCAAAACCTCGTACGCCACGTCGTCGTATCGGAGCCGATGCAGGAGGTGATCGTCCGTCTTATGGCCGCTCTCACTCCCTCATCCCCGTTTGCGACACCAAACGCGAAGCGATACATCCGTTTTGGTCCTGGCCCACGAGGCGCTCAAGCGTTGGTCTTAAGCGCGAAGGTAGCGGCGCTTCTCGATAGACGAATCAACATCGCGTTCGAGGATATCCAACTCGCCATAGCCCCAACACTTCGACACCGTCTTATCTTAAACTTCCAAGCGGAGGCCGATGGCGTTACCACCGACGATCTGATTGCGGAGGTTCGTAACGCCAAGTAGGGACGCCCGCCATGGTATTTGATCCGCAAACCCTACGACTCCTTGATACCTTCGCGACGCGCACGCGCCGGTCGTTCTATGGAATCCGACAGGGCGCGCATAGATCTCAGCGAAGGGGGCACGGCGTTGAGTTCGCTGAATATCGCTCCTATGAGCTCGGCGACAATCCACGCTACATCGATTGGAATCTCTACGCTCGTAGCGACAAGGTCTACGTGAAGCGCTATCTCGAGGAGGAAACGGTCTCTTTCTTCATCGTTCTTGACGGTTCACGGTCCCTTACGCATCCAGACCTTCGAATAAAGTGGGAGAGCGCAGCCCATCTGGCCGCCTGCGCCTCTTACATCGCCCTCGCGAGCCAAGATCCGGTGACAATCTCCGTGCTTGGAGGCACTCACAGCCCGTCATTTTGGGGGGCGAAAGCTTTTACCTCTGTACGGCGATTCCTTGATACGATCCCTAGCCCCTCACCCGATTCCGTTCCAGATGGTCTCGATATCGTCGACGCCGCCCGGCGGGCCGCGACTCGGGTCTCATTTCCCGGCATCTGTCTCCTCATATCCGACTTTCTCTATCCGCTTGAACAGGTCGCCGCGATGCTCGGAAGCTTTCGGGCGCGAAACATGGAGATTCACGCCGTTCAGATCCTCGGCCCCTCGGACCTTGATCCTTCACCAGGCAGCTTTGGCGGAACGCTCGTTGATAGCGAGACAGGAGAACCCCTTGGACTCTCTCTCGATCAAAACTCTCGGGAGCGATACGCACAGGCCCTTAGCGCGCATATAGAACGAGTTCGGCAACACTGCTATGGAGCTCAGGTTCAATTCACTTCGAGCATCGCCAAAGAGCCCCTGGCGCAAGCGAGTATCGACACTCTTACGCACATGGGGCTCTTTGTATGATGACGATGCTCGGGTCCGCCATCAGCGCAGCCTCGCCGTGGTTTCTCCTCGCGGCCCCCATAGCTCTCGGCCTCCTTGTCTACATCTTTCGAGTTCGCGGTTCGTCAAACACAACCGTGGTATCAACTCTCTTTCTCTTAAAAGACCTCCCTCAACGACCTCAAGGTCGCAAAACTTTTATTCCACCACTTCAGTTTTGGCTTGAGCTCCTGCTGTTCGTCTCTCTCTCCCTTGCGGCTGCAAATCTCATCTCGACCAAAAAAGGCCGCCACGTAGCTGTCCTCTTGGACTCGTCTCTCAGCATGGGAGCTCTCGCCTCGGAAGGAACTCGGTTTGAGGAAGCAAAAACTCGGGCGACGCGAGATATAGCGGACTCCTCGGCATCGACCTCGTTCACCGTATTCTCTGGATCGACGCACCTTGAAAAACTCTCCTCGAAACCGACAGACAAAACAAGATCTGTAGAGCGGATCGAAAGCCTTGAACTCTCGCAGGGAAAAGACTCGCTTCAAGAGCAGATCAATCAGCTCGTAAACGATCCCTCCTATGATGCTCTCTGGGTATACACCGACCACCCTATGGAGCCCCCACCGCAATCCTCAAGGATAATTGTCTCCTCATCCCACCAAAAAACTCGGACCGATCATAACGTGTGGATCCAAGAAGTTTCTCGCTCCACATCGCCCGGACCGGAGCAATTACTCGTTTCGGTGAGAAGCACCCTACAAAAGGGCTTTGCGGCGACGATAAAGACTCTCTGTTCCAGTCGCTCGAAATCGCAGGAGCTGCCCTCCGCTACCGTGAACATTGAACCACTTCAACGAACGACGGTTACAATTACCCCGCTTCCGGAAGCTTGGGACTACTGTCACCTCACGATCTCGTCGCCTCTTTCAACACACACCGAATCGATCCACATTGATAACGAAGCCTGGGTGACAAAGGACCAAAGCCTTTCACGAGTTACTCTTCAGAGCTCCCTTACACCGGACCAGCTCGGACTAACAAAGATTCCCCTCATTACGATCGCATCAACAATCAAGCCCGCCAACCCTAACGAACCTCTTATTATTCATCGCCAATCGCTGAACGCTCCACCAACAGCCGCGTCTCTTCTCGTAATGCCTCCCGCCGGACCTCTCCCATGGGGAGGCTCCGTGGAAGAATCTACCGCGATAACTATCGCCCGTTGGGATGACTCACATCCGATCATGCGATACGTAAAACCATCGCTCCTCTCAGTCCCTGAAGCGAGGGTGCTTCGGTGTCCCGTGAGCGCGCAGCCTATTCTTTTTTCTGAACGCGGGCCTCTCTTATGCGCCGGAGAATCTCGAGGTGTTCGATACGCCATCTCCGGAATAGAACTATTCCCCTTTGACGGCGCAAAAACGCCCACCTTAAGCATCCTCCTTCTGAATACCCTCACATGGCTCTTCTCAAATGCTGGAACGACCTCCGCAAACGCGCTCCCGACCACAGTGCCCCTTCCCCACGACACTACCGCTGTTGAATACGTTGCTCCTTCTCAAGAACCGCTGCCGATAACACCTCTTAAAACGGTGACCGCGCCGCATGCCGGCGTTCTTAAAGTTACAAAGGCGACTGGCGACTTTTTATTTTTCTCACTCAATTCATTTTATGAATCTGAGTCTGACCTCTCTCTCCCAAGACCGATTACCGTCACGGAGGGCTCCGCGCCCCCACCAACGGCGACCGCTCGCGCTCGCGAACTCTATCCGTGGTTCCTATCACTTGCGCTCATAGTAGCGCTTGCTGACATCGTGAGACGATTGCGACGTCGTCAAGGATGGGGAGCCGCATGACGTTCGAACATCCTCTCCTTTTCGCCTTAGCGGTTCCGTTTTTTGTGTGCACCGCTATCATTCTTCGCCGGCGGAGGGCCTCTACGCCCTCCGAGCTCGCGATAGCGACTCTTCGTAGCTTGGTCGTCCTCTCAATTATCATCGCCCTTGCGGGCCCCTTACGAATACGAGGACCAGAGCCTCGCGGAGTGACGGCTCTTCTTGATATCTCGGCGAGCATGGCCATAACTCAGGGAGATTCCCTACTCCAAAAAGCTCGTTCCTTAGCTCAAGAGCTCGGCTCACCCCTCTCTATCGTACCCTTTGGTCGCGATGTCGCGCGAACAGCCACCTCAACGAGCTCTTCATTCTCATCGATACAGAGTTCCTCCTCCGAACTGGGCACCAATGCCACTAATATCGAAACGGCTCTTCGCTCACCGCTGATAGCGCCACATGCTCCTGTCCTTCTTCTCTCTGATGGATACGAGACGAAGGGGCACGTCCTCCAAGCGCTTCGTTCGCGGACGACCACCCCAATCTTTCCGCTTACCGCTCAAGGCTCGCAAGAGACGTCTCCGATTTCCATCTCTCAGCTTATCGCTCCGAACGTCGTAAAAAATCAAAAAAGCGCCGAAATTCGAGCGACGATATCCAACGTGCTCGACGCCCGAACCCAAGGAACACTGTCACTCCGCCACGGCCCCACCGAGATATTCAAGAAAGCGCTCACCATCGATGGCGCTCGCGATCTGACGGTGACCGCCCAAAGTGACCCAAATAGTGAAGGGCTCCAACCGATCTCCGCGACCTTTACCTGGAATGACAAAAACGGGGCTCACGTTATCACTCGAACGACTTGGATGGCTGGAGAGAAGCGAGACCGCATACTCCTCCTCTCCGGGTCTTCCGAAGACGACCGCTTTCTCTCTCAAATTTGGAAGGGGCAGACGTACCAAGTGAGATCCGAGATTGCGGGTTCCCAGGGCACCTCCCTCGGCAATCCCCAAGACTACATGGCGATTATTCTGAACAACGCCCCAATTACCGCGCTTCCGAAGCAATTCGAAGCGGACCTTCCAGCGTACGTACGTCACGGTGGAGGGCTCATAATGGTCGGAGGAAATAAAAGTTTCGGCCTGGGCGGCTATATCGGCTCTCACGTTGAGGACATTCTTCCCGTTCGACTCGTTCCTCCTCACGTTGAAAAGAAGCGTCTCAACGTCGCCGTACAACTCGTTATCGATAAGTCACGCAGCATGGCTATGGAGGATCGTCTAGAGTTCGCGAAGGCAGCCTCACGCGAGGTTCTCGCCAGCCTAAAAGACGACGACTACGTCGGTGTTATTGGATTCGACGATTCACCGTTTATCGCTTTGCCTCTCTCGCTCGTGGGCAACGTTCGGTCCTCCGCCGCGGACCGCATTAGCAGGCTCTTTCCGACCAAAAAGACAAACCTCTTTCCCGCCCTCGACGAAGCACGTCGAGCCCTTTCTCGCATCCAAGCTGGTCGTAAACACGTTATAGTTCTCACCGATGGAAAGCTCCCGGACCCCGGGCCCTACTATTTTGACCTCGTGAAGCAGATGCGAGTGCTCGGCATTACGGCCTCGACGGTCGTGGTGGGCAGCGACGCTGATGATGGGTTTTTAGCGCAGCTCGCTAACGTCGGCGGAGGATCATTCTATCAAACCAGAGACCCACAAAACCTTCCAAAGATCTTTCTCTCAGATGTAAAAGTCGCGTCCGATGAACAGACGCTTAAAGAGAATCCCACCATAGAGGTTTCAAATGGCCCTGATGGAATAGTCTCAACGCAGCTGCGTAGCTTTCCGTTCGTCAAAGGGTTCGTTGAGACGCTCCCCCGCGAACCCGCCGACACGGAGCTACTAGTCTCAGAAGAAGGAAAGTCCTTCCCCCTGCTCGCTTCCTGGGCTGTTGAGAAGGGAAGAGTGGTTGCGTTCACCTCTGACGCAACTGGCCGTTGGACCGCCCCCTGGATGCGGTGGGAGTCGATCCATGAGTTTTGGTCAGATCTCGTCGAGTCCGTTATTCCTAAGACGGGTAAGGCTCGTTCGAATATCGATTTCGATCTCCGCGCCTGGGTTGAGGGCTCTGACAACATCGTCGACCTCTCTCTTTTCCAAGATGTTGGTGACGTTCCTGTGTCCGCCGCTGTAACGACACCTAACGGAGACGTTGTCCCACTCTCATTTTCCAAGATCTCCTCGGGACACTATCAGGCGCGTATTCCGCAACCAGCGCCGGGAACCTATAAAGCAAAGATCAGCCTCCGTGATGCCACCCTTCCTGAGGTTGCCTGGGAGGTGTCCTCCGAAACCGTTGGAGAGCGTCCACACTCAGAGCCTCACAGAGCCCTCCTTGAACAGATTGCATCGCTTACCGGAGGCAAAGTGGACCCCGTCGCGAGCGACCTCACTACCTCCAAGGCAGAAGCCTCTCAAGGGGAGCCTCTTGCGCACCTCTTCTCAATACTCGCGCTTGCGCTCTTCTTCGCTGAAGTACTGACGCGAGAGTTCGGTAGCCGATTCCTTCGTCGACGCGCGGCGTAAATTTCAAAAGGACCGCAACAAGCCGGCGAGGCCGCCGGCCCTCCAGGTACGCTCCTCGCGGGATCGTAGGAATCGCATAATTATC
>CAIXKI010000129.1 GCA_903920005.1 uncultured delta proteobacterium
CGCGCAGGCGCATTTGAAGGTCCGCCCTTCCACGTGTTCGTTCATTCGCCGGATTGCGCTCGCGTTTTCCAGTGTGTCCTAACCGGGCAAACCCTGCGCAAAAGTCATGATTATAGCTTACTAGTTTTCTAGTTCTCGTAAAGTAAGCGAGGGGTGGCCAATTGAGGGGGGGCTGGACGTCGTTACATCGCTCCCCGGTCCGCCAGAGCTCGCATTGTGGAGTTGATTGCCATACAGATTCCGAACCGGATATAACCCCGACATGCGCGGTGTATTTATCCAAAAGCCACTAGAGTTCAGACTTGAGGTTCCGCTTGATGCGGCTATTCAAGGCGAGAAAGTTCCATGTACCGTCACCGTGACGAATCACGGAAGTGAGCCGATCCCCCTCTCTCAGATCTCTCTCACGTTATCTTTGGGTGCTCTTAAAAAGGTCAAGGCTAAGGCCGAAGATGCGTTTGAGGTGCTCTCAGAGGGCAATTTCGATCGCTCGACGACGCTCGCTCCGGGCTCTCAATCGACGTTCGTCCATGATTTTGCGCTCGATCGCAACGCTCCGATCTCTGACCGCTCTCAAACGCCGTACCTGTTATATGGGAACGCGGATCAAGCCGCGCTTCTGGGGCAGCAGCCCCTCACCGTAAAGATGCATCCGCATTACAAGGCTATCTTCGACACCTTGGAGACGGTCTTCAGCTTTATCAATAAGGGCGAATCGTGGAAGGGTGGATACACGAGTGTTAAGTACAAAGCCCCTGATATTCGAAAACTCTCGCTCGTTGAAGAGATGAGTGTTGGCGTGCGATTTGTCGATGAGTCGCTTGAGGTGCTCTATACCTTCAAGATAAAGAAATTTGAGGCCGGGGCTCAGAGCCTCAACGTCACAAAGGGAAAAGCCGAAGTCGCTCAGATGTGGATCCCTTCCGAATACCTCTTTGGAGGCGGATTTATTCGGCAGGAGTTCGTGGACAAGAAGATTGAGGAGGCGCTCTCGGTGGTGTCTACGGGGCTTTAGAGGATGCCGTCGAGAGTTCTTAATGCATACCTTTTTTGAGGTGCGGCTCGGATAATCTCTAGCTTTTTGCGTCGAGTATCGCCTTTGCAAAATTCTGCCGAATAACCCCCTTCTCATGAATCGCCCACTCGAAGTGAACTTGATTCATAATCTCGATCAGATCTCGAGCCTCATTGTCTCGTCCTTGATTAATCGGGTCGTCTAGAAACGGGATGACGAGTAAGGGTGGTGGTGTTAGGCCGTGAGCTTCAAGGACGGCAATAACCTTGCCGATCAGAAGCTCTCCAGCACTGTAGGACGTTGTAGAGTCTCGGAACGTGGCGAAAATATCGTCCGTTGAGACTCCAAAGACCCGGAGTGTTCTTGCGACCATAAACGCGTCCGCGCGCAGGAGATTTCCATAATTCTCGGATATGCGGGGATCGTTGAAGAGTCCGTTAAGGGCGGCTCCGATGGGAAATGCCTCTCCGTGAGAGATCATTCGAAAGGCATCCAGGCTCTCCATTTGGAGTCCAGCCGCGAATTCGTTTCGAAGGCTCATGCGCTTTGCAAACAATGCGCATGCCGAGATACCTGCGATACCTCCGGCGACGGTCGCCCATGCCGGCGCGAATGCTCCGATGCTCGCGACCCCTGCTCCCACTAGTATCGGAAGATAGGTTTTGGCTTTATCAAACGCTGAGTCGTGTAGAGAGAGTCTCATGGCTCGTAGGTGTGGAGCGACCTCCTCAATTGGAAGTACGCCTCTTTGGAGTAAAGAGAGCGCGTTCGCAAGTGACCTATCAGGATACAGGTGTTTCGTGTCAGGCGAAGAATCGACGATCTTTGCGTATCCAGCGATGGGCCATGCGTGCTGGTGGGCTGAGGCGAGAAAGCGCGAAAGGATCGCCTCTCTCTCCCCCTCGGAAGCGCCGTACGTTGAAACGAAGGCGTCTACAATAGTGGACTCGGATGGAGGGGTTAGTCGGTTGTTGTGGATGTCGTTGATTCGAGTAACTACGTGTGCTCTTAGCTCTCCCGGCCATAAAAGTTCGGCCGCTTTCTCTAGCGCGGTTAGGGAGAGTGTTGGTGCCTCGCCAAAGGCCGCTAGGGATGCGCCGGTAAGGTCTATCGGCTGTCCACTGGTCGGCCGTGATACGTCATCCGGGGCGCTAGGAGGGCTGGTGTGAGGCCTGGGCGGGAGGTTGTTCGATGGTTGTGGTGAGGTCATGAGGATAGTGTATCGGGCCCGTAGGCGTACTCAACTTTGACTGAGAAGGGGTGTTTTGGGGTGGTTGAAGAGGTTAAACGTGTCGGTATCGGATCGTTTGGGGCGATTGAGTGGAGGGCTATCCCCCCTCTCCCCATGACGCCAGGAGCTCTTCGGCCTTGGTCACGATATCGGCCGGGGAAGAGAGGGTTGTGTAGTTTAAGTGGTGAATGTGATCGCTCGGCGCAAAGAGCCCCGAGACGGTGTAGTTGTTTCGATGGAAGTTCATGCTGACGCAGTACTCAGATACCTTTCGTTCTCCCCATCGAGGAGAGCAGTTTCTGTATTGCTCGAAGGGGCCTGGAAGGGGTCTCCAGAGTTCGTGGGTAAGCTTTGTTGTTAGGTTGAACATATCGACAATGCCAACGTCTTGCTTTGCGTTCTCAAAGACAGGATTCCCGGCTATCGGGAACGCGTCTGACAGCTTAAAGAGCATTGCGGTGCCGACGTTTTCTGGCCGAAGGCGGGTTGTGACATCTAGGAGCGAGCTTCCAAGTAAAATATCGGCGTCTATATTAAAATTCCAGTCGTACTCTTTTCCAAGCTCGTAGATCTGCATGCGCTCGTAGTTGATCGGATAATCTGGAAAGCGGCGTTCGGTAATGCGATTAAAGTCCGCGCCGATCTTTTTGGCGTACGCCTCAATGCGGGGGAGCGTCACGGCGCAGAGGTCTGGCGCGTAGTCGAGGGTAGCGAGGACGTGAACGCATCGCTTATTTCCGAGGAGGGGGGCATTCATAAAAAGACAGTATAGAGGATGGAATGCTTGATGGGCTAGGGGCTCCGTTTGGGGTGGTTAGACCCCCTGCCCTCTGTTACTTTTCCCCTATGAAACCAGCAGAGATCATATCCTACCTCCTTCCCTATCTCGTTACGGCCGGAGCCTATAGCGACCAGATTCAAGGCGGTGTTAGTACACATGGAGCGAAGGACGGCGCGACCATATTTCATCACGCGCTCTCAGATGCTGATATTACGATTCAGAGCTTTCTTGAGGTGGCGCTCCTCGCGAAGTTCCCCACGCTTAATTTCTACTCAGAGGAGCAGGCCGTTTCGTTAAATCGAAGATACTTTTCGGGGAGTTCAGAGCTCGAGGTTCTTTTGGATCCGATCGATGGTACTCGGTGGTACATCGATAATCGAGACCGGTATCAGATCATCGTTACGATTCACGACGAGCGGGAGATCGTTGGGGCTGTCATGTACATGCCACGACGCGGGTTGGGTTTCTGCGCGTCAAAGGGCACGGGGGCGTGGCGATTGACGCGCGAGCAGATGCTCTCCGGTGCGGTCGGCGAGCGGCTGGACGTGTCGAAATCTGCGGGGCCTGTTCTTACGTTCAACTCGCCCGATGTAATGGAGCGATTGAAAGGACATGTGCCGGCCGTAGACCTCCTTGATTCGTATGTGAATGACGGTGGACGATACTGCTCAACGGACATTCTTGAGGGGGTGGCCACTGGAGTAGCGCATGCAAGCTGCCAAGCGATTGATGGTGGCGCGATAGGCTTTATCGTTAGCGAGGCGGGTGGCGTGATGACTGATTTCGCAGGAAAGCGACCGCAGAGCTTCCGAGATACGGACGCAAGGACGCTGCCAAATATTATCGTTGCCACGAACCAGGATGTGCACCGACGACTTAGTAAGGCGTTGGGGTAAAGGTTGCCGGACGCGGACGGGCACCAGCGCTGGTGCCCGTCCAGGGCTTACTTGTCGTCAGGCATTCTAGGCGCAAGGCGATTAGCAGCGGCGAAGAGCGCGTGAACAGCAGCGTCCTCAAGGTTGCTGTCAATACCGACACCGTAGATGGAGGTCTCTCCGTTTGAGACCTGTACGTACGCTACCGCTTCGGCGTCCGATCCTTTCCCCCTTGTGTGCTCCTGAAAGTCGGTCACGGTGAAGTCGTACCCGACATCTTTAAGAGCGCTCATCGCGGCGTCGATCGGTCCGTTGCCCGTTCCAGTTATTGCTTTCGTGTTTTTCCCGGCTATAGACACCTCGAAAAATGCCTTCACCTTTGTTCCTTCGCGGGCCAGAGTGTAGTCCTTTAAGACGAGTGTGCCCTCAGGAGCTATGAAGGTTGACTTAAAGACCTCCCATAATGTTTCGTTTGGCATGTCGACTTTATTGGTGTTGGTCCACGTTTTCATCATGGCTCCAACCTCATTTCCCATCATTTTCGGAACGGTAATTCCGAAGACGCGTTTCAGGTTGTGCATCGCGCCATGCTTTCCCGATTGCGAATTTAAGCCGA
Source organism: uncultured delta proteobacterium (assembly GCA_903920005.1). Taxonomy (GTDB): domain Bacteria; phylum Bdellovibrionota_C; class UBA2361; order UBA2361; family OMII01; genus OMII01. Next base: position 4,519 of record CAIXKI010000129.1, read on the forward strand.
TAGGGTCGTATGAAATACCGAGGTCGCTCGGGTCTATTCCCAGATACGGAACTCGCCACTCCCGATTATTGGGATTCTCCTGGTGTCGCAATCCGGCGGCGATCGGCCCCTGGTGCCCCCCGGAATACGCGGTGAACGCAAGATCTCCAACGACGTGGCGCGCCGGCACCTGCATCTTCGTGTATTTCTCGTATTGCTCTATGGTGTCTGGGAGTCTTCGTAAATCGAGCTTTGGGTCGATCCCCTCTTTATAGAGGTTTACCGCCAAATTTATGATATCAAGATTTCCGGTCCTCTCTCCGTTTCCAAAGATGGTCCCCTCTACCCGGTCTCCTCCAGCCATTATACCTAACTCGGTAGCCGCGACGGCGGTTCCGCGGTCGTTGTGATTGTGGAGACTGATAATAACATTCTCCCGTCGCCTAAGGTGGCGGCAGAAGTACTCTATACGATCGGCATACAGGTTAGGGCGTGAAAGTTCTACCGTTGCTGGAATGTTAAGGATTACCTTCTCGTGACTTCCGGGATCCCAAGCGTTGACGACCGCGTTGCACACGTCTATCGCGAAGTCGATTTCAGTGCCGGTGAAGCTTTCCGGGGAGAACTGAAGTTGAACAGGAAAGTCTGACCTGTTGGCAAGTCGTCGGACCAGCTTCGTTGAGTCCACGGCCGCTTGCATCACCTGGTCCTTGGTCATAGTGAAGAAGAGCTCTCGTTGATCGATTGAGGTCGGTCGATAGATGTGAACGATCGCGCCGGGAGCGCCCCGTAAGCTCTCAAAGGTGGTCTTGATCAGGTCGGGACGGTCCATGGTGAGAACCTGAGGTATGATCCCTTCGAGGTTTGGGCGCCCGTTCGTCTTCTCCTCGATCAGCCGTCGCATGAAGATGTATTCGTCTGAAAGTTCCTTCTCCTTTCCCCCGGACGCGGGATAGCCAACTTCTATTTGCTTGAAGCCGAGATCTTTTAAAACATGAAAGAACCCCATCTTCTCCTCGACCGTCATCGGAATAGGAAGGGCCTGATTACCATCTCGCAGGTCTACGGAGCACCATTCCGGCGCCGCCAGGATCTGCTTATCAGGCCACGTTCTATCTGGGAGTGTCAGAGGAAAACGCTCATGATACGGCACGTACTTTCCAGTGGGCGGCGCGGTAGGAGATACCGACTCACGGGTCTCAGTTTGGGGTGGAATAATCCGATTCATATAAGGTTCCTAGGAACAAAATAAGTTTACCAACTCTCGATTCGCTGGAATCTCAAGGAGGCTCAGAGCTGTATGGAGGGGGGTTGGACCGATTGTGATGAACATCTCGCCGAAGCCAACTCGCCCTCGCGTGGGCTACCGGGCTTCTTCGAGATCCTAACGGCTCTTAAGAGCGGTTAGCGGCTGAAGGCCAAGCAACCCCACGGGGCTCTCTAAGGAGCCCTAGTAGCGATAGGCTTAGTAGGGTCGGCGACTTCAACATAACAAGATAGTGGTACCAAAAAAACGACCTCATAATCAAGGGGTGTTCTTATTGGTTGATTTTTGATCTGAATCAGAAGCATCTGGAGGGCCGCCGGCCCTCCAGGTATGATCGTCGTGGGTTGCCCCGAATCGCATAATTATCGCGAAAACAATTGGAGGACCGCCCTCGCCGGTCCTCCAGCTAGCGTGGCTGCTGGCAGATAAAGAACAGCTCTTCTGTTTCGTCGGTTGGCTTCTTTCGGTCCGGGTCGAAGAGAGAGACGCGCCGAAAATATTTCGCGAGCTCCTTCACTATCTGGGGTGTGGGGACAACGATCTCGGGGATGAGGAGTTCGTGATGACGAAACAGATCACCCTTCTCTCTCTTGAACAGTTTTAGGTTCACTTTGTACCGATAGCGACGAACACGTTGAACGTCGACTATCGAGGTCTCGTTCTTAAGGATCTCCGCGAATGCTGGCTCGGTCCGATACCGTTCCATCTTCGCCTCGGTGTTGACGTCGAAAATAAACACGCCATTCGGATTAAGGTGCGCATGCGCGTTGGTGAACACTCGCTTCCACGCCGCGAAGCTGGTCACGTGGTTGATCGTATCGAACGGGCAGATCACGGCATCGAAGCGCTTCTTAAGGTTGAAATCTGTGATGTCTCCTACGGAGACTTTTGCTCTGGGTGCTTTTTTTCGGGCCAGGGAGATCATTCGGGCAGATTGGTCGATCCCCGTCGCCTCGTAGTGCTTTGTGAGAACCTTAAGCATGCTTCCTGAGCCGCAGCCGAGCTCCAGAAGTGTTTTTGCTTTAGGGGCGAATCCCTTGAGGAGTGTGTGCAAGAGTACGGCTATCTCCTCTCGCTGTCCGACAACGGAGTCGTAGTAGTTCGCGAATGTATCGTAATTGTTCATGGTGCGAACGTATCGCAAAATCGCTTCTGGCGCGACAGTGCCTCAGACTTAAGGTCGGTGACCCTCTCGCGATTAGCGGCTCAGTACGGCTACGGCAACCTGAAGCTCGGCGCCGAACGCGCACAGAAGGATCTTGTCGTAGTTGTTTGCGAGCGGACGGCTCATGATGTCTTCAAGGCCAAGGAAGCAGGCGGCGCCAGAGATGTTTCCGATCTTGGTGATGCCGTCGACGTAGAGCTGTTCTGGCTTGATATCGAAGGTCGGGATAAGTTCGTTAATCATGCGGATGTTCGCTTGGTGAGGAATAACGTAGAACTCCTCAAAGTTCGTGATGCCGACAAGCTCCTTAACTCGTGGAGCGATGCGGGTACCGAACTCAAAGACTCCCCTTCCACGCATCTGCAACAGACACGGACCAGTACTTCCCGCCTCGCGGGCCGCCAGTGGGTTCGGAAGGTTGATAACAGCGACCTCTTCTCCGGCGTAGCACTCAGAGGCTACGTGTTCGATTACGAAACCGCCCGTGGCCTCTGGGTTATTGGTCACCACCACCGCGGAGATTCCGTCACTGAAAAGTATAGCGGTCTTCCAGCTCTCAGGATCAAGCATTCGGCTAATGTGATCTCCCGTTACGAGGACGTACGTGCTTACCTTTCCGCGAGCGGAATCCGCGAGAAGTTGGTTGAAGCACGCTTGAAGCGCCTGAACGCCACCCGCGCAGCCCATTCCAACGTTACAGGCCAGGACGTGCTTGATATCAAGCTTCGCGGCCACCATCGGGGCAAGGGTTGGCATGAGGTAATCGGTAGTCGGATTGCACGAGGAGAAGATGCCGGTCACCTGAGAAAGTTCAACACCGGCGTTCTTAAGGGCATCGCGAGCTGCGTCACGAGCGAGGGTTACGAGGTTCTCGCCCGGGCCCATGCGATGTAATTTGGTAACCCCAGAGAGGTTGGTTACGGTTCCTGGATCGCGTTTGAAATGATTTTCGAGGCTCTCAGCAGCGATGATCGTTGAACCTAATCGATGCGCGAGCCCAGTTATTCGGATTTTCATAAACTCCGGTCCTTCCTTGCGTGCTGGGAGATGATACCCCATCTGAGGTACTTAGGAACGGTATGAGCTTGAAAAAAACCGTTTTTTAACCAGAAAACGTGTCTTGACTGGCCCTTACGGAGGCTCGAAGCCATGCCTTTGACGGGTTATGAGTCTTGACCGTGCAGGAGGTTAAGCGCCACCGTCTCAAGGTCCTCTTCATAGAGGAACCTTTCGAGTCTCTGGCTAAGCTCCTCCTGAGCGGCTTGAGCGAGCTCTCCACGCGCATCTTTCTTAAGATCGTCTACGATTCCCCGAATTTTTTCGGTAACGAGCTGGCACTCGGTATCGTACTCGGGAGTAGAAGTCCCTGGAAAAATGACTCTATTCGTCAAGGAGTTATGAAAAGCGTACGCCTCGCTTGCAAGTACAGAGGCTGGTCCGGGTGTTCCGGCAGCCTTTTCCTTTCGGAGCCACTCCATCGCATGGTTAGCCCTCTGAAGCTTGGAGGCCACCTCCATCCTCGCAAGTGCCTTGCGAGCCTCCTGAGGGTCCTGTCTCTCCACTGCTGCGACAAGAGCTGTGTGGTCGAGGGCCAAGAGTCTCGCAAAAGCTAGGAATGGGCGGACGTCCATGTGTTGAATTCCCGAAACCGGAAGCCCCATGCGGCGAACCAATGATTTCGCCGCCGTCTGTCGCTCGCGGTCGGTTGCGTATTCGGTGTTAAAGAGTCCCGCTGGTTTAGCGATCTCGGTTGCCAGTGTCTCTGCCGCCTTAGGGAGTGCCTCTCTGAAGTCCTTCAGGCGCTTGATATGAGAGTTGATGGTGTCCTTCAGAAGGAGTCTGTCCTCCTCGTTGTACCGGCTCTTGTAAGGAATAGTTTCGACTCTGCGCTCTAGTCGAGTGGCGCCGGCAACCATCTGAGTAAGCATCTTGCCGATATTTTTATCTCCGTTTTGGAGCGCGACATCGATCTTGGCGAAAAATTCATCCGCTTTTTTCTTTTGGGCATTGGTGACCTTACCGAGAGCGGCTCTGGTTCGATTTGCAAGGCTGGTAAGCTCTGCGCGGAGTTCCGCTTTTTCTTCGGGAGGTGTGTCCCTGCGCCACTGCTCGTTGATCTTGGCGTTAAGGGCTCTCCAGTCAATGCTGAGGTCTCGTACCTTGGCTATTTCGGCGTCGTACCCGCGAGTTTCGTGCGAGGTTTTTCGATAGGCCGCATAGACCGTAGGGTAAAACTGGACGACCTTCCGGGGAGGTTGCCACGGAGCGTTCCGATCTTTTGAGCGCTCGACATCGGCGCCACCATCATCCCGAAGTATGAGCACAGAGCCGAGCAGTTTAGGGGAAAGTGGAGTTGCGGTTGGATAAAGGGTTCCCTCGCCAGTTGTCGGCTGCCCTATGAGCCGTACCCGTTGATTGCGACTTCCGACAGACCGGGTGGAGTCGAAGATCGCTTTTAGGCCATCGAGGACTGGCGTTGATGATTTGGTCTGCAGTACACGAAGAGCGTCGGGGTTTCTGTTCGGCCAGGTGACGAGGCCTAGGTCTTGAAGGAGCTTGCTAGGAAGCCGATCGCCGCTGATCAGGCAGGGAAGAACCGAACAGTTATTTAACTCGTGAGCCGTAAGGAAGCTCACGCCAGTGGCCCCGTCGGTCACCCTCGGAATGAGGAAGTTTTCAGGATCGGAGAAGAGCTCCTGAAACCGCTTAAAGCGGGAGCTTGGAAGCTCCTTCCATAGGTGTTCAATGAGTCTATCCCCGGTGAGTCCTGCGATGGTCATAAACCGCACCTCGCGAATGGACATAAAATCCTGCCCCCATGCGCGGCCAGTGGATTGGAGATATCGAGCTCGCTGCGCATCGGGCGAGGATATCTGATCGATCGTTTGCTGCTTGATCAGGGCGCGTTGCAGGGAGGCGGCCTGCCTGGAGTTGGAGGGGTCGGTGATCTCTTCAATTTGCTTGTCTACTTGAGTTCTTAGCTCGGTGAATGTGCGGTTTGCTGGTATTGCCATGGCGATAAATGACCCCAACTCTGGAGATTAGTCAAAAGCGCGATATTAGTACGTGTCGGAATGTGTCCTAACCTGATAAAAAAGCGTCTAGGTACAAAGTTTTAGACCGATCTGCAGTCGAACGTGCTAAGGTCCACCCCTGATGGCCGATTTAGGATTATCCGAGATTACTACAAACCTCATCTCCGGCGTCGAAGAGGAGATTGCGGCGAGCCGCTCCCTCTCAACCTCCTACGCGCTTGGCGTGGGACGAAGGGCGATGTCGGCGTCGAATCGTTCGCTCTATCATTTCTCTCTGAACAATCCGCCACGCCTCCAGGAGGAGTCTCGAGGTATTCTCCGTCTCAACTCCCGTGAAGTTGAATGCGTCGTTCTCTCGCGAAGGAGTGATGGATTAGACATCTCTACCTTTGATGATTTGGGCGATGAGGTTTCTTCGGCGACACTGGTCATTACTAAGTCTGACGTTCTTGATGTTCTTCTGTCCCGACTTCGCTCGATCCACGGCGAGGACCGATATAATCAATCGCTCATTCAGGAGCTCCTCTCGACGGACGATACCGATCTGGGCGACACCGATGTGGGCGATACGGACGACGTCTATGTCGCGGCTCCCGAGGACCTTACGAACGATCAGAAAGAAGCCGTTCGGGTCTCGCTCTCCCGTCGCACCACGTTTTTGTGGGGGCCTCCTGGAACCGGAAAAACGGTGACTCTATCGGCGATTGCGTGGGAGCTCTTTCGAAATAACAAGAGAGTCTTGATCCTTTCACATACCAACCATGCGGTCGACGGAGTGCTTGAGGCGCTCTGTAAACGGATCGTAGGACGTGCGCGCGTTACGCTTCCCGAGGCTACCATTCTGCGGCTTGGAACAATCGCGAGGAGATCGCTCGCGACCTCTTTCGGGGAGCAGATCTCACTTGATTCGCTTATTGCGCTGAGAGCGCGCAAGGCGGCTGAGCGAGTTGAAGGAGTGCGCAAGGAGTTGGATGTCATTGAGCGAGGGATCGCCTCGCTCGCAATCAAGCGGCAGGCCGCTGAACGTCTCTCCCACCTCAAGGAAGAGATGCTCTCCCTGCAGGAGGCGTACACAAAGGCGCGGCTCACTGAGGGAGCATTAAAGACTGTGCTCCGCATGCTTCATATTCGTTACGGAGAACCAACCGACGGCACGTCGATACGAGATCTTGAGCGCACGATAAAGAATCTTACGAGTGATATCCTCTCAAGCGCGGAGCAGCTTGATGGCCAGACGTCCGATGAGGTTACTGAAGAGTTTGACGATCTCTCGTTCCGGAAATCTCAATTGCGCGAAGCGATCGCCGATCTTGAGGGAACGCAGGGAGCGAACACAGAGGTCCCCATCGAGAACGCTCGCGTCGTCGCGTGCACGGCTTCTCAAGCCATCCTTCGGATCCAGAGCTTGAAGGGTTTCGACGCGGTCTTGATCGATGAGGGATCGATGGTTCCCCTCCCCGCCATGGTCCTTCTTGCGGGTCTCGCGCGGGAGCGCGCGGTCGTGGCGGGCGACTTCCGACAGCTCCCTCCAATCTCTATTTCGCAGAGCGCCGCGGCGCGTCAGTGGTTCGCGCGAGATATCTTTGAGGCCGCCGGAATCGTTGAGAAAGTGGAGAGCGGCAAGGACGATAAGCGACTGGTGTCGCTCACCTCCCATTTCCGCGGCCATGAAACGCTCTGTCAGCTGATTAACGAGAGGTTCTACGGAGGGCGGCTCGCGGCGCGTAGCTCTCAGCCTCCTCCCTGGAAGGGTGTCGAGGCCCCCTTTGGTCTATCCGAGTCCTCTATCGTTCTCGTTGACACAAGCGGTTTGTCGCCGCGCGGTCACATCTCCAATTCCTCGAAGGTAAATATCCTTCACGCCCTTTTGGTTCGTAAGATCGTTGGGATGCTTCGTGACGCTGGAATGGTCGAGCATCCCGGAGACCTCGGGGTTATCGCTCCGTATCGCCCGCAGGTTTCATTAATCGAAGATCTGCTCCAAGAGTCTGGCCTTGAGAACGTAACCGTTGGAACTGCCCACCGGTTTCAAGGTGGAGAACGTCGGAGCGTCGTCCTTGACCTTACCGAGAGTCCTCCACACTCCATCGGCTCATTTTTAGGGCCGCGTTCCCTTCGAGATGTGGGAGCAAAGCTCCTTAATGTTTCCTTGAGTCGGGCGCAGCACAAACTTGTCGTAGTCGCGAACCTCAGGTACCTCAATGAGAACCTCGGAAGCGAAATGATCCTGCGGGGTGTGCTCGATGATATTCAGCGACTTGGGCGTGTCGTTGATGCACGAGAGCTGGTGGATGAAGGGCTTGTGCCCTCAGCGAATGATGACCGACCTAAGGAGCGGCCGGCTGTGCCGTTCCAGAGGTTCGACCAGGATTCTTTTATCGCAGGATTGGTCTCGGACATCGGGGAGGCCCGAAGGTCTATTTCGATCGGTACCCGCTCGGTGACCCCGCGCTCAGCGCATGTTTTAAGCACAGTGCTTCGGCCTGTTATCGCGAGGGGTGTCACGTGTGTAGCGCACACTCCTGTTCATGACGCGGCAAATGAAGGGGTTAACGTTCTTCAAGGGGCCGGAATCGCGATTACTCTTGGGCCGATCGACATTATCCAGTGCGTCGTTATAGATGACGATATTCTCTGGTTCGGCGATATCGCGCCGCTTGGGTCCGTGGAGGCGACTGAGGGGACTATGGTGCGCGTGGTTGGTCGCTCTGCGGTAGCGGAGTTTCGGCGGGCTCATGAGCTGTTGCGTGTTGAGCAGCCGGTTGTGGAGGTAGTTGCGAATCTATAGTTAGCGCCGACCCTAATTGAGGGGTCGCTGATCTCACGATAGGCTCGATCCGCTGTCGGAACTCGTCGGTCGTAGCGAGGGACGATATGCGCACAATGCCGTACCCACTGTTCCTTAAATATGCGTCTCTTATTTTGCGGTCGGTTCGTCGCTTGATCGGCTCCTCGTGGTGCTTTCCGTCGACCTCAACGATCAAGAATTCCGCATTTGGGAGTTTTATTAAGAGGTCGATCTCCCATCCGTCGATGAAAGATTTGCTGATTATCGATGCTCCAGGGATCGTTTCGATCGCCTCTAGTGCTCTCGCCTCCGCGGCAGACTTGCTCCTTGAGGCGGAGAAGTGTGCTGAGGGGGCTAATCGAACGAGCTTGTCGCTGAGGTGTGTTGGGAACTGTTGCGAATATAGGGCGAAGGTTTTGTTTATCGTGGCCCAGCTAGCTACTCCTTCATCCGTATCTGTGGTGAAGCCGAGTTTTCGGTAATCCGTCTTTCGGATGATCTCCCATAGCGCCTTGACCATTCCGGGGTACTTACTGGTACACGGGCCGAGCGCTAGAAGCCCAGTGCAGAGGAAGCCTACATCGGAGAGAGTTGTCAGGCGCTCTTCGGGAGACTGTATCCCTGGTCTTCTTTGATACGCTTCTGAAAGGAGAGATATGAGGGGCGCCCTCATCGGTTCCGACGAAATATCGAGCGCTGTGCTGAGGCTGTAGAGTAGCATGCCAAGCGCTTTTGCGTTGAGGTTCCCCTCCATTCGGGAAATTCCCTGCGCTACGATCTCAAACGAGCGCGCTATTTCGGTCTGCGCCTCGGGTCCGAGCTTCTGGAAATCGACACCTTGAAAACCGGAGGTTATCGCCACCACGGTTTGGTTGTTGAATTTTTCGGCGCAGGAGGAGAGCCTATTATTGAGGCCTTTAAGAGTTTCCACGAGATGCCGCTCTTCCTCAGGCCCGTTTGTCCATGAGACGATCCCTTTTAACGCGCGGAAGGAATCCCCCACGATCTCCAGAGCGCCCGAATATTTAACCGTTGAGGTGAGGCGTATAAGCTCGCTCGCGTACTCGCACAACGTTTTCTGTCCTTCGGAGGTAAGGTACACAGACTGGCAATCTCCCAGTGGGGCGAAGAGCATTTTGTGAAAGTATTCGATGTTCGGCTCTTCGTGGCACGTTCGGACTATCCTGGTGAGCGCACCAACAAGCTGCGCGTCGAGGCCGTCATTTGAGGACCCAGATAGGGTGATGGCTTGTATGAGGTGTGGAAGTGTCGAGCAGAGATTGCTCATTGAGACTGTGCCGAACGATTCAAACTCTCCCTGGGATGTGAGTTTCTCTGTTAGGGCCTTGGCGGTTGCGAAGGCCGGCGCTCCCCGTCTTTCCCATCCTGGATGCTTAGAGCATAACGTGTATGCTGCGGTGACAACGTTCGCTGAGTTCCATCGCCGGATACTCTCAGGGGCTAGCTCCTGACGAATCCATGACATAAAGGAAACGACGGGGGCATCCGACCTCTTCAGAATCTCCTCGTTGAACGCCTTATCTGGAGCCTGTGCCGTAAATTTCCTTGGCACCTTGTTCACTTTTAAGGCGCTCTGAACTACCGCAATCGCTCGATTTTTGAATCGTTGATCCTCTGGATTTGACTGTCGTGGGAGGTTATTGATCGCGCCGAGCGCCTTCTTCAGGTAGGTCTCAAGGTCTGCTGGGGTGGACGCCGCGTAATTCTCTATGGCGATGAGTTTTAAAGTGAGGGAAGACCGATAGTCGGGATCGGCGCCGGTTGGGATCGGCAGAGAAAGGTCGGCCTTAAGGACCTTCAGGTCGGCCAATGGGGACCCGTCGACTTTGATTGGGTCGGCTGGAGGGCCCTTCTTATTGTTGTTGGTATTATTTGTCCCGGCCATAGCCAAGCGCTCTCAATGGTTAGTCATCTCGCAACCCGGTGAAAAAACCCTTTTTCACCGACTTGTTAAGGTATGGAGGCTTGTGTCGGAGGTGGTACTAAAAAAGAGACCTTTGTCCGGTTATTTCCAAGAACCCGAGCAAGTTCGGCGGGATAGCGAGCGAATGCGTTGTCCGACGAGATCGGGCGTGATAGGCTCCCGGCCATGAGAACTCGTAGTACTTTTGGGGAGATAGCCGAACTCCTCCGGCAGCGCCACCTGATCCTTGATGGTGGCATGGGCACGATGATCCAGAGCTACAAGCTCGAGGAAGAGGACTTCCGTAACCCCTCACTCTCCACGTATTCAAAGCTCCTTAAAGGCAACAACGACCTCCTCAGTATTACGCGTCCAGATATCATTCAAGAGATCCATGCGGCGTATCTTCGCGCGGGCTCTGACGTAATCGAGACAAACACGTTCTCGTCTACCTCGATCGCGCAGGCTGATTACGGCCTTGAATCTCTTGTGAAGGAGATCAACATTGAGAGTGTGCGAGTCGCTAAGGCCGCTGTTGCTCAGGTGGTGGCCGAACAACCGGGTCGACGCTTCTACGTTGCGGGCGCGATAGGCCCAACAAACAGGACCGCCTCCCTCTCTCCAGATGTGAACAATCCAGCCTACCGCGCGACGACCTTCAAGCAGCTTGAGGAGAGTTACTTTGAGCAGGCGCTGACCTTGGCGCAAGAGGGTGTCGATATACTCCTCGTTGAAACGATCTTTGATACCTTGAACGCCAAGGCCGCTCTGTTCGCGGTTGAGCGTGTGTTTAGAGAGACGGGCGTTCAGCTCCCTCTCATGGTGTCAGTCACCATCACGGATCAATCTGGCCGTACCCTATCTGGTCAAACCGCTCAGGCGTTCTGGTATTCTGTTCAACACGCGAAGCCTTTAAGCGTCGGTATCAACTGCGCGCTGGGCGCGCACGAAATGCGCCCGTATTTACAGGAGCTGGCGGCGGTCGCTCCGTGTTATATCAGTTGCTATCCTAACGCGGGTCTCCCTAACCCGCTCAGCGATACGGGCTATGATGAAACACCAGCTGTCACCGCCGAAGCACTCGGCGAGATCGCGGATGACCAGCTGCTCAACATCGTTGGTGGTTGCTGCGGTACGACACCCGAACACATACGAGCGATTCGCGACCGCGTAACGGACCTCACTCCGCATCAGGTGACAAAAACGAAATCGAGGCTCTCGCTCTCCGGTCTGGAGCCCTTAGTCGTTACCAAAGAGAATCCGTTTCTGCTCGTTGGAGAGCGAACGAACGTGACGGGTTCGCCAAAGTTTCGCAAGTTGATCGAAGATGACGACTTCGAGGGCGCGCTCTCTGTAGCACGACAGCAGGTCGAGAACGGCGCGAATATTATTGACATTAATTTTGACGAGGGATTGCTCGACAGCGAGGCGTGCATGACGCGCTTCCTCAATCTTGTGGCGAGCGAGCCCGATATCTCTCGTGTGCCCATCATGATCGATAGCTCTAAGTGGACGGTACTGGAAGCGGGACTTCAGTGTGTTCAGGGAAAGGGGATCGTCAACTCGATCAGTCTCAAGGAAGGTGAAGAGAAGTTTAAGGAGCAAGCGAGAGCTGTCGCGTCGTATGGCGCCGCGATGGTTGTCATGGCGTTTGATGAGAAGGGGCAGGCCGCCACCAAGGACGACAAGGTCCGCATCTGTAAGCGCGCCTTTGAGATCCTTACAAAGGAAGTTGGTATTCCGGCCTCCGATATCATCTTCGATCCGAACGTTCTCACGGTGGCTACAGGGATTGAAGAGCACAATTCGTACGCCCTCGACTTCATCGAAGCGGTGCGCGAGATCAAAAGCCAGTGCCCCGGATGTTTGACGAGTGGCGGTATCAGTAACGTATCCTTCTCGTTTCGCGGAAATAACAAGGTCCGTGAGGCGATGCACAGCGTGTTTCTCTTTCACGCTATTCGGGCCGGTCTCGATATGGGCATCGTAAACGCGGGTATGTTGGAGGTGTACGAGGAGATCGACCCGGAACTTCTTAAGCGCGTAGAGGATGTCATCCTTAATCGTCATGCGCAGGCCACCGAAGAGTTACTTGATTTCGCCGAGCAATTTAAGGGCATATCTACAGAGCGGAGCAAAGAGTCCGCCCTTGAATGGCGCAAGCTTCCACTGAAGGAGAGGCTCTCCTATTCACTCGTGAAAGGGATCGTTGAATTTATTGAGCCTGACGCCGAGGAGGCCCGTCAGGTACTCGGCCGCCCCCTTGATGTCATCGAAGGGCCGCTCATGGATGGAATGAAGCATGTTGGAGACCTTTTCGGAGCCGGAAAGATGTTCCTCCCGCAGGTTGTCAAGAGCGCTCGAGTCATGAAGAAGGCGGTCGCCTACCTTGAACCGTTCATGGAGGCCGAGAAGGCAGCAAAGGGAAGGTCCGAATCTGAGCGAACCTTCGTTATTGCGACGGTGAAAGGGGATGTTCACGATATCGGAAAGAATATCGTCGGGGTGGTTCTCGCATGTAACGGATACAAGGTTGTAGACCTCGGTGTAATGATTCCGATTCAGGAGATCTTGAAGTCCGCTCGTGAACATAAAGCGGACCTGATCGGCATGAGCGGGCTTATAACTCCATCGCTCGATGAGATGGCTACTAACCTTAAGGATTTGGAGCGCGAGGGGTTCTCGACTCCGGTTCTGATAGGCGGGGCGACGACGTCTCGCGCGCACACCGCCATCAAGCTCGCCCCGCATTATACTGGCGCTGTGGTGCACGTAGCCGATGCCTCGTTGGCGATAGAGGTGTGTGCCAACCTCTTAAGCGACGAGCGAAGAAAGGCGTATGTGAAAGAGCTGAAAACGAGTCAGGCTGAGCAGCGGCGTGTCTTCGCGGCCGGGCGTGATGAGCTTAAGTTTATCTCAATCGACGAGGCTCGGAGTCGACGAATGGAGCCCTCTCATGTTCCGCTTGAGCGGCCGGATCGCCTAGGTGTGCATACGCTCAAGGATATCCCTTTAGAGGAGGTCGCCAAATACATCGACTGGTCTCCCCTCTTCTGGACCTGGGAGCTCAAGGGTTCGTATCCCTCGATTTTCGAGAACGCGACGTATGGAGAGCAGGCAAAAGAGATCTTCGCTGAGGCGAAAACCCTTCTTGCCCGTATCATCGAGGAGAAACGATTTAGACTTGAAGCGGTTGTGGGGGTTTTTCCGGCATTTTCCGATAAGGATGACATCGTCACCATCGATAGTGGAGGGAGCACCCAGGAAGTAGAGCGGTTCTGTTTCTTACGGCAACAACGTAATCGAGAGGGCCTACCCAACCTCTGCCTCGCTGATTTTATCGCTCCACGAGAGATGAGAACTCATGACCATCTCGGCGCCTTCGCGGTGGTGTGTCACGGGGTTGAAGCATTTGCCAAGACCTTCGAGGATGCTCACGATGACTACCAATCGATCATGGTGAAGGCACTTGGAGATCGCTTCGCTGAAGCGCTCGCTGAGTTCGTACACAAAGAGATGCGCGTGGTTTTGGGCTACGGCAAGAGCGAATCGCTTTCTGTAGAGGAGCTGATTCGGGAGGAGTATCGGGGAATCAGGCCAGCCCCGGGTTATCCCGCGTGCCCAGACCACACCGAAAAGGGTAAGATTTGGAAGGTGCTCGACGTAGAGAGGAATATCGGACTCTCCCTCACCGAGAGCTACGCGATGACCCCGGCAAGTAGCGTGTCAGGGTTCTATTTCGCGCACCCGGACGCGAAATACTTCAATGTTGGTAAGATTGACCGTGATCAGGTGCTCGATTACGCCAAGCGTAAGGGGATGTCTATTGAAGAGGTCGAGCGATGGTTGGCTCCAAATCTCGGGTACTAGCAATTCGGTCGATACGGATTTTTTGCTTATTGGCAAAAACAATGAGAGCGTCCCGCGCAGACACTAGCAGGGTGGTGAAAAATGGTTCCGTCGTGAGCATTTTGATCGTTGAGACGAAACGAGGCGGAGATTGCGAAAAAACCGGAGGCGTATCCTCTGAGATACGCTGAGGATTTTTTCGTGGGCTCCAACGAAGTTGC
>CAIXKI010000130.1 GCA_903920005.1 uncultured delta proteobacterium
CATAATTATCGCGGGGGCGATTGGAGGGCCGGCGGCCTCGCCGGCCGCAGGTACAAATGCAACGTGGGATTCAATCGAGCTGCGCCGGCCCTCCAGGTACGATCGTGGCGGGATCGTGCGGATCGCATAATTATCGCGGGAGCGATTGGAGGGCCGGCGGCCTCGCCGGCCGCAGGTACAAATGCCGCTTGAAAATGATTGATACGGATGCGATGCGGGAATACATGGAGGGGCCGCAGCCCCCCTTCTTACCGACGATTGATGTTCGCGGCGTGTTTTGAGGGTGTTGGTATCTTCGCCTGTTTATTGAGTACCTCTTGAGGAGGAACCTGCTCGTTCGATTCAACTAATGCGTCCGCGTTGGATGGCTCGACCGATGATTGTTGTTCCGGAAGTCTCTGTTTGGCTGGAGGTATAGGTCCGCCATATTTGGCCGCCTCAGCGTGCGCTCGGTGGTAGTGAGCGGCCATAACATCCCACGTAAAGCGTTCGGTGAGACGCTCGGCGCGGTTTCTCAGAGCTATTCGTTCTCGTCGATTGAGCTCACAGAACTTAAAGAGATACGAGGTGAGCTGCTCGATGCACTCGACAGTTCCACCTTTAGCGCGATTGAGTACGAGAGTTCCGTTTTGAAGCGCGTCCGGGACATGTCGCTCTACATAAGCACCGAAACCGCTGAGGTCCGTCGTAACAGTTGGAACGCCTAGAGCAAGACACTCAAGTGGGGTGTATCCCCACGGCTCGTAGTAGCTCGGGAATACTCCCATGTGGCATCCACGAACGAACTGTTCGTAATCCAAGCTAAAGAGGCTGGAGAGGGTCACGAAGTCAGGATGGAACACCACTTTGACCGGATCGTTTGGCCCATTCACAAGATTGCGGTGACGGAGGTGCCGAAGTACTTGGTCTTCGGCATCGTCCCACATGTCGTGTGTGACGATAGGGGGCCACTGGTTGGTCTTTCGAGCGGCCATCGCTCGTTTGAGCCGTACCTGCATATCGTTCGTGAAGATATCCTCGAACGTTGGCATACGACCGCGAGCGGTAGCTTCAAGTATTCGTTGAGAGAGGTTTTGCTCCATCTCTCGGCACGTAGTCTTGAGATCCTCGAATCGAAGATGGTTCTGCAAGGACGTTACGTTGAGGCTCTTTGTTGGAGCTCTCGTAATAATGAAGGCGACGATGGTGGGTGGTTTTGGAAGTGTCTTGAGGCGCTCGTTTAAGTGATAGAGCGACTCGATGAATACGTCCATTCCCTTGTTGAGGTACTCGTATCGACCGCTCGTAAAGAAGTAGAGCGTTCTATCGAGGTCAAACGAATAGCTTGGAAAGAAGTGCCCCATCGTGAACTCGTGGATCCTCTCCTTGTATTTAAGGTGGAGGTTCTGGAACTCGTGCAGTGCGGTGAACTGATGGGTGTTCAATCCGTTTGGAAGAACGAAGTCTGGCTTGCGACCAAGGAGGTACTCCGACTCGCGGGCGGTAACTTCGCTTACCGTTGTGAATATGTGCGAAGAGTGAGCTGCTGCTCTCTCAATCGAATACTTGCTCCAGATCATGTAGTGACGCGCGGCTTCGTCTGCGTTGATCCATGGGAGGTTGTAGTAGAAGTTCGGATCGTTAGAGGCGATGTACCGGCCGAGCTGTGTCGCGTGAGTGGTAAAAATCGTTGATACCGGAAGTTGGAGGTGCCGAATCCGAGGGATCGCGGTTCCAGCCATCCACTCATGAAAGTGCGCGAGAATCTTTTTCTCTGAGATTGTGGATGAGATTACCTGAAGGAGTTGCGTAATAGCGCTTCCGAAAGCGACTACGGCGTCGACTTCTCCATCGGCCCCCTCAAGCGAGATTCCGTTGTCGTTCCAGAGGTAGTACTTCGTATCTCCGAGATAGCTGTAGCAGCTTTGATAGTCGATTAGGATGGCTTGTGGATTTCCATCTACGAGCCAGTGGCCGAAGTGGCACTTGATTCCTCGACGCTCCATCTCTTGAAGTGCGGGACGAAGGAGATCCGGAGGATTTGTTGGCTCAAATTCAAGTGAGCTTGTGTGTTGGTTATAGGGACCAACCATGAAGTAATTGCCACCCCAGCGATCGACCATGCTCGGTGCTTTGGTCTTCATGACGGTGTAGATACCACCGATCTGGTTGCATACCTCCCATGCGAATTCGAAGAGGAGGGTGGACTTATTGAGGTCTGGAAAGTTCATGGGCCTCAGGGTTAGCTCAGACACTGCAGAACCTATCACAGGCCTACGGTATTGGTCGATTACTCTCTCTCAAAAAAGAGAACAAAAATGGGCTTTTAGCCCCATAACCGACGCGTGGGATTACCTCTCAAAATGAGTCGGTGTTTGAGTCGATAAATCGTGCCACCTATAGCTGTGCTAGCTCATCTGAAAATGTATCGAGGTCCTCAATAGGATAATGAAAGCAGGGGTGGCATGAACGTTCCAGATATTGCCGGGCAGCTCTATGAGGCGCGGTCGCGCTATGAGTCAAAACATGGGCCCCTTCACCCGGTTCTGCGGGAGCTTTCTCCCGAGCTCCTCCTTTCCCTCGTTCAAACCTCTGTTGAGGATGAGGTCGCACTAGACACACAGACCATCGAGGGTGCGCTTGGTCAGGTTGATGACCGGGTTCGATTTATTTTGGAACAGGTAAAGGCATGAGTCGTCAGGACACAAAGCTCTCTCAGAAGGGTGAAAACGCGGCTACCGATGCTGTTATCATGCCCCGCCTAGAAACAGCTCCTACCTCTGTGCGAGAAGTTCTCTCTGAGGTTGAACGCCTGGCTTCCGCCGTTCAGGCGAGTACGGGTTGGTCCATCGATCTCAATCAGGTTGAGTTTGGGTTTGTCTCCGCTGGGGAGTTGGCTCGCAGATATGTGGTTGATAGCGAGCGACGCACCGGCGTTCCATTTGCTCTTCCGACGACGGCTTCTGCTCGGGACGCCTTTAACGCAATGAAGGAGGCCCGCTTTGGGAATACGGTCGCTCTTTTCGTTCGTTGTGAGAGAGCGATCCTCTTCAACGAAGAGTTGGTGTCGAAAGCCTCGAAAGATACCGTGAGGAGCTCCCTCTTTCACGAGCTCGTTCACGTTGCTCAATGTCAGCGTTATCCGGATTTTTGTATTGCTACCGACGCGCTCGTCCGTGAGGCGATATGTATGTCGCAACACGGAGGGGATGTGCCCAAAGATGAGCGTGCACGTTGTCTTCTTGTCGCTCAAGATCGGATGCAGGCTCGCAAGGCTCTCCTTGAGGGGCACGCCGCAGTTCTTCAAGCCGATTACATTCAGACGAACGAGCTCCATCCAACGCAGAACGTGAATTTCTTCGAGGTGGTGAGTGGTGAGGCGGCGCTCCTTACGGCGGGTTCCGCGACTAAGGTCGCGCAGTTTGTGGCAGGAGCGCTTCTTATGAGAGAGCTCCGAGATAGGAACGCTGAAGTGATAGAGGCTCTTTTTCAGAACCCAGCCTTGGTTGAAGTGGTATTCGGTTCAAAGAACCCGGTTTCGGCGAAGGATTTCCCCGCGCGTGTCCGTGATTCCCGGACATCCGCGTAAAAAGCAACTGGCTTTTGATAAACTCGAATGGGAAGATGTCGCGAATCGCGGGTGCATCTTCTATGACGAATTCTTTATATCCATCATACCGTGTCGGTATAATCGGCGGGCTAGGGCAGCTTGGCTCTTGGTGTGGAAATCTATTTCGAGAGATCGGGTGTAAGGTCCTGGTCACTGATGTTGGTACTGAACTGACAAACACCGCTCTGGTCCCTCAGGTTAATGTTGTCGTAGTCACGGTACCCATCGGTGTAACGGGCGCGGTGCTCGAAGAGATCTGTCCTCAACTACGAGAGGACCAGCTCCTGGTCGATCTAACTTCTGTAAAAACGCCCTTTGTGACGGAGATGGAGCGCTCCAAGGCGGAGGTGCTTTCGGCGCATCCGATGTTCGCGCCAACGCTTGCTTCGACGGCGGGACAAAGCTGTGTGGTATGTCGTGTTCGGGTTGGTGATAAGTCTCGGTGGTTTGAAGACGTGTTGCGTGAAGCCGGATTGCGGCTTGTAGAGATGACGCCAGACTCTCACGACAGGACGATGGCGATCGTTCAAGGCCTCACGCATTTTCAAGCGATCGTCGCCGGGCACTGTATGGCCGCGATGGGATTTCAACCGTCAGAGAGTTTGGCGACGGCAAGTCCAGTGTATAAAGCTCGACTCGCGATGATTGGGCGCATCCTGGCGCAGAATCCACGGTTGTACGCGGAGATTCAGATCTTTAATCCGTATGTGCGTAGTGTGCTTGCGCACGTTCAGCGTTCGAGTGAACTCTTAGCGGGGTTTGTTGAAGCGCAAGATGTCGATGGATTCGCGCGCGAGTTTGTGAGGGTACGTGAAGCCCTTGGTGGATTCTGCGAGCAGTCGTTAGAAGGGGAATGACTCCGGTACGAATGTGTCGAGTCGATTATTTAAGAGTAGGTGCCGTCTCCGGGCTCTCTGTATCGCTCTTCAAGGTTCCGGTTGTGTTGAATGACCAGACTGACCATCGGCTCGGTGATTAAGTCTAGTCCTTTCGTGAGGCGCGAACAAAAGAAGGTTGTCTCAATAGCGCGGGGATATGTGATGGAGCATTGCGCAAGCGGCGCATCGTGCTCGTGCTGAGACACCACAATGCCAGCCGGGTATCTGAGCTTCGTAGGGAAGCTTTTCTCCTGAGTAGTCGCGAGTATCCATGATTTTGCGTCACCAACGAGGTGGAGATACGCATCTGTGCCAGCTCTCAAACTGGCTCGGCGCTCTACAACGTTCGCGCCGCAGAACGTTAAATTATTATCCCAGTGCGCGGAATCTAAGCCACGCGCCAATTTTGTGAAGAGGCTAATGACGTGTTCTCTCTCCACGAGGAGACTAATCGCTCCCGGCAATTCATCGGCGTATGTGGTAACAAGAGAGCGCTTGCCGCGCGCTGAGTAGAAATCGAGGGTTGGAGGCTCGCCTGGTTCGGTTGTAATAACTACGGAGCCCTGAGGTATAGAGCTAAGGCCTCCCCCCACTTCGCGATAAAATATCCACTTACCCTCGATTCGTGAAACCCTCCAAGCGTCGTGATCAAGGTCGAGGAGTTCAGTAAACAGTCGAGAGGTGGTAGGAGCCGTCGGAGCGGCGAGCTGAGAGAGGTCTTTTTTAGTGGATACTACCGGATGCATACAACAGTTTGACGCTACCAGGTTGATACTAGGCACTCAAAGATAATTACGGACTCTTATTTTGATTCGTCTCCAATCGATCTGATTCGTACAGCGAACGCACATGAGTCCCAGGTTTTCGTCGAGCTTCGCTAAAGGGTGAAGACGCGGAAAATTAGCCTATTCGCGAGGATTGCTGATAGAATAAGGGTAGGAAATGTAGTGTAGGAAAAAACTCGTGTCGTTATTCGCGCAAAATATTCAACAGGCCGCGACCGTCGCTGAAGAGGCGCTTCTCCCCCTGGGGCGGCAGCTCCTACAGCGCGCCATCTCTGCGTTAGTTCCGATGGGTGTCGATATTGGAGTTGCTGTTGTTGACCCGACGCAGGGGCTTTCACGTTCTACGTTTACCGTGGATCCCTTCGGTACTAACGCGCACGAAGCTTCCTTCGCGCACTTCAAAGATGAGCTTCGACGTCCAATCGTAAATATTAGTGATATTCCTGAGAAC
>CAIXKI010000131.1 GCA_903920005.1 uncultured delta proteobacterium
AAGCTCTCTTCAGACCAGCTCGAATTGCAGGATCTCGTTCGCCGCTTCTTCGCTGACGCGGTTCCCAGTGAGTATCTTCGGAAGCGGATGGCTTCCGGCACTCGGCGTGATGACTCTCTCTACGCATCTCTCTCCCAGCTAGGGCTTCAGGAGGGGTTCGGCGGTTCGGAGGCGAGCTTCGGCTTCGCGGAGCTCTCGGTGGTAGCTGAGGAGGTTGGTCGCTCGCTCTTTCCCGAACCTGTTCTCGAGCGGCTACTCGGAGACGCGTTGTTGCCTCGACTGATATCGGAGGCCGCTCGAGCACCTTTAATGAAGCTCGGAACGCGATCGGCGTTTGCCCCGTCCCACGGGTCAAAGCTCTCGGTGAACAAAAAGAAAGGGGTCGTCACAGGTGATATTTCATGGGCCTTCGGTGTTGAGGGCGCGGATAGGATATTTGCGCCCGTATGCGACGGTTCTAAGTCGGGGTATATCGCGTTTTCTCTGACGCAGCCTGGTGTCGTGGTAACACCTACCACCTCACTCGACCTCACGATGCCGCTCTCGCAGGTCGTTTTAAAGAATGTGAACGCCCTTTTCTTTGACGATGCTGACTCAGCGTTGGTCGAGGATTTAATTGAGGTCTTAAAGGCTTCTGAGGTTTATGGAATCACCGCTCGTGTGATCGAGATGACCACGGAGTATGTGAAGACCCGAGAGCAGTTTAGCGTCCCGCTGGGCGCTTTTCAGGCGGTTCAGCAGCGGTTGGCTGATGGATACGCCGCGAGTGAGTCGTTGGGAGCGCTGTGCCGTTTTGCGGCTTGGTCGGTTGAGGGGTCCCCTCGTCAGCGAAGACTTACCGCGAGAGCGGCCGTTTCGCATGCCGCTGAGGTGGGCCCTTTGGTGTGCGAATCAGCGATTCAGTGTCACGGTGGAATCGGGTTTACATGGGAGTATGACCTACACCTGTTACTGCGCAGGGCTAAAGTGATTCAGGCTGGATTTAGTCTCAATGGAGAGCGGGCAGAAGAGTTGATTCGTCGCGCAAAGGTCAGCGCGTCCTAGCGGACTTCGTGCGAATTTCATTGAGTTCTCCCGGAACCATGGAGTTCTCCCGGAACCATGGAGTTCTCCCGGAATCATGGAGTTCTCCCGGAATCATGGAGTTCTCCCGGAGCGGGGATGACGCTATGAGGCAAGCCCCAGCGATGTTTCCAGGAGTTCGCACCAGGCGTGAATGCACGTGATGTGGACCTCTTGAATCCGCTCTGTTGCTTGGGACGGAACTACAACTGCCACATCGCACTGCGAGGCGAGCTGTCCGCCATCTTTTCCGGCCAGTCCGATTATGAGGCAGCCCTTAGCCTTTGCCGCTGAAACCGCTTTAAGAACATTCTTTGAGTTTCCTGACGTCGATATCGCCACCAACACGTCTTTAGAGGTGCAAAAGGTTTCCGCGTAGCGAGCGAAAGCGTCGTCGAACGCTACGTCATTGCCCCAGCAGGTAAGAACGCCGGAGTCCATGAAGTGCATCGCCTTGATTCCGGGGCGGTTCCTCTTGTAGCGAGCAACGAGCTCCTCGCAGAGGTGCATAGCGTCACAGGTAGAGCCACCGTTTCCACAGGCAAAGATCGTTCCGCCGGCTTTGACGCATGCCGCTAGTTTCTCGGCCGCACCGGATACTGAGTTAATGAATTTCGGGTCATTGCTCAGTGTGGCTTTAAGGTTCGCCGATTCAGAGAGAATTGCTTGTACTGTAGTTTCCATGCGCTGCCCGTTCAAATAACCCGACACCGTTTGGAGTATGGTATAGGGTTTGTAAAAGGGAAAGAGGGCCTGTTTTTCTACGTTTTGGGTATTTGGTGTGTAGCTTCCTCGTGAACCTTTAACTAGACTAGTCACGCATAGTTATAGCGATATAAGGCGCGAGTACGAGATGAAAGAGTATAGAATCTGGTTGGCGAAGATCGTTACCATCATAGTTTTGTGTATGATCGTAGTACCCCTTGTAGCGGGTGGTCTGATGGCGGGCACCGCGCCGGGTGGGCCGAAGGTCGCGGTTATCGAGCTCGCTGGGGTAATTGAGGATTCCTCTGACGTTCTAAAAGAGCTCTATCACGCGGCGCGTGATAAAGATTACAAGGCGATTGTGCTCCGGGTCGATTCTCCGGGTGGGGCGGTAGCGCCCTCAGAAGAGATATATAACGCAGTGCGAAAGCTGAAGGCTGACAAGCCTATAGTAGTGTCGATGGGCTCACTTGCCGCATCGGGTGGGCTCTATTCATCGCTCGCCGCATCCAAGATATTCTGTATGCCAGGCACGCAAACAGGATCCATCGGTGTTGTCATGCAGATTCCGAATTTCACAACTATCGCGAAGACTGTTGGCGTAGAGATGATCACCGTAAAGAGTGGCGCATTGAAGGACGCGGGTAATCAGTTTCGTCCCATGACCGACGAGGAGCGAAAGTTCCTTGAGGATACAGCCGCGAAGGTTCACGAGCAGTTCATTAAGGCGGTAGCTGATGGTCGTAAAATACCTGAGTCCGCGGTGAAGAAATTCGCTGATGGTCGCGTGATTTTAGGCAGTGAAGCCAAGACGCTTGGCCTCGTCGATGATTTCGGCGATGTGTACGACGCGGGACGAGAGGCTCTCAAGCTCGCTAAGGTAGAACTTAAGCCGGACGAGGTCCCGAACCTCGTCTTTACAAAGTCGAAGAAGGGATTCCTCTCTAAGGCGCTTGACGCGACCACCTCTATTCCATCGATGGTGAATGCGATGAGAGTTCCGACCATTAAATACCTGGCCTTCTAGGCGTTGGGTAGGTGCGCATGAAGGGCCTCATCGTTGCCGGCATTGGGACCGAGGTTGGGAAAAGCGTCGCGTCGGCGGTGCTGTGTGAAGCTCTGGGTTGGTCTTACTGGAAGCCTCTCGCCAGTGGTCTTAATGACGCGCCTGCTGAGAGTGTTACCGTTGGTAATCTCCTTTCGGGCGCCGAAGGGCGGATTTTTCCTGAGCGTTACCTGTTTGGCGCAAGCCTCTCTCCCCATATTGCGGCGGCGATGGAGGGTGTAACTATCTCTCTCGAGGAGTTGGGGTTACCGGATACTGAAAATCCTCTCGTTGTGGAGCTTGCCGGTGGGGTGATGGTGCCGCTGAGCGACACAGTCACAAACCTTGATCTTATTCGCTATCTCAACCTTCCCGTTGTTGTGGTTTCACGACACTACTTGGGTAGTATAAACCATACACTCCTCACGCTGGAGATCCTGAAGTCGCGAGACGTTCCGATTTATGGAGTTCTTTTTAACGGCGAGGAGCTCCCCGATACCGAACGTGTCATTGAGCAACTGAGTGGCGTTCGGATTCTTGGGCGTATTCCAACGCTTCCTCAGGTTACACGGGAGTCTGTTGGAAGTGTGGCCGCGTCGTTTCGGGGTCGGTTATGAGTTCACTTATTGCGCGTGATAGGGCGGTCGTGTGGCATCCGTACACTCAGGCTGGTTTTGGTGCCGAGCCACTTGCGGTGGTAGGCGCTCAAGGAAGCGCCCTTATGCTCGAGGATGGACGATCTATCCTTGATGGCATCTCTTCGTGGTGGTGCTGTCTGCATGGGCACGGACATCCGGCCTTAATTAAAGCCGCGCACGAACAGTTTCAGAAGCTCGATCACGTTCTCTTCGCGGGTGTAACGCATGAACCGGCGGTACGGTTGGCGGAGCGTCTGTGCGAGGTTGTGCCGCACGGTTTTCAGAGGGCCTTTTATACGGATAACGGATCCGCTGCGATTGAAGTCGCGATAAAGCTTGCCGTTCAGGCTTGGCGTCATCGGGGAGAGAAGCGTGTCCGAGTTGTGGCGCTTGAGGGCGGATATCACGGCGATACGTTCGGGGCTATGGCGGCTGGCGCGAGGGGGGTCTTCTCGGCGCCGTTTGAGAATATGCTTTTCTCGGTGGAGCGGCTCTCGATAGAGGGAAGTGAAGCCGATATCGAGCGATGTGAAGCGCTCTGTACATCCGGCGATGTCGCTTGTTTCGTGTTCGAGCCTCTTATTCAGGGCGCGGGAGGGATGCGGTGCATAGATCCGGGAGTGATCGATGAGTACTGTAGGCGTTTCAAAGCCGCGGGGATAGTGTGCATCGCTGACGAAGTGATGACGGGGTTCGGTCGAACGGGGGAGCTTTTCGCCTCAAGTGAATTACGAGTAGCACCGGATCTGATATGTCTCTCAAAGGGGCTTACGAGTGGGACGCTTCCGCTCGCGGTAACGCTATGTCGTGACGACCTATATCGAGAATTTATCTCTGCCGATCACTCAAAGACCTTCTTTCATGGACACACCTACACCGCGAATCCGATAGCGTGTGCTGTTGCTCTGGCTAGTTTGGACCTTACGATCAGCGATGAGTGTCATGCGTCCCGGAAACGTATCGGTGAGGCGCACGCTCGCTTCGTTGATATTCTATGGGAGTGTCATGGTGTTCGTGATGCTCGTTCGCTGGGCACAATTCTGGCGTTCGATGTCGTAACCTCGGACAGCGGCGGATATACAAATTCTTTCGCTCAGAA
Organism: uncultured delta proteobacterium; assembly: GCA_903920005.1. GTDB lineage: Bacteria > Bdellovibrionota_C > UBA2361 > UBA2361 > OMII01 > OMII01. The sequence continues at coordinate 4,550 of CAIXKI010000131.1, forward strand.
CGTCCGCGACTATTTCATCGATCAGGGCGTTCTCTTACGGCCGCTGGGCAATGTGGTCTATTTTATGCCGCCTTATTCGTTTACTGATGATGAACTAACTCAGGCCTACACGGCGATTGAAGAGCTGTGCGTTGGGCTGAATTAAAGGTGGTGCGACCCTTTCTCCGCCCCAGGCACAAGTAGACTCAACCTGCCGAAAAGCACGCGCCCGCGACGGCGGTATTTTGTTACTCGTGAACATCTTTTCGGGGGGACCGGCCGGGAAGGTCTGAGAAGACGGGAGGACTCGCTGCTTATGTCGCTCCTCATGCGGACGTTGCCTCGAAATACAGTATATCGATTTATGTTTCGCCGCTTACTCAACTTTTATTGAGATGTCATATGAAGTCGCGCCTTGTAATTTTCGCGTCTGTGGTCGTTGTCTACTGCGTGACGGCTATGATTGCGAACAAGAGCTGGGCCCAATCCATACTCGTTCCTGATAGCGGCTTCGTTGAGGAGACGATCCTGAGCGATCTACCACCCACCACCGGTGTGGCATTCGGGCCAGAGGGGAGAACGTACCTTGCGCTCAAAGAGGGAATAGTGCGAGTCGCTACGGGAGGAACCCTCCTCCCCACTCCATTCATTGATATATCAGCCATGACAAACCGCCGAACGGACCGCGGTTTGGGAGGAATCGCTCTCGATCCGCAGTTTCCGACACGCCCGTATGTCTATCTGTTCTTTACCTATGACCCACCGGAGCTCCTCGCTGACGATACCGCGCCTCGGGTTTCGCGACTCATTCGTGTGCAGGCGGATGCGGCAAAAGACTACAATGTTGCCCTTTCTGGTTCGATTGAGGTTATCCTCGGTAAAAACAGTACCGCGCAAAACACCGCCGCCCGGCTTGCCGTTGGCGCTACCATCATCCCTGAACCCGCTTCATGTATGACGGGGTTAACGATGGATGGCACCGCGATTGAGGATTGTCTTCCGAGCGACGAACTATCTCACAGCGCTGGCACTCTTATTTTTGGATCGGATGGCTACCTCTACGCGTCTCACGGGGACGGCGCATCGTACAATGGAGCCTCCAAAGTATCCTTGCGCAGCCAAATGGTTGATTCGTTATCTGGCAAGGTCTTACGGATCGATCCCAATACCGGGCAAGGAGTTCCGGGCAATCCGTTCTACGATCCGGCGGCCCCTGGGTCGAATCGTTCAAGGGTATGGTCGCTTGGTATGCGCAATCCGTTCCGCATCACTGTAAATCCGGCGACCGGACAGGTGTACCAAGGTGACGTAGGAACCAGTTCGTGGGAAGAGGTCAATTCGGGAAAAGGCACTAATCACGGATGGCCCTGTTATGAGGGCGGCAATAGCACCAATGATACCGTGGGAACTGGCACCACGTTGAGCATCGTCAACACTGCCTTTAAGAATTTTTCTAGAACATCTGCATTTTGTGCGGCTCTGTACGACCAGGGACTCGGGGCGGTGGTACCACCACTCTTCTCATATAAACATCCAGTGGACGCGGCCAGTAAAGACTTGGGTGCCTCTATTACTGGAGTGGCATTCTACTCCGGAGCAACGTACCCCCTAAAATACCGCGGAGGTCTCTTTCTTGCCGATTACGCGCAACGATCAATTCGTTACCTAACATTCGACCAAAAAGGCTTCCCGACGGTGAACCCCTTCGCGAATGAAATCTCCGCCTCCGCGGGGCCAGTGCAGCTTGTCATCGCGCCTGACACCAATTTGTACGCGATGTTTCTTGACCTTGTTGCTCGCAAAAGCCAATTAAGGCGCTATAGATATACCGGGTCAAACAACACTCCGCCGACGGTGGTGCTGAAAGCCAATCCTGTTGGCGGTTCAATTCCTCTGGCGGTAAGCTTTAGTACGGCGGGAACAAGTGACGCGGATGGTCAGTCTCTGAGCTATTCGTGGGATTTTGGCGATGGGACTGGGGCTGGGGAAACGTCTCCTAATCCCGTGCATGTCTATCAAACGGTGGGTACCTTTGAGGCCCGCGTTACAGTACGAGAGACAACAGCGCCATTTGCTGAGTCCACAACCGACGCGACCATCCGCACCGGCGTAACGCCACCGAGAGTACATATCGTGTCCCCGGCAACCGACGCTACATACGCGATCGGCGATACAATTACCTTCTCTGGGTACGCTGAGTTCGAGGGCGCTAGGGTGCCAGACACAGCTCTTACCTGGTCAGTGATCCAACAACATAATCTTCACGAGCACCTCCTCGATGAGGTGCCAGGAGTCAACTCTGGAAGCTTTGAAACATCAGAACACTCAGACAATACCAGGTTTATGGTATGCCTCTATGCCACCGCCGGTACGGGGCTTAACGATCAGGCGTGTGTAACGATTAATCCTCGCACGATCGACGCCACCTTTCTGAGTGAGCCTACCGGGGCTCAAATGACCTATGTTGATGAGGAGCTTCAGTTTCTCGCGCCTTACACAGCGCGCCCAATCGAGAACTCCCAGCAAACAGTTATCGCTCCATTAATTCACCAATCCCGAAGCTTTTCGAAATGGAGTGATGGCTCTGGTAATCGCGAGAGGGTCTTTACGGTGGAGGCCACCCCGATGACCTTCAAAGCCATATACGAAAATCGAGCCCCTACTGCCTCAATCACAGCCTCTCCACTAGCGGGCCCCGCGCCATTGACGGTTGCGTTGTCCGCCGCGAGCTCAAACGACCCTGAAGATACCGGGCTGCGCTACGGATGGACCTTTCAAGGGGTTTCGTTTGCTGACACCGTCACCACGACCAAAACATTCAGCCAACCAGGACAATACCCCGTCACGCTTCGCGTAACGGACTCGTTGGGCCTGTACTCGGAAGTTGTCAGCACTATCGTCGTATACGATTCAACCGCAATTAATAAAGCGCCAGTCGTTGTGGCACCACTTCCACAGACCGTTCGTACAGGGGTCCCTTTTGCTCTCAATGGCACCGTGTCTGATGACGGGCTTCCTATCGGCGTTGTTAATACTCTCTGGTCGAGAATTCGAGGCCTAGGCGTTCTCGATTTCGCGACGCCAAGTCTAGCAGCTACGAACGTAAGCGCCTCAGCGGTGGGGACCTATCTGATCAAACTTGAGAGTAACGATTCAGTACTTCGCACAGCGCAAAACTCGTTGGTGACTATAAATCCGGCAAGCGCGCCCTTCGCGGTAACGAGTTTTTCATTGATAAATGCCGCGACGGATCAGGTGATTCCCGGCTATGAAACTATAAGCAACGGCTCTGTTATTGGCTTATCGGCTCTTGGTACAACCGCCATCAATGTGCGAGCCAACACTCAGGGGACCGGAATAGGTAGCGTTGTGTTTCTCCAGGACGGTCTAGCAAGCGCGACGGATGATACCTTCCCCCATTCGATCGCCCCAAGCGTCTCAATCGATTTTCCATCGTGGACATACACCAAGAAGCGCTACCTTATAACCGGTGTTCCCTTCTCATTAAGTGGTGGGCGAGGAACTCAGGGAGACGCCCTGAGCATTCAGTTTACATTAGCTACTAATACCCTCGCTAACACTGCGCCTACCGCAATCATAAAAGCCTTTCCGGCGGCGGGGACGCCACCACTTTCGGTAACGTTCGACGGCTCTACTTCCACAGATCCTCAGAACAGCCCCTTAACGTATTTTTGGGATTTTCCCGACGGTAGTACGTCAACCCGTGGGATAGCGAGCAAGACCTTCCCAATAGCAGGTACGTACGACATCCGACTTACGGTCAAGGATCCGTCTGGGCTGACAGGAAATACGACTGTCACCGTCACCGTAGGCGATCCACCGACTCCAACTCCAACTCCGACATCAACTCCGACTCCGACAGCAACGCCTACCGCAACTCCGACACCAACCCCGATTCCCGTCGTCGCAAATGTCGCTCCTTCGGTTGATCCGGGATTGGCGCAAACAGTGGTCTTCGGTAGTCCCGTTTCATTGACGGGAACGGTTACAGATGATGGGCGTCCCTCGCAAACGCTGAGCATCTTATGGACTCGTGTTCGCGGGCCAGGTTTGCTGACATTTTCACAACCCAACAAGCCGACAACAGGCGTGACCGCATCGCTACAGGGAACCTACCTTGTCAAACTTGAGGCGAGTGATTCATTACTACAGTCAAGTAAAAACGGCATTTTTACACTTAATCCCCCCAATACCTCTTTTGGTGTTTCTAGTATTACGCTTATCAATGCCGCGACGGGCCAGCCATTCCCTGGATATGAGAGCCTACAGAATGGGTCGATCGTAAATCTGAATAACCTGGGAGCCTCGCCTAAAATAAATCTGCGAGCTAACCTGTCTGGCACAGGAGCGGGAAGCGTTCGCTGGCTCAGCGACGCTGCGGCGCTCTCACTTGATAACACCTCGCCTTTCGCGGTCGCACCGAGTGTTGGGGCGAGTTATCCTGAGTGGCTATACACAAAGAAACTCTATCGCCTTACCGCGGTCCCTTATGCGGGAGCTGATGCAACCGGTACGCAGGGAGCGGCGCTGTCGTTACAGTTTACGTTGCGATAGTCGCAGGCAGCTTGGCAAAGTAGAGGTCCGCCCAGAAATATCTGTCGGCTACCGTTGGAGATCGGTATCGGCCATCGAGGCGAGGAACGAATGAATTCGTGTTGCCTCTAGCACCTCTGGCGGAGTCCAGTAATTTCGCTCGCTCAAAGATGTCGCGTTTCGTAGAAGGGCTTTTCGTTTTTAATGCGGATGGATAAAAATCTCCTAACGGGCTCTAGCGTCCCTCGCAACCACAGTCAGTGGACGAGCGACCGGATTAAATCTCTTGAGGATCTCCCCTAAAGCGGTGCTTGAGTCTGCGCAGATGGGCTCCCACCTGGATAGTAGCTTTGAGCGTCCTGCCCTTCATCGTCCGATTGAAGATGTAACGGTTGGAGTGCTCCCTGGTATACGAGGTCCACACGCATTTCCACTCCATCCGGGGACCAAGAAAATCAAAGCAGGAGATCTTCTCCTTCGTCAGAGCCTCAATCACATATTTTGCAAGGAGAAGACCAGGTGAGAACTTTTTAAATCGCTCATCGTAGGTTACCTTGGGGATATAGTAGACGCCGTTCATCTGAAGTCCAAAGTGCATCGCGATGGGTGTTCCAGAAAGATTTAAGGAATATAATCTCAGGGTCCCCTGCGTCTCGGCTTGTTTGGCGATCGTTGTG
>CAIXKI010000132.1 GCA_903920005.1 uncultured delta proteobacterium
CATAAACGAGCTTCTCAAAAGCGATCTAATACCCCTAATTTATTGGCAACTTAGAGCCAAAACGAGAATAAACGTCACATCCGTACAGGCCCAAACCATAACCCTTCTGTCAATCGAATCTTCGGTTGTCGTAACGTTTCGTATGTAGTTGTGAAAGGAATAGATATGACACAGGTACCACAACCGCTTCTTTTGACAGTCAAGGAAGTGGCTAAATTGCTCCGAATTCACCGTCCAAAAGTCTACGACCTTATTAAGGCTGGCACGATCGATGGATTTAAACTCGGCTCTGACTGGCGTGTAAAGCGTGAGTCCGTTGAAAAGCTGATTGGGGACATCCCTGAAGACTTCTTCGCCAGTTCAAAGAGTGGCGCCAAGAAGCTGGCTTCAGCGAACCTTGCTCAGGTGAAGCTCGCTTCATAACCTGCATCGAGTGGGAGCCGAAAAACTCTCACTCGTTGGTCCGCCGACACGGGGACTCGCTCTTGCGTAGCGTATACTCAAGAGCGACCTCCGAATCGACGATGTAAGGTCCGCGCGGCTTTCAGATCGTCTTGCATTTGATAGACGCCGAGGAGCCGAGCTCGTGCTGTTCGTGATTGCAGTCATGCACGGCGAAAAAAATGTATGGGAGCCTCTAATAGGTGAAAACCTTACTCAAAGGATGCGTCGAGGCCGCCCCTGTTCTAGGCCTAGACGATTCCATGCCGCATGATAACGACGAAGCCCTCACATAGCCCTCCAGGAGCTGACGGCGCGCCTCCGAGTTCATCGCCAAGCACTCATAGAGCACTTCCCTTCTCCGCCGAAGTCGCCCAGAAGCTCACCCATCTCAAGCCCCAAGAATCTCTCTATCTCGGAACAGGCTATACCGCCGTAACAGAAGACGGACGAGAGCAGCTGATCTCAGGCAAGGTGGAGTCAACCGCGACTTTTCAGAGAACACAGGAGGATTTCACGGTGTACTCAGGTATGCCGCCTCGAAACGCAACGTACTGTGGAAGCGGCCCGATCCCGTCGTTGCGAAGGATCAGCGAAACCTCGACGATGCGTCATCCCGTGATACTTAATTCTGGCGATTGGATAGCGCTTACTCCTGAGGTCACCTTCCAGGTTCCCTCCAGCCGACTTACGGGGCCGCCTACGACTGCGCAGGAAATGGTCGGGCAAAAAATCCTCGAGGCCTCGGTCGGGGAGACCATTACTCTAGGGCGCTCTTCAGCGTTACCACTACCGAGCGTCGTCAGCAGAAACCATATTACCGTAACCATCCTTAAAAAATTGGAGGACCCAGAAACGGGCGCGGTAGAACTACGACTGAGAGTTGTTCCGGGAAAGCCCTCTCGGTATCCAACCATACGAATACACGATGACGGCAGAACAGAGGAGATTCATGGAAGCGCGAAGCTCCCGGGTGGTTCTTCGGTTCGATTTGGAGAAAAGGGCACTACCGTAACCCTTCCCCATCCTCCACACTCTGCAAAATCAGTTTCCCTGGATATGCACAAAAGCATCCTCAGCAATGATATACGGAGCGCTCAGCAATCTCTGCATACCTTCGTCGGAGGTGTGGATCTCGGAGAATTCTCTGAGGACG
>CAIXKI010000133.1 GCA_903920005.1 uncultured delta proteobacterium
CGCTCTTTTTCTTTTTTATATTACTTAATCAGACCGGTAAAGTACCAGCGCTTGGGATAAAAGTCAAAGTCTCGCGCCTAGACCATCTAGGCGTCCTCTGCCCCAGCCCCCTTCGTCCCGTGATGGGCGCACACACCTCTTTCGGAGCTCTCCAGGAAGGCCACGAACTGCAATCCCCGCTCGTTCGAGCCAACCAGCCCCCTGGCGACAGCAACGCGCTCTTTGAACGACCGGCCAACTACCTCAGGGGATGTGGGGGTAAATACAGTTCTATAAATCTTTCGTAAAGCCGACAGGTCCTCGCGGGTTCCGCCATTACGCTCAAGCCCCACTCGATTAAGGCCATGAATTTTCGCCCGGTCTCCCTGCGCCAAGCAATATGGCGGAATATCCTGGCTCACCATCGCGCCAGCGCCGACCATAGCCACATCGCCGATCTTCACAAATTGGTGGATACCAGAGAGGCCGCCGACAATCACACCATCACCGATGATTACGTGACCGGCCAACGCGCAGCTATTAGCGAACACGCATCGATTACCTACAAACGTATCGTGCCCAACGTGAGTATTGGCCATGAAAAGATTGGAATCACCGATCTTCGTGATCATACCCCCACCGGTGGTTCCCGGCTGAAGCGTCGCGCACTCACGAATTATGTTTTTATCTCCAATAATGAGTTCACTCGGCTCACCACGGAATTTAAGATCTTGGGGCTGCGCACCAACTGACGCAAACTGAAAGATGCGATTCCCATCGCCAATCTTAGTGATACCCTCAATGACGACATGGGGCCCGACGACGTTGTCGCGGCCCATAACAACTTTAGGGCCGATTATTGAATACGGCCCTACAGTCGTCCCCGCGCCTATAGTCGCCGCAGGATCCACTATCGCTGTTGGATGAATTTGAGCCGAAGGATCGATCATCGTACCTCAAGCAGCCGCGGCTGTAAGCGTTCCGCTCGCTACGATCTTACCGTCAACAGAGACCTCTCCGTCCATGATCCAGAGCGGGTTTCTCTTCTTAACGCTCTTCATAACGATTCGAAGCTGGTCCCCTGGAACAACCTGCTTCTTCCATTTGAAACCATCTGCTCCAACAAGATAAAAGGTCTTCCCCGTAAGAAGGACCTCTTCGCTGTAACGCGCAAATACAGCCGCGGTCTGAGCCATCGCTTCCATGATAAGCACTCCAGGCATCACTGGCTGACCCGGAAAGTGGCCCTGGAAGAAGTCCTCATTAGCGGTAACGTTCTTCACTGATATAATATGAACATTTGGGACGATATCGAGCACCCTGTCGATCAGCAAAAATGGATATCTGTGGGGAATCCATCGTTGAATCTCTAGAATATCCATCACTACCGGGTCTGTCTCTCTTACTTGCATCGCTTCCATCTCAACTCCCCTACAGAGCTACCTTTTTCTTATCCAGGATCTTCACCACATCAGCGCTGATGTCAATCCTATCCGACGCATAAAGAACGGTTTGCTTGTCCTTTTCAAACACAAACGTAAAATTTCGTTCTTTCGCGACCTCCTGAACGGCCTCTCCAATCTGACTGACGACCTTTGATATCTCCTGCTCATTAGCCCTCGCCAACTCCTCCTGAGCGTCTTGGGCCAAGCGCTGAATCTCAACCTGCTTCTTCTGCAAGGCCTCTTTTTTGGCGTCAAGAGCACTTCCATGGAGGATGGTCGACTGCTTAGCGAGGTCGTCTCGCTGCTTCTCGAAGTCACCTTTTAGTTGGACGAGCTTCGCCTGTGCTTTTTTGACGCGCCCCTCAAGATTACTCCGAGCGGCTTTTCCAATGATGCACTCATTGAGCACCTTTTGCGTATCGACAACGGCAATCTCAGCGGCGTAACACGGCCGAGCCCCGACGAGTATTCCGATGAGTCCGAGAACGAGCACTAGGTTTTTCATGCAGGCACGTTACGACGAAATCAGGTTAAGCGAAACAGTCCCGATACCCCCCAGGTCCGAAAAGCGCCTCCCAAAAATCGGCATACTATCCGTGCCTTTGGTCAACCGAGAGAGTGGTCAAATAGAGAGTGTAATCGACGTAAGTTATGGCAGTAACGAAAAGCCCTAGCCCGGGGGCCCATTGCCCAGCCAGCCCCAGACCGTTGAGAAGCCACCCTAGGGCAGCGGCGCGAACATATTACGGAGCCCGGTGAAAAAAAACTTTTGGGCGGAACCCTAGTGAAGGTACCTACCAAAGCGTTTAGAGGTCGTTCCGCTTGCCTCAATCTTCGACTTCGATTGGCGTTTTTGGGACACGAGCCCGAGCACCTGCTTAAGCGGCTCTAAAACCTCCGGCTTGAGACCTGGGGAGAAGTCGCCCTCTCCAGAGCCGGCCCTTGGCATCCCACCTTCAAGGGTCAGGAGCTGTACGTCTCGCTCGGCGCTCTTAAGCCATCCTATAGACATCTGCCGCCACCGCTCTCGCACCATAGCGTCGGAGGCAAGTTGAGACCGCATAACACCGGCAACTGTGAGGTAGTAATGCAACTTCCACAGTAGTCTGGTCGAGCCCATCGCTGCAAAGTAGTCCAGTGACCGTTGAAGAGCGGCCACCGCTTCCTCGACGATGTCCCCACCACGATCTTTCGACGCCTCAAGCAAGGCGAGCCCGTTAAGCGCGTCCGAGAGGGCGACCTCTTTTTCTAGGCCTAGCTGGGCGAAGATCTCGCGTGCCTTACTGAGCGACTTGAGCGCCTCAACCGATCGCTTGGCGAGAATATCGAGCTGAGCATGCACGTGCAGCGATCTCGCAAGCGCTACCAACGCAACGCTGGAGCTGCCGAAGGGAAGAAGCGACTTCTCGGAAACACTTCGAAGGCGATCTATCTCTCCCAACGTCGCGTCCGACAGCGCTCCGCGCTCGGAGAAGTCGACCATCGCCACCGCCTGCGCCAGCGCCGCGCGCTTATCACACGCGCTTATATGCGAACGACGAAGTTCATCGCAGGTGAGTGCGCGTTTCCACGCGCTCCGAGCCAATCGCCACTTACCGCTCTCGGCATGCGAAGCGCCGAGCATAAACGATGCCTGACCTGCCAACGAGTGAATCCCGATCGTAATAAAATGTTTCTCGCATGTCGTGGCGAGTCGGGTAGCAGCAGAAAGATCGCCGACAAGCTGTAGGGCCGCAACGACGTTAAGACCGAACGCCCCTAGAAAAAGCGGCTTCTTACACAAACCAAGCAGCTCCTTTGCGAGCTTCTGAGCAGCCTCCGTATCGCCACTCATCGCGACGCTCTGAAACGCGCCTAAAAGCGCGATGCCGCGGCCATAAAGAAAGCCACCTTCAACAGAGACCTGAACCGCCTGGGAGAAGATTCGGTGAGCTTTCGCATGGTGGTCATTTTCAACGGCCGCGTTGGCAAGGATGAGGAGCGACTCAAACTCACCCGATCTGTAAGAGCTCTCCTTAAACAGCTCAAGCGCTCGTTCGATTGAAAATACTCGCTCCTCGGAACCAATCCCACCAACGCGACATATCGAGAGCTCCGCCAGACCACGAGCCACTCCACCAAGTGGGCGACTGGCCAAGCGCAAGGCTTCGTCAGATACCGCCCCCTCTTCTCCACTCTGAGCGTCCCGCTCGACCTGATACCGCATACGGGTGCAATCAAAGGACACTTCGGCCGATCGCCCCTCGCTTTCGACTAACGCCGTTACCGCTTTTAATATCTCTTGAGCGGCAGAGACCTCAGGAGAGGGACAGTGTACGTAACTCTTCGCGAGCTCAAGTCCTACCTTGCTTGCTAAAAGACGATCGCCGAGCGCCTGAATACGAGAAAACTCGTTCGAGAGGAGCGTACGCGCCCTGAAAAGCTCCACCTCTGGAGTTGCTCTGCAATACACGCCAACCCATAAAGCACGAGACAAGAGAATCGTGCCCCAGCATCGATCGACGTTTGAGAATCCGCCGTGCTGGATCTCGATATAAATCTCCTCGATGGTCGCGAGCCCCCTATCGATATCACCATCAATCATCAGATTGCATAGCGCGATATAACCCTTAAAGAGACGATTACGCGGCTCATCACCCAGCATCTCGACCACATTCTCAGCGAGATGAAGCGCGCCGCACGTGTTGCCAGCATCAAGCAGCACCTCTAAGGAATCAAGAACGTTCCACGTGACATTGCCACTGTCGTCATTCTGACTCACAACCCGGAGAAGTTCTGGAATGAAATCTCGTGAGATGGCAGAGGGTGATTCTTGTGACTCAATCATACCCCTACACCGCCTCTTTCATATTCTTCTGAGGGCATTTCGCTGGAGTATCCTGGAACGCCAGAAGGGCCGACGTTAACTCCTCTACCTGTTCTTCCCGTGTCCCCTTAAGTTCGATCCCCCATGCCGTTGGAGCACGAGCGGAGAGCGTTCGAAGCTCATCACGTATGAAACTGGTGGCGTCCGCGGTGGTTATAGCGAGGAGCGGGCACCTTACTCTATGTAGATATGCCTTGGCGTTGAAACCTACGGATCCAAGGCGTAGCGGCAAGCCGAAAGGAAGATGCTCCTCAAGCCAATCAACGTACCGCTCCCACCACCTCGGATGAGGACGTGATGACGCGTCAACGATCGCGAGGGAGCGCACTGTTTTTGGACTGCTCAGAGCGAGGTTCTGCGCCAAGGTGGCTCCGGCTCCAATCCCCACGAGACTAACCTGCCGTACCTGCAAACGGACCAAGGACGCGGCGAACGCGTCTGAGAGCTCCTGCCACGTTTGAGCGTTCACAGCTTTACTCAAGAGTAGCACACTCCGAGCGCGACTACTCAAACGATCCGCGACGGCTCTCGCGAGCGGCTCACTTGTTTCGTCATCAATAATTGTGATGAACGCGCGACCACTACCACTGTCCGAGAGAACGGATATCGGCGCCGCGCCATGTTGTGTTGAAGAATTGTCGGTCATAAAATTTCTGTCTCGCGAAGGTAGCGGAAGCCCTAAACTTAGTCTACAAAAGTGTCACAAACCTCATTAGAACAGAGCTTTACGAAAACCTGGGCGCTCCCTTGACTAGCGTCATGTTTTCGCCGTCGAATGTTTGATCGGCGGGGCGAGTTGTGTCACTTTCTAGGGGCGCTTTAACTGAGAGTAACCTTCTCAGAGCGACGTATATTCTTCAGCAGATTTCCCGGCACCCTTGAACCTATGACTGGCAAAGAGACTATCGGATCACCAGGACCCTTTGAGGTAAGACTCGATCCTATTCGTGATTGTACCAATTCCGCTGTCTCGTCGCTCCCTGCGGACGAAACACCGAGACGGCGATACGATTGCGCGAACTACGACTGCTGTCTTGAACTCGCGGCGGCGCTAAACTGGGATAGTTTTACCTGCAGAGGATGCGACGGTTCCGCTAACGATTCACTCTTATGGCGCGCTCGACACAGCGCGCGAAAAGACTCTGTCGCGAAACTTCTGTGCAAACTACCCCCCGTTCAGCGATTCACTCGCGAGGAGCCAGGCACGCCGAACGACCAGCGATAAAACCCCGTTGCTTTACCGGAACTACGCGAGATCCTCGCTGACGGAACGAATACCTCTTGGCAATCCAATCCAGCAAATCGCTCCGACGAACGCTAAGACGTAGCTCTTCGCCCGGAGAACAAGGGCGATGGCTAAAGCCTCTCCTGTCGTCGCTCCTACTGAGTGAAGAAAGAACACAAACGCTCCTTCCTGAAGCCCAAGTCCATGCGGTGAAATCGGAACAGCACCCACCAAGAGAATTAGTGGCACGACCACAAAAAGATCCCCCCATGGAGGGCTAGTCCAGCCAACCGCGGTAGCCACCGCCACCGTATTAACCACGGTGAGGAGGTGGAACGCTATGGAGAGGGCCGCGGCTTTGATAAGGAGACCACGATCGGAGAGCCCCCATCGCAGCGCCGACTGAAGTCGCTCAACGCGCGAGATGACCAAAGCCGGACACCGAACACGTGCCAGTAGTCCGACCAGCGCGCCATTGCCAACCAAAAGAGTAGCGCAGAACACCCCCGCCACCACACAGCCAGTGAGTAGGCGAATCTGAAAAGTAACTGAGGGGGCGAAAAACAGGGCGATGCTCGCCATTACAAGCATCGCGAGAAGACCCGTGTATCGCTCGAGCATGGTCGCCGACACCGCCCGCACGCGATCAATATTTTTCCCCACATAGAGGCTGCGAACAACATCACCTCCAAGCGACGAGGGCATTACAAGATTGATGAAATATCCGACGAGGTAAAGGCGAGAAAGATGCGTGACTGAAGCCTGAATGCCAAGGCGAGCTAAAAACGCCTTCCACTTAATAACACTGACGAGCACGAGCGCGACTGAGAGTGAAAGTAGTATGCCGAGGTCTCTAACCGAAACACCCATCAACGCGACTTTCGCAGCGTTTAAATCCACGGAGAGTACCACACCGGCCACGGCACCAATTCCAACAAGAAATTGCGCCCATCGTTTCGAAAAGACACCCATTCCTACCTCTTACTCTGGATAGCGGCCGATGGGCTCAACAATCGCAGCTCCGCGATCGACCAGTCCAGAATCGGATGAGTCTCGGTTTGAGTTAAAACCACTGAGTTTGCTACAACAGGAGGAAACGGTAATCGTAGTTCGCCGAGCTCACCGAGAGGCGTCACCTGCTTAAACTCGTCCGGAGTTAGGACGTTAATCACTTCACCATTCAGCCCTTGAACATCTATCCGGAGCCCTCCAGGAGCATCCTGAGGCCAACCGGCAAAATCGTAATAAAGGCCCGAAATCCTGGTTGGCTCTGCAAGCGCGATACTAAACGTCTGGCCCGGCCGCTGATGCCCTCCAGTTCCCCATCTTGTTTTCAGGTCACCGTCCACGGCTCCAGCTGGTGAATTGCCCCCCCAGGCATGAACACTCTGGAACAAGGACCGACTGAGCTCTTCGCCAGGAGCATCTATAAGAGCGATATCATAGAGCAGATGATATCCGCTCGCGGTTACCTCTTTAAACGAATATCCAAGCTTCTTCAGGGCAGGCGCAAACACGTTTCGCTCAGACGGCACCAGCAGCAATGGGACAGTGATCCTATCGTGTGGGTTGGCTAGACTCTCGTATTCAGCTATCCGAATCTGCTTCGGCGCCTCAAAAACGAGGAACGTCACCTCCTCATTTGTCTCGAACGCGAGTCGATACCCGATCCAATAATTAGTTCGAATCTTGTGAATCCCAAGCGCTCTCAGGAGTGCGATTATCTCCGAGTGGTCCCGACTTACGCGTTCTCCGTTGAAGACAACTGGCTCACCGGGAATCGCCCGGCCCCCAGCGTATGCCGAGGCAAGATTGAGTCCGAGCAATGCGAGCACGGAGAGATACCCCAAAACCTTTGAGCGGGTCGCGAGGAGGCGCACGAACCAACCGCAGACCACGAAGACTCCGACATACAGCGGGAGAAGATAGCGAGGCGCCTGAGAGAGCCACCCGAAACTACTTACCGCGAACACCACGCAGGCAAAGGCAACAAAAAAGAGGAATATCTCCAGGGGCTCAATTCGATCTATCGACCCCCTAAAAAGAGCGCTGATGGCGGACCGGCGCACCCATAGGACAGAGCTAAAAATACCTATGTATACCGCGCTCACTACGAGCGTAGCCCCCATAAAGACCGGGTCGTTTTCCCAAAAATGCTTCGCGCCAAGAATAATGGGCAGGGCGTTCCGGAAAAGTCCAGTAAAGTGCTCGCCCATATCATTGGGCGAGGCGAAACCAAACATCCCGAGGGAGGGAAACCCTCGCCGAATATTGTAGATCCAGTACGGAGCGCTCCCGGCGAAAAAAGAGCACACCGTTACCAACCCAAGCTTTCCCGCTTGAGGGAGGGATATCCGCCCCGCTCGCAGAGAAGAAAAACTCTTTAAGGCTCCAAAGATACCGATCGGCACAATAAAGTAGAGGATCTGATTGTTGACCCACCAGCCAACGCCAAGGGTAAGCCATATCAAAGCCGGATAGGTCAGATTGGTAGAGCTTTTTTTCAACCATCGCACCGTAAAAAGAAGCGATAGAGCGCCGATAACGAGTAACTCAATGAACCCGCCCCGAGCCTTAAAGCTCCACACGATCAGGGGAGCGGGAGGGACCGCGCATAATAACGCCGCCACCCGCCCCACGGTAACGCCCCCGACCGAGCGCCCTAGGAGGTACATCAGATAAACCAAAACGAGTGAGAAGATAAGCGGCACAAGCTGAAGGGTAAAGGATGACGCGCCGAAAAACCAAAACACGATACTTGCGCAGATCCCCTCAAGAGATCCCATGTAATGCTGACCGTAATAGAAAGTCGGAATACCCCGTCCCTCTAGGATGTGCTTCCCCATCAAACCAACGATCGCTTCATCAGAGTCGATCACGAAAGAACCGCCCCGCATGAAATCAAGACGGAGCAGGAGCGCAACGACAACAAGGAGAACAACTCCCGCCCACTCCCTAACACGGGCCCGAGAGAGACCAACCCCGCTACCCTGTATCGGGCTCAATCGAACACCTGTGTCAGATGCACGTCTAGGGAACTCCATCTCATCCTCCCGCTTGCGACTCTCGCACGCTATCCCCTTGTTTTACTTCTCTACGGCTCAGTTTCTCTTTGAGAAGGAGATCGGCTTGAAGATACGCCTGCTCGGTCAACTTCGCGGTCCGCTCCCACGTAAAGAGGGCGGCCCTCGCTGGCCCAGCCTGAGAGAGAAACCTTGAAACCTCCGACTCTTTCAAAATAGAGACGACTCCTCGGACTCCCGCGTCTACATCATTCGGATCGAATAGTACTCCCGCCTCACCAACGACTTCAGGGAGCGAGGATGTATTTGAACTCACGACCGGAAGCCCACCCGCCATAGCCTCAAGCGCGGGCAGTCCGAACCCCTCATACAGCGTGGGGAAAAGAAACAGCGCGCTCTCCGCGTAAAGCGCCTGAAGATCAGCCTCAGAAACATATCCAAGGGAAATCGTGTCGCGCGACATCGAAAAACGAGCTAAAGAACTATCTAAACGCGCCTGCTCCGCGGCCGCCGAGACCCGACCAGCAAGAACGAGAACAGGCGGCTCCAAGCCGATACCGGCAGCCGCATCAATCGCCCGTTTCGTAATCTCTATAATAACACCAACATTCTTCCGTTCATCATGACCACCCACGTAGAGGATTATAGGTCGACTAGTTGGAATACCAAGGCGTCCACGCAGCTGCGCGCTCCACTCTACACTCTTCGACCGCCGCAAAAGCTGAACATCGAGGAACGCTGAGTCGACTCCAAGCGGAGTCACAACAATCTTCTCTCGCGGTACGTTCAGCACGCGAACAATATCACGCGCGGTGGCTTCACTGATGGCTAAAAGGATCGTCGCGTTTCGAATCGCTTGAACCTCAAGCATTCGGGCCGCTCGAAATCGCCACGAGGGCTTGTTGGCTCTATAAAGCTCAGAGAGAAGATGCGGAATGAGATCGAGTACCGTCAATACGTACGGCTTGGAGGTCCATGCTGGAGCATCCATATGCGCTGGATAGTGAAGCAGTGAGCAATCCTTGAGGGCACCTTCATTCAGACGCGACGGGTGGAGTAGATGCTGCCGAAGGTGCGTCCGTCCTCTTGGGATAGCGGATATAACGCGATCAGCGACGCCGTTCCGCGAAAGCGATTGATGGTCAAAATAAGAAAGACTCACTTCAGATGAGTGGCAACATTCAAACGCGGATATTAGTCGAGATACGTAACGACCTATCCCGCGCTGAGCGTGAGACTTGAACGTCGGGTCTACCGCGCTACAGTCAAACCCAACTCGAATCATGCGGATTGAGCCTCTCGTCTCTTGGAACCGGTAGTAAGGAGCTCTTGTAGTCGAGAGGTGAACCGCCCATAGGAGAACTCCTTGACTCGCTCCCGGCCTTTCGTGATGAGCCTCGACCGCAGATCCCCCTCTGTAGCCACCATTGAAAGAAGTTGCCCAACCTCAGCGTGCTTCTTCTCTTCAAGAACGATCCCACCATCTCCTATAGTCTCAGGAACAGCCCCCGCACCGTAGGCGATTACCGGGCATCCGAAATGCATGGCCTCGATAAGAGGGAGACAGAACCCCTCGTGCTCGCTCATACACAAGTACGCTGAGCACGATTCGTATAATGCGCGAACCTGCTCGTCCGCGAGACACCCCATGAACTCAACGCCATCTTCGATACCAAGATTCGCCGCGAGACGCCGGAGCGAGAATGAGTAGAGTTCAGTATCCGTATCGATACCAACGAGCCACAACCAACTCTGAGGGGTAACGTACCTCTTAAGGTAGTAAAACGATTTAATAACGTCCTCGACGCATTTGTTCGGAGCGAGGCGTCCAACGTGGAGGATGTGAGTGCCCGGCCGACTCTTCACCAATGAGTAGGTCGGTTCATGTCGTGCGCGTTCCCACCGCTCGGGCGCTATCGGAAGGTCGAGCACCTCGGCGTTAAAACCAAGAGAGGCGATCTCCATCGCGTTAAATTTAGAATCAGCCCAAATCCTGTCCGACACGCCGCACAATACGGGAAGATCTGAAAGGCCCTGCTCGATATCACGAGCCACCCTCGCGTTTATCCCCGCGAACCACGATGCTGGAGTTATATTGTGATAGACGAGAACTCGGTGACCCCGCTTCCACTCACGGTACAGATCGTTAAGCGGAGAACCGATCGAGTAGTGAAGAATGAGGTCCGCTTCTACGCACTCACCAATCGTCGAAAACGGTCTTGAACGGCCGACCAACTTATTGTGTTCATGCAGCGCGTATATCTCGCTCTCGATGCCGAGGGATCGGATCGCCGACTGAAGCGCGAGAACCTCCGTCGATATCGCGTCGCCATAACTGAGCGTGTGCACGAGTTGATGAATCGGACGTGTACTGGTCATAGCGCCTCTGCGAACTTCTCTTTGTAGTGATTGTGAACAACGACCCCACATGCGCCTACTACGAGGCTTACGAGGAGCACATAGACAAGGCCTGACATGGGCGGCCAAACCCCTTCAATGAGGATCTGCTGGTAAAATTGAGTCAGCGCTGCGAGTGGATTATAGGTAATGAGAAACCTCCACTTCTCCGGAACAACGGTCGCCGGATAGACCACTGGGCACAGAAAGAAGAGGAGCGTTAGCATATTCCCCACCAGATGTTGCACATCGCGATAGAATACATTGAGCGCCGAAAGAGCTAAAACAACACCGTTTAAAAACACGGCGTGGACGATAACGACAACCGGGAGCGCGAGCCAGGTGATCGGAATCGGCAAGCCTGCCATCACAACGAAGATAGCCAAAACCGGGAGTGCCAAGAGAAAATGAACCATTGCGGAACTCACGCTCACAAAGGGTAGAACGTGCGCGGGAAACAGCGACTTCGTGATGAGGTGTCCACTGTTTACTAACGAAGCGGTTCCCTCAACCAGAGCGCTACTTGTCCAGATCCATGGCAAAAGCCCCGCGAAGACCATCAGATGATAGTAGGGCCCCCCGTTAAATCGCATGTAATAGTGAAACACGAGGGTGTACACCGCCATCAGGCACAACGGATTCATCAAAGACCAGAGAAATCCAAACACCGAGCCGCGATATCGTGTCGCGATATGTCGACGAACCAACGCGTCCACGAGGGCCCTAAAGCGCCACAGCTCTTTCACTATTCCTAGCATACGCTCCTCTCGCCGTTGATGATCCATGCGCGCGGGGGAGAAACAACTCCGACTTCCCGCCTCTCAGAGCGAACGGAGAAGTGTATGGCGTCTTTGTGATAGTCAAACGGATAGCCGTCTGCGCGATGGACCGCCACATCAAGGGTGTATCCACCCTCAACGAGCCCTAATCGTTTTAAGTCGCACTCAACTATCCCCTCGCCTTTCAAAGCTGGCATCTTTATCCGGTCGATATCGGTATTAGTTCCGAACACCGGCAATCCATCTACGCGCGACACGCCTAGTCCAAAAACCACCTCATCCTGCGCCGCGTGCACTCGGTAGGCTATCTTTACTCGCATCGTGTCGTCGGAATGATAGACCCTTTTTTCAGAAGCGTCAGAACCGAGGGTTTCAACGCTCACAATCTCTATTTCTCGACTACCCCATCGGGCGCCCTTCGGGTCGCCAGCGTCAGACTCGACCGATTGAACCTGAGCAATAACCTCATGTTCATGACTTAAGATCTCATTCTGTTCCTGCTTCTCAATAAAAGAGCGATACGCGTCAATGACGCGTCGGGGAAAGCCTCTGTCCTTTACCTCTCCTTGGTGCAACCAAATGACTTCATCGCACCACCGCTCGACCGCGTCCAGGTCGTGAGTAACAAGCACTAAGGTCTTACCCGCTTTTCGAAGCTCAGAGATCCTGTCTTTGCATTTCGCCACAAATCCGGCGTCGCCGACCGCAAGCACCTCGTCAACCAAGAGGATGTCCGGGTCAGTGTGGATGGCGATACTAAAACCAAGCCGCATAAACATGCCGGAGGAATAGGTTCGTACCGGTTCGTCGATGACATGCCCAAGCTCGGCGAACTCAACTATCTCATCGTATCGCGAGAGGATCTGCTCACGAGTAAGTCCGTGCATGATTCCCGCGAGCATAAGATTTTCACGCCCGGTAAAATCCGGATGAAATCCGGCCCCCAGCTCTATCAAGGCTGCGATCCGTCCCTTGACGTTCACCTCCCCACTCGTGGGCTTGTATATTCCGGTTACCAACTTAAGGAAGGTCGACTTTCCAGAACCATTGCGACCTATCAAACCAACCGAGGCGCCCTTAGGAATCCGCAACGTCAGATCTTCGATACCGAATGCCTTCGGCTCCTCTCGAACGACCGCTAGATCTTTTTTTGACTTGAAAAACGAAAGCAGGGCTGCCTTGAACGTCGTATAACCCTGAGGAGCACGACCTCTCCGAGCGAAGCGCTTGCAAAGCTTTACGATATCGATGACATACTCGACGGCATCCGCTGCTTTTGTTGGTTCAATTTGTTGAGACGGCAACGATGCTCCCATACTCTACGCGTCTCGACCTATGGTGTAGATATCCGGGAGATTGCGCCAATGCTCGCTGTCGTCCATGCCGTACCCAACGAACCATTCCGGGCCCTTGTATTCAAGACCGACCCAACACGGAACGAAAGTAGGACGGGGAAGGAGCCGTCGCAGCAACACAACAGTTCTGACCTCACGAGCACCCCGCGCGAGAAGAGCCTTCTCAAGCTCCTCCAAGGTGCGGCCCGAGTCACACACATCATCAACTACGAGAACGACGCGCCCCTTGATTGGGAGACCTTCCGCGTATACTTGGACGCTTGGCTCCATTGCGGTGTTTGTGGCCGGGTCGTATGTCTGCGCTCGCACCGGAGCGATCTCGATCGACGAGGAGATCTGCCTCACGAGGTCCGCAAAAAAGAAGATTCCACCTCTCAGCACCGGAATGGCAACGACGTCGGTGCGGGAGTCTGCCCATACACTCGAACACCATGCGTCCACCTCGGCACCGACCTCCTTTACTCTTTTGGCTATCTCATCCCGTGAGAATTGCAACGTAAAGTTTTCTGGAATCTGACGACGAGACCCGGTATCGTTTGAATAAGGCACTGAGCGACCCCTCTAATACGAATGAGAGTTACTATGAGAATGCGGCACTATACAGGTTTTTGGACGAATGGGGCAATCGTGGCTCTGCCCCTCTTTTTTTACTCGATATCAGCTCTAAGTGGTTGTCAGAATACCACTAATGACGAAACTGCTCCACCCGCGACTCGGGCGACTCCCGTGGCGCAAGACAGCCTCTCCTTCGAAGGCATCCTCGACTCAATGAGTAAGGGATTGGGGGTTTCACCGGGCCAGGTCCAGGAGGCCCTCGGTCCACACGGGGATGCTCTCCACGCCAAAACTAAGGAGGAGGTCGATAAACTCTTCAGATGGGAATACCGGGTGCAGGATCTTCCCGCCGACCTATCTGCTGAGGCTATGGAAAAACGACTGGCGGTGCTTGGAACAGAGGGGTGGGATTGCTTCAGCATAGTGCCAGGCCCCTCATCCACCCGCACTACCTGCAAACGACGTCCCAAGAGCGCGATCACCTACCTAAAGTTCCTACCTGGATTATAATGACCGGACGATGAACATTTCGAGAATTCTTTGCATCGCGGCCTCACTCATCATTATCGGATGCGGCCCATCCCGACCCCCCGTTCCTCCGGGCGAGATCCCTCCGGCCTCATTAGTATCCCCGACTGACGAGCAGTACGGCCAACAGGTCCTCTCGGCTCTCATGAAAGAGTTCCCCCTTGAGCGGGACGACGCCACCATCAACCGAGTGCGTGACCTTGTCGATCGCCTAACGACAGCCGCTGGAGCGACAAAGGACCCGTGGCATGTCTACGTCCTTCGCGCAGACAACGTCACAAACGCTGCCGCCACGAGGGGAAACTTTGTATTCGTATGGACCGGGATGCTGCGCACGGCGCGAAATGATGGAGAGCTTGTCGCCGTACTCGCGCATGAAATTGGACACGTCTTGGCGATGCATACGAGCCCAACACCGCAGGAAGAGACCGCAAGCATTATGGCGCAGGTAACCGGTGAGGTGACCGGTCGTATTGTTGCCGTTCAGGGGCCTTACGGCCCCTTAGGCCAACTAGCCGGGATGCTCGCCCAAGAAGCCCTCAAGGCTATAATCGTTAATCCGGAGTCTCAGCGTAAGGAATTCGAGGCAGATCAGATAGGGCTCTTCCTCATGGCCGATGCCGGCTTCAATCCCGACGACGCGATCTCACTGTGGACCACGATGGCAAACACCGAAGGGCCGGCTAGCGGCACTATGAGTTTTCTCTCTTCACATCCGGCCAGCGACGAACGCCTCGAACAGCTCCACGCACTCCTTCCGGCGGCGCGCGAGCGCTATCAAACGGCTCTAAGCCTTCCCCCTCAAAAAACGGGCAAACGCCGCCCCCAGTTTGAGCCTGACACCTTCTCTCGGGGCACAGAGCGGCCTCAACAACGAGGTAATGAGTGGACGGTTGATGACCCAACGAATCGGAAGAAACGCAACTACTAGAGCCCGTCGCAACGATACTCCATCGGCAGGCGAACGAGGGTTTGTGGGCGGAACACTAGAAAGATGTCGTCGGATTTCGCCTCAGATAAGAGCAAAAAGAAACATCCCTTACGCGGCTTACGACACTATGCGTTGAAAGAACCGAGTGGATACCACGCCTCACTTCTCTGGGCTCAAATAAGATGGCGAATCACAAGAGTTGAAGACCGTCCGTCTCTAGGGCACACTAGCCCCTATGTTTGATTTTCTACACTCCAAGATTGAAGGCGCTATCAATAAAATCCGTGGACGCGGCGTGCTCAACGCGACAGACGTTGAAGCTGTGATGAAAGAGGTGCGAACCGCGCTCCTCGAAGCGGATGTCAACTTCAAGGTCGCCAAGGATTTCTGCGCCCGGGTCACCGAGAAGGCCGTCGGCGATGAGGTGCTCAAGAGCCTTACGCCAGACCAGCATATCATCAAGCTCGTGCACGACGAGCTGAAATCAGTGATGGGAAATGAGCTCGCGGAGCTCAATCTTCGCACCGCTCCACCTGTGATCATTATGCTCGCGGGTCTTCAAGGCGCTGGTAAGACGACAACCGCCGCCAAGCTCGCTCGGTTGCTGAAAGAGACCTACAAACGTTCTCCACTTCTCGTGCCGGCGGACGTCTACCGCCCCGCGGCTATCGAGCAGCTCAAAACATTGGGCAAGAACCTCTCGATTCCGGTATTCGATTCCCAGCCAACCGACAAGCCGGTTGATATCGCCATACGCGCCCGTGATTACGCGACGAAAAATGTATGTGATGTCGTGATTATCGACACCGCTGGCCGTCTCCAGATCGACACGCAGCTCATGGACGAGTTAAGGCAGATCAATGCCGCGGTTATGCCAACTGAGATCCTTCTCGTCGCTGACGCGATGACGGGACAGGAAGCTGTGAACGTCGCGCAGGGGTTCGATCAAACTCTTTCCCTGACGGGACTCATCCTCACGAAACTAGACGGAGACGCGCGAGGCGGGGCCGCGCTTTCAATGCGGGCCGTAACCGGCAAGCCGATCAAGTTTATTGGTAGCGGCGAGAAGTCCGACGCTCTTGAACCGTTCCATCCGGATAGAATGGCTCAGCGAATTCTCGGCATGGGAGATGTACTGACACTGATTGAGAAAGCTGTTGAGCAGGTATCAGTCGAAGACAGCGAGAGGCTCGAGAAGAAGCTCAAGAAGGACCAGTTCACCTTTGAAGACTTTCTTGACCAGATGAGAATGATTAAGAAGATGGGAAGCATCTCATCGCTCATGGGGATGATTCCCGGCCTAAATAAGCTGGCAAAACAGGTGGATCCTGAAAAACAGGAAAAAGAGTTCGCCAAGATCGAAGCGATTATCCTCTCAATGACCGCTCAAGAGCGCCGAGACCACGAGATACTCAACGGGAGTCGTCGGCGCCGCATCGCGCTTGGTTCTGGGACCAAGGTAGAGGACGTTAACAAGCTTATTAAGCAGTTTATAGAGATGCGCAAAGTCATGAAGCAGATGATGAAGATGGGTCCGGGAGCCCTCGGGGGACTGTTTGGCGGGGGCGGCGGACTCGGAGGTCTTGGGGGAATGGGTGGCATGGGCGGTCTTGGAGGTCTCTTCGGAAAGCGGTAACCCGTTGTTTTCAGGCTGTAATATTCAGCGCAAGGAAGGAAATAGCCCAAGGAGACCCTTTACCAACGTGGTCACTTTACCTAGACAGTGCTTTTAGGTTATTCTTCCGACTCACTTTTCTTGGAACCTTTGTAAGGAGTTACTGTGGCAGTTGTTCTTCGTCTCTCTCGTCTCGGGAAGCATAAATCCCCTGTGTACCGTATCGTAGCCGCTGACAAGCAGGCTAAACGTGACGGTCGCTTCCTTCAGGTTGTTGGCACATACAACACCCTCAACAACCCATCTCGCATCACGATTAAAGAAGACCTCGTTAAGAAGTGGATGGAGCAAGGCGCCAAGCCGACTGATGTAGTTCGATCGATCATCAGGCGCGCTATCCCTGGTTACGTCGAAGCTCGTGAAGAGCATCAGACCAAGAAGACCCAAGCAGCTCGCAAGGCTCGCAAGGTTCGCGCTGCTAAGAGCGCGAAGAAGTAGGCTCTTAGGAATTCCAAGAATGGACGCGGTATGTTTCTTACAAGAAACTACCGCGTTTTTTATGACGGTCGCCTGTGTGGAACGTTAACTTCATCACCATCTTCCCTGAGATCTTTGAGAGCTTCCTCAAAACGAGCCTTATTGGAAAGGCGATTGCTCGGGGCCTCCTATCCACCACGACAACCAACATCCGAGATTTCTCGAAACCACCTCACCATAAAGTTGATGATACGCCATACGGTGGAGGCGCTGGCATGGTGATGATGGCGGAACCTCTTGTGAGCGCCATCGAAGCTGTGCGCGCCAAAGATCCGATCACTTGGGTCGTCCTCCTCTCGCCAAGCGGCACCAGATTCTCCCAAGCCAAAGCGTCCGAGCTCTCAAAGCGCTCCTCGGTAACCTTCGTCTGCGGCCGATACGAGGGGATCGACCAACGTGTTATAGATATCGCTATCGATGAGGAGCTCTCCATCGGAGACTTCGTGGTGATGGGCGGCGAAGTACCAAGCATGCTCGTCACTGAAGCATGCCTACGACTTCAACCGGGCGTGCTTCACAATAGTGAGTCAACGTGCCAAGAATCCTTCTCTCCAACATTGGGTGGTGGAACCCTCGTCGAGGCGCCCCAATATACGAGACCTGAGGATTTTCGCGGCGCAATGGTCCCCGATGTACTTCTCTCAGGAAACCACAAGTCGATAGCATCGTGGCGTCTGAAAGAGGCGACACGAAAAACAAAAACACTCAACGCTAAAGCGAAGACAGATTCCCATGATTAAAGAGCCAAACCTCTACGTTGCCCTGCTCCACGATAAGATGGTCGACAAAACGGGCAGGATGGTAACGACCTCAGTGACCCTTATCGATGTTCACGACATCGCCCGTAGTAGTCGCACCTTCGGAGCCGGAAGCCTCTTTGTAGTTCATCCCTCACAAACTATCCGCGCCCTTGTGCGCACCGTCAAGGAACACTGGGATAGCGGGTTCGGCTCTACCTACAATCCGAATCGGCAGGATGCTCTCGGGGTCCTCTCGATCGTCTCAGACCTCGACGAAGCGATCCTTCAAATAGAGCGAAAGACCGGACAACTTCCGAAGCTCATAGCTACGTCGGCTAAAGATGGCGAGGATCGCGTTTCGTATTCCACAATGCGCTCAGAGATTTCACAAACAGACGCCCCCTTCCTCCTCATGTTTGGAACTGGTTGGGGGATGAGCGACGAGCTGATGGCGCGAGCCAACTACGTTCTCAAACCGATAGACGGACCGACGGGGTATAATCACCTCTCGGTGCGTGCGGCATGCGCGATTATCCTTGATCGGTTGGCGGGCGTTCGAGCAGAGTAAGGGTTACTAAACCATAGGCGGCCAAGCACGTATTGAAACAACCCAAGGTCCTGGAGGTCAAAAGCATGAGACACGAGACGGGAAGGAAACCAGAATCGCCGCCAAAAGAGCCCGCGGAACTCGCTGAAATCGCGAAGAGAAGTAGCGACGGGATGCTCGTTGGGGAACTCATACGTCAGGTGGCTGGCAGCTCTGCGTCCACTGAGATCCGTGCCGCGGCACTCATTGATATCGCCCGGCACTTTTCCGATTCAAACTTCATCGTTGTAGGCGCTATCTCCGCGCTATGGCTCTGTGACGCGCGAGCGTGTAGGGACTTCGCTCGAGAGATCTTAACAAAACCGTTCGACCGAGAGATCGACCTTATCCACGCGAGAGCCGCGACCGCCTTAATCGAGCACTTTCCCTGCGACGGTGCGGACGTTCCTCTTATCGCCAAACTCCTGCAGCACCAGAACAGCACCGTACAGGAACCAGCCAAGAGAGCGTTCGCTTCACTCCCTCATAACGCCAAGATCGCGCTCCTTGTAGAAGCAAGACGCAATGCTCAAACCCCCGAGATACAAAGACTGATCAAACAGATTGAACAAAAAGTAACCGCGCCGATCCTCACCCTTCCTAGTATCCCTCGGCCCCCTCGAGAGGACCCCCCTCGCCCGCCGCAACCAACACCACTCCCAACAGGCACACAGATTTCATCTTCAACCAAAGAGATGCCCGGTCACTCCCCGGAGAAAGCGAAAAGTGAGATTATTCGCTTAACGCCGGACGAACCGGAGGAAAGGGCCCCCAAAAAGCCACACCGCGTCTCTCGACCATCCTCAAAAAAGTCGAGTGCCCCAATTAAACAACATGGGTCTGAAGAGAAAAAAGATTTACCTGCGGCGCAAGAGCCGACATCTCAACGCCCTGCTCCTCGTCCAAATCAGCGTCCTGGGCCGCACGCGAGCGCCGCCGTTGCGCCGCTTGAAATATCCACACCTAGAAAGGCCCTTTCATCGGAGCAGATACACGTGCTCACCGCTGCTCGCCTACCAGATCTTGAAAACTCGAGCACGAAAACCCTCGACGCCGCGTGCGAAGCCGAACAGGACCCAAGGCTACTTCTCTCAACGTTCTGCGAGCTAGCGATTAGGGATGGTAGAAGCGGGGTAGAGCGCCATATAGGACGCTACGTTTGGCTCGCCTCCCACCCGGAGGTCTCATCCAACGAGGCGCTCTCTGTGCTGAGCGAGCTTTTTCGTGAATAACCACTGCGCGCCGCAGAAAACAAATAAATCGAGCCCAAAACGATACCAGCTATCGAAGAGAGGTAAGCAGGGCTTGAAGAGATCGAATTCGGTGAGAGACGAAGACCCCTCGGCGCGTCAGGTCCTCAAGATTTTCAGTGTACCCGTCAGGCATAAAGAACTGTGAGAACTGAAGAGATTTGACCGCTGCCGCCTCAACTGTTGGGTCAAGGATTAGGGTGCCGCCCACCCGAGACGTTACCGACACAACCCGCCCGTTTGGTTCAGCATACGCCATGCAGCACACGAAAGCCGCCCTTCCCTTGAAAACCACGCCGAGCTCTCCCGCGACCCGCCCAATTCCCCAGCGCGCCGAGTGCAATCCAGGAAGTCCTTGCAAAGCCTCAATCTCAATTCCGGTATCATCCGCGACGCACGCTCTGCCCGACCACCCCGCGTAGGCGCGGGCCTTCAATACAGCGTTTGCTTCATAGTGAGCGCCGATCTCTTTCACTTCAGGAACGGGGCCTTCGATACCCGAAGCGATATCGGCAAGCCCTATGACCTCAATGCCGAGTGGCGCGGCATACTTTTTTACTTCCAAGCACTTTCCGGCGTTGGAGGAAGCAAAGACGAGTGACTTTATAGAGATAGCATCCATCGGAACTTTGTTACCGTTGCTCTGGATAGTGAGTATTGAGGCAAAAAGACGGGTCTTACCCCAGAGCTGCGTGAGTGGTACCCTAGTAATATGGAACAGCTCTCGATGCAACTAATCTTCAACTCATCTAACATTCAGCTCTTCATAGCGGCATTTCTGGGAGCTCTTATCGGTGTCGAGCGAGAGCTTGCCGGAAAAGATCCGAGCATCCGTACCTTTTCACTTATAGCTCTAGGCAGCTGTCTCTTCGCCATCCTCTCATTGGAGACTTTTAATGAGTACCATATTGGCGACCCGGGCCGCATCGCGGCACAGATAATTCCGGGCATCGGATTTCTCGGTGCTGGTACTATTTTCCGGGGCAAATATGGAGTGTCAGGTTTCACAACCGCGGCACTCATGTGGGTAACCGCTGGTGTCGGCATGGCAGTCGGATTTAATCGAACCGACCTCGCCACCTCCGCGACAATCATCGCGATCCTTCTCACGCTATCATTACGAATAGTTCATGGACTTCTTCGTAAATACCCCTCGCAGATGTAACCCACATCCTTAGGCGTCGCGCAGGTCACCTGCAAGGTAAGGTTCCGCACTCGAGGCTCCGTTCTCCACACAACGGAAAGCGATAAGGTCGCGGCTCGTGTCACCGCTGAGCGAAGCCAACTCCCCGCGCAGAACCTTCAAATTAAGAAGTGCCCCCTGAAACCTTTGATGATCAGATTCAATCCACGACCGCCGTGTAAGATAAACACTCTTTGGGTCACACGGCACCTGAGCGGCTTCAGCGTCAAAGATCTCAACATCCCGCCGAACATAGAATAGTATCGGATCAAAGTACTCGTCAAAACTCCCCTTGATTACAACAAGCCTCTCAGCGTCTCGCCCGTATTCAATCCATTGCGCGGCCATAACGGGAAACCCCTTGAGATGAGCCTTGACCGTTGACCCGAGACAGGTGCAGACGGTGAGAATTCCAAGTGTCGCGACAGAGATATTTCGAAGCCCCTCTCTAACCGAACGCTCGCCGCGGATAAAACACGGAAGCAGACAACAGAAAAGCACAACCGACCCCTCTGAGAGTCCAAGGCGCAGCGAATCCCTAACGAGCTCATCGCTCTTTCCAATACGAAACGCTCCCTGCATAAAAGCGCCGCACACACAAAAGAAAACAATCCCCACTACCCCTAGGCAGCACTCAAGGCTTCGCACGCCGCGGGCTACGCGTTGACGAGTAGAGAACTGCCCACCATGAAATTGCCGCGCGAACACGAATCCGAGCTGGATCGCGACGCACGGATAGAGCGGTAACATGTATGAATGCCGCTTACCGGACGAGAACGAGAGGAGAACGAGGCCAACCACGAGAGTTACGATCGGGGAGAGGTACGCTCTATCGTAAAACTGGCATTGAGGTCGCCACCGAAAAAGCCCCAGACGAGCGCGAATAACCCCAACGACCAACAATAAGAGTCCCCATGGAAAGGTCGTTCTGACAAGCGACGGGAGGTAGAACCACCACGACTCGTTATTTATGTGCTCGCCCCCGACTATCCTTTGCATATTCTCAAAGAAGAGTTGCCTCGCGAGAAATGCCTCTCCTCCCCGTTGATACGCCGCCCAGTACCAACCCAAGGGGAGGACTAAGACGCCCCACCCAAAAACCGGACGCACAAGCGTAGCGAATACACACCGCCACCCCCACAGGGAGGTCCCAACGCCACACGCAAGCAATACGGGGAGAGCACCCCCGATAGGCCCCCGACTCAGAACCGCTCCAGAGACCGAAAGCCAAAAGAAGAGGGCAGCACCCTGAGATAAACGCCGGTCGATAGACCAACGCACCGGATCTGAATGTGCCAACGAACAGAGCGCTGCCCACACAAAGAATGCGTAGGTCATGTCGACCATCGCTTGCGTCGCCATGATGTGAAAGCCATAGGTGAGTGCAAGGATAACGGGAGCAATGATCGTTGACGCCCGCACCTCACACGCGGAGTTCTCCCGTTCGAGAAGCTCGGCGAGTCGCCGACAGGTCAAACCAACACACAGAAGGAGGCCACACGCGAACAGAACGGAAGGGACCCGCGCAGAAAATTCACTTAGTACGGGAGCAAAAACGCTTAGACCATATCCCACCCAGTGAAACAGCGGAGGTTTCGAGGGGACTATCCCATTACGAAGCGGGAGCACGAACTCCCCGGTTCTTCGCATGACGTCGATGACTTGAGCCTCCCGAGCTTCAGAACTACCACCAATTTCAGGTACTCCCACCGTCGAAATTTGAATCACCAAATAGGCGGCGACCAAAAGGAGCAGCGAGACTAGATAGCTATCTTCACGACGGATAAGCATTTTGGTAGCCGTTCAGTAGAGAGGACGTAAGACAGAGAGTCTCCCACGAACTGAATCCGAGCTCAACGTCCCTTAACATCACCCTTTGCATGGACCTGAGCCGCGTACCGAGCGACCTCGCTCGGGCTACCGGTAATCAAAGCGGACTTTTGATGAATATCGGAAGGAGTGATCTCAACGATTCGATCAGGACCATTTATCGCGGAACCCCCCGCTTGCTCCATAATGAACGCCAGGGGCATGCATTCGTACAAAAGTCTTAATCGGCCGGTCGGGCGCTTCGCGTCAACGGGATAGAGAAAAACACCCCCCTTTCGTAATGTTCTATCAAAATCCGCGACGAGCGACCCGACATACCGGCCGGTGTACGGCCCCTTCTCTGTCGCGTCGTGGCGTTTTAGCGACTCCACGTACGTCTTGACCCTATCATCCCAAAAGGCCGTATTTCCCTCATTCACGCTGTAGATAGTTCCGCGTTCGGGGACTCGGATATCGGGGTCAGTCAGGACGAACTCGCCGATGCTCGGGTCAAGCGTAAAACCGTGCACCCCTGAACCTGTTGAATACACAAACGAGGTCTTTGCGCCGTAGACGGAATACCCGGCGGCCACGACGGCGCTTCCAGGCTGACAGAAATCATCGTTTATCGCCGCCCTATTTTCATCTTTCTTTTTATAAATGCAGAAAATCGTGCCCGTTGGAATATTCGAGCCGATGTTGGAAGACCCATCGAGAGGATCAAAGGCGAGCACATACTTCCCTTCATTATGAGACGCATCGGTGGCAATCACACTATCCCGTTCCTCCGACACCAGTAACCCAAAGTGCCCTGACGATCCCAGAAGTTCAACGAGAACCTCGTCAGCCTCATCATCGAGAATCCTCTTCTCGTCGCCGTGCACATTTATTTCACCGGAGTAACCGTGCAGCCCCTTGAAGCCCGCCGTAGCAACCATCTGACTTATAAGCTTCATTCCTAGCGATATCGAAACCAAGAGGTCCGAGAGCTCTCCCGTACTATCCGGATACCGCTTGCGTTGTGAGTGAATAAACCTACTAAGAGTCTGGGTAGGGATCATGGCAACCTCGAAATATCTCGATGGTCCGTCATGAGCGACGAAACCTCTATGAGTGCGCTACTAAAGGGGCGCTACGATCTCTCTGAATACTGCGAAAGATGGACCACAAAGAGACGCCCTGTCCGGGTCAATCCAGTAAAGGGCTAAGAAACTCCCGGTGTTCTCCTCATAGTATAGAGCCCCATTGAACAACCAACCAAACACTTTAATCATTATCGGGCGAGGCGTACTATGGGCGCCCATACGAAAACCCCTGAGAATCCCGGAGATCACTCCTTCTTGAAATCAAACTAACAACCCGTGCACCGTAAAAAACCCTTAATATATCTCGGCAGATACACCCGCCATCCGCATGGCGGCTTTCGATTTCGTCGCCCTACCGCTCAGAGCGCAGCTCTTTAGGTTAACCCAGTCTTGGGAGACTAACGGTCCAACAACTATGCGTGCGACAATCGACGTACGGTACCCGGCTGTGGGTGTTGCGGGAGCGATATGACGAAGCGACTACCCTTAGGGGTGTTATCGAAGACCCTTACCTCCCCCTGATGATCGGAGACAACAGAGCTCACGATCGCAAGGCCCAGACCGGTACCACCGCGCTTCGTGGTGAAATATGGTTCGAAGATGCGATTCTTATCCGCCGCGGGAATTCCCGGTCCGTTGTCAGCGAACTCAAGGACCGCCCGCCGACCTTTTCGATCGAAGGTAAGGCGGATATTGATCGCGCCGGTACTGCCGTCTACCGCCGCAACCGAGTTGTTTAACACGTTAATAACCACGCCGCGTATCTGTTCCGGATCAAGCAACATCTCTGGGATACGTTCATCGCTCACCATCGAGAATGCGATCGACGGATGTTGAGCCGTAAAGTGGGAAACCGTAGACTGCGTCAACGCCACGATGTCCGTCGACACAAAACGCGCCGTCGGCATCCTACCGTACTCCGAAAACTCATTCGCGAGCCTTTTGATAATCTCAACGTGCTCGACGATTGCTTTTGTACAATCGGTTACCGAATCAGATATCTCGTGTCCCTTCAGCAATTTCTCCAAACGCTGCGCGGAGAGCTGGAGTGGAGTCAGAGGATTCTTTATCTCATGCGCGATACGCCGAGCGACATCTCGCCATGCGGAAAGATGCTGGGAGCGAGAGATATCAGTAATATCATCAAAAAGGAGAACGTACCCTAACGACAACCCCTCAGAACCAATAATACGCCCCGCGGTACAAAGAACTAGCAGCTCCCGTCCTCCATTATGTACGCGCATCTCGACCTCGGCGACCGAAGGGCCCGCAACCACCCCACCAGCGCCAAGCTCCTCGATCATCGGCTCAATAGCCCTATAATCGTCAGCTCGCAGAAGCTCGGACAGAAGAGATCCAGGAACGTAGTTTATATGATCAACTTGGAGAAGGGCCCCAGCGGCGCTGTTTACCGCGGTCACTCGGTTTGTATTATCGAGGGCAACTACGCCCACAGCCAGATTTGAAAGAATCGCTTCTATGAGGAGCCGACCCCGTTCGGCGCTATCTCGTGACGAGCGCAGATCTCTGAGCATCTGATTGAACGACTCAACGAGAGAACCCATCTCATCATCCCTCATCGGCTGAAGCTCAAAATCGTAATTACCGCGAGCCACACTCTTGGTTCCCTCAGCGAGCTTTTGAATCGGTCCTGTTATCTGTTTTGAGACGAAGAACGAAATCCAGATGGCCCCGAAAATCGTCATGAGATTAAAGAGGGCTAGAGTTAGAAAAAAGTTACTTTTCAGCGGATGTTTGAGGGATTTTAATTCCTCGTATTCCCGAAAAGAGTCATTCACAATCCGTTGAGCGTCTACAATCTCAGAGTCCATGCGATACGAAGTGACGAGAACGCCGTCCCTTATTTTACCATAAGCCCGCACGAACTGACTCGCCCCACGCTCTTCTACACGCATGGCGAAATCACCCAACGAAGCCTCACGCAGCGCATCCTCCGCAAGCGGCGGCTCTTGAAAGGTCTCTACGCCAGCCGCTGGATGAGTCGATTCGATTATGACGCCACCATCCGCTCCGACCACTTGAATAGAGAAGAGGTCATTAAGCTGACGGAGCGACTCAAGACGTTTCGTTGGAATCCCCCGAGCA
>CAIXKI010000134.1 GCA_903920005.1 uncultured delta proteobacterium
CTTCATCAACAAGATGGACAGAATGGGTGCTAGCTTTGAGAAGTGCGTAGCCTCGATTCGCGAGCGTCTTGGAGCTAAGGCTCTTCCAATTCAGCTTCCGATCGGCGCTGAGAGCGAGTTCTTGGGGGTCATTGATCTCGTTGAGATGAAGGCGATCCTTTACAAGGATGAGACTAAGGGCGCTAAGTTTGAAGTTACCGACATTCCAGAAGAGTTGATGGCTGAGGCAGCTAAGGCTCGCGAATACCTCATCGAATGCATCTGCGAAGTGGATGACAAGCTGATGGAAAAATATCTGGCAGCAGAGGAGCTTTCCCTTGACGACGTAAAGTCGGGCATCCGTAAGGGGACCCTCAATATGGACCACTTCCCGGTATTGTGTGGTAGCGCGTTCAAGAATAAGGGCGTTCAGCCTCTTCTCGATGCAGTAATCGACTATCTTCCGAGTCCGTTGGACGTACCTGCTATCAAGGGAACAGATCCGACCAAGAAGGATGTTGTTGAGATTGAACGTAGTGCCGATCCAGATGCACCTATGGCCGCTCTCGCGTTTAAGATTGTTACGGACC
The DNA here is from genome assembly GCA_903920005.1 of uncultured delta proteobacterium. Lineage (GTDB taxonomy): Bacteria > Bdellovibrionota_C > UBA2361 > UBA2361 > OMII01 > OMII01. The sequence continues at coordinate 570 of CAIXKI010000134.1, forward strand.
CTTATGTGGGAGTTCTTACATTCTTCCGCGTGTATTCGGGCACCGTATCAGCAGGGTCAGCGGTTCTAAACTCAACTCGTGATAAGAAAGAGCGTATCGGACGTGTGGTTCGTATGCACGCAGATAAGCGCGAGGACGTGACCGAAGTATTAGCTGGCGACATCGGAGCGGCGGTTGGTTTGAAAGAGACCATCACCGGTGATACCTTGTGTGATATCGACAAGCCTATCGTTCTAGAGAGCATCTACTCTCCAGCGCCCGTTATTAGTATTGCCATTGAGCCGAAGACTAAAGCGGACGAGCAGAAGATGGGACTCTCCCTCATGAAGCTTGCGAAGGAAGATCCTTCCCTTAGGGTCAGCGTTGATAAAGAGTCTGGTCAGACCCTCATCTCAGGAATGGGAGAGCTTCACCTCGACATTATTAAGCAGCGTCTTTTCCGAGAGTTCGGTGTTGACACGACCGTAGGTAAGCCACAAGTAGCGTACCGAGAGACGATCGTTAACAAGGCAGAGGCCGAGGTTAAATACGCGAAGCAGACCGGAGGGCGTGGACAGTTTGGACACGTTCTGCTCCGAGTTGAACCGCTTGAGCCTGGTTCAGGATTTGAGTTTGTTGATGAGATTAAGGGAGGCATTATCCCGAAAGAGTTTATCCCGGCAGTCGAAGATGGCGTTGAAGGCGCCCTCGAAGGTGGAATCCTTGCTGGATTCCCCGTAATCGACCTCCGAGTTTCGCTCTACTACGGAAGCTTCCACGAAGTCGACTCAAGCGAGATCGCGTTTAAGATCGCAGGCTCCATGTGTGTTAAGGAAGCTTGTCATAAGGCGAAGATCCAATTGCTTGAGCCGGTGATGTCGGTGGAGGTTGTATGCCCCGATGATTTCGTCAGCAATATCGTAGGTGACCTGAACCGACGACGAGCACGTATTCTCGGAATGGAGCCGAGAGCAGGTGCTCAGACGGTGAAGTGTGAGGTCCCGCTAGCTGAGATGTTCGGCTACTCGACGGACCTTCGTTCAAACTCCCAAGGGCGAGCCACCTTCACTATGGAGTACCACCACTATGCAGCCGTGCCGACACACGTCGCGGAAAGCATAGCAAAGAAGTAATTTTTAATGGTGTCTTGTTTAACTTAACCGGAGAAAAACATGTCAAATAAGAAGTTTGATAGAACCAAGGCGCACGTGAACGTCGGAACTATCGGCCACGTAGACCACGGTAAGACGACGACCACAGCAGCTCTTGTATCCGTACAGGCTGCTAAGGGGCTCGCTACTGTAAAGTCTTACAAGGATATCGCGAAGGGTGGAACCGTTCGTGACGACAGCAAGACTGTTACGATTGCCAGCGCGCACGTAGAGTATGAAACAGCAACCCGTCACTACGCGCACGTAGATTGTCCGGGCCACGCTGACTACGTTAAGAACATGATCACGGGAGCAGCTCAGATGGACGGAGCTATCCTCGTAGTTAGTGCTTCTGACGGCCCTATGCCTCAGACTCGTGAGCACATCCTTCTTGCTCGTCAGGTAGGAGTTCCAAAGATCGTTGTGTTCCTTAACAAGGTAGACACAGTTGATGATCCTGAGCTTCTTGACCTCGTTGAGATGGAAGTTCGTGACCTCCTCTCTGAGTACGATTACCCAGGTGCTGATACACCGGTAGTTCGTGGTTCAGCTCTTAAGGCGCTTCAGGGTGAGCAGAGCGATATCGGAGTAGGTGCTTTCGATAAGCTTCTCGCTACTGTTGATGAGTACATCCCAGTTCCACAGCGTGACATTGATAAGCCATTCCTTATGCCGGTTGAGGACGTGTTCTCGATCGCAGGACGCGGAACTGTAGCGACAGGCCGTGTAGAGCGTGGTCGTATCAAGGTTGGTGAGGAAGTTGAGATCGTTGGTCTCCGCGACACCGCCAAGACAGTTGTGACTGGTGTTGAGATGTTCAAGAAGCTTCTCGACGAGGGACAGGCTGGTGACAACGTTGGATGTCTCCTTCGTGGTCTCAAGCGTGATGACGTAGAGCGCGGACAGATCCTTTGCGTTCCTGGAAGCGTTAAGCCTCACAAGAAGTTCAAGGCAGAAGCGTACATCCTCAAGAAAGAAGAGGGCGGACGTCATAAGCCTTTCTTCAGCGGTTACCGACCACAGTTCTTCTTCAGAACGACTGACGTAACTGGCTCCATCAAGCTCCCAGAGGGTGTTGAGATGGCAATGCCAGGAGATCACATCAACGTTGATGTAGAGCTCTATCAGCCGATCGGTATCGAGAAGACCCTTCGTTTTGCTATCCGTGAGGGTGGTAAGACAGTAGGTTCCGGAGTTGTTACCGAGATCACTGAGTAGTTCTAGGTGATAGGGGCAGCGGAGCGGATACGCTCCGCTGCTCCTCGAAAATAGGTTTTTACAAGGTTCATAAGTACAGAAAGTTTCTAAACGTAAAAAGTTGAGGATTAAGCCATGATTGGCGGGCAGTTAATAAGAATTCGACTCAAAGGTTACGACCACAAGCTGTTAGACTCAGCGGTGGGCGAGATCGTGCAGACCGTACGCCGAACAGGTGGCCGCGTTGCAGGCCCGATTCCTCTTCCTACGCGGATTGAGAAGTACACGGTTAACCGTTCTCCTTTCGTTGACAAGAAGTCACGAGAGCAGTTCGAAATCCGAACACACAAGCGACTGTTGGATATTCTAGAGCCAACTCAACAAACGATTGATGAGTTAGGTAAGCTTGAACTGTCGACTGGAATCGACGTCGAGATCAAGCTTCAATAGGGCATAGATAAAGATTTTACGAGGGGGACCTCTTCATGAGTACTTCAAAGCACTACCCTGAGGGGCTATTAGGAAAGAAGTTGGGAATGACCCAGGTGTTCACACCTGAGGGAGCAAGCGTTCCTGTAACTATTATTCAAGCTGGACCATGCTACGTCCTTGATGTTCGTGGAGAGGAAGTCCACGGATACAGCGCTGTTCAATTCGGTTTCGAGCCGAAGAAGATCCAGCGATGTACCAAGGCGGAGCAGGGATCGTTTAAGAAGGCTGGCCAAGGCGCTTTCTACCACGTCAAGGAGGTTCGCTGTGATGTACAGAGCCTCGGTTGGGGTGAGGTAGGAAAAGAGGTTAAGGTCGGCGATGTATTTAAAGACGGCGAGGTTGTCGACGTTTCCGGTGTTTCAATCGGACGCGGCTTCCAGGGAGTTGTTCGGCGCCACCACATGAAGGGTCAGCCAATGACTCGTGGTACGCACGAAGTAAGACGTCACGTTGGAGCTGTCGGTTGTCGTAAGTTCCCGGGACGTATCTTCAAGAACCAGCGCATGCCAGGTCGCATGGGTGGCGATAACGTGACCGTTCAAAATCTTCAAGTAGTAGGCGTTCGACCAGAGGAGAATCTTCTCCTCGTTAAGGGTGGAATTCCTGGTGCTCGCGGAAGCCTCGTTGTTATCCGTAAAGCAAAGAAGCAGTAAGGGGCGTGGGGAGGTAAAGCACTATGTCTTCAGAAGTTCTTAATACAAAGTTGTTCGATGCTAAAGGTAAGGAGAAGGGTGTTATCGCTCTCTCTCCGACTGTCTTCGCGTCGCCTATCAAGAGTGAGCTTATTCACACCGCCGTTCGTTGGCAGCGCGCTAAGAAGCGAGCTGGTACCCACGACGTTCTCACTCGCAGTGAGATGAAGGGTGGAAAGAAGAAGCCCTTCAAGCAAAAGGGTACTGGTAATGCTCGTGCCGGTTCCAGCGTTTCGCCTTTGATGGTGGGTGGAGCGGTCGTTCACGGCCCGGCTCCTCGAAGTTACGAGTTCCGCCTCTCAAAGAAGATGAAGAGTGGCGCGTTGACTTCTGCCTTCGCTGTTAAGGTTGCTCAAGACGGCATTCTCGTTGTTGAGGGAATGAACGGAAGCACCGGGAAGACAAAGGAGGCTACGGCTCTTCTCAAGTCTCTCGGCATAACAGGTCAGAAGACAGTTGTTATTGTTCCTAACGAGGGAACTGCAGAGCGAATAAATTTCGCTTTGAGCTTCAGAAATATCCCAGGCGTTACGGTTACCCCAGTGTCGGGTGTGAACGTGTACGACCTGATCAATTGCAATAAGGTTGTGTGCGTAAGCGCGGCGCTTGCTGAGCTTGAGGCACGCGTTGGAAAGGCAGCTGAGTAGTAAGAGTAGGAAGGACGTATGGCGAAGAAAAAAGCAGCTCCTGCAACAGCGAAAGTAGGCGATTACGCAATCCTACTTTCTCCGGTTATCACGGAGAAGAGCGCGTTAGTTGGCGCAAACGGGCAGACGGTTTCATTTCGTGTAGACCCACGGGCCTCGAAAGAGGAGATTCGGGGTGCGGTAGAGCGAGTGTTCTCAGTGAAAGTTGAGGGGATTCGTACTTGCCGATTCATGGGTAAGACCAAGCGCACGATGAGAGGTTTGGGCAAGCGAGCAGGTTTCAAGAAGGCGTATGTGACCCTGGTACAGGGAAGCAAGATCGACCTTGTTGAGGGCTTGTAAACAGATTGAGGTAGGAAATGGCTCTTAAGAATTTTAAACCATATACACCGACCCGCAGATTCCTGACGTCACATGACTTCAGCGATATCACAGCGACGACCCCCGAAAAGGGTTTGCTGGCGAAGTATGTTAAGACCGGTGGTCGTAACAACTATGGTCGGAACACGAACATCAACAAGGGTGGAGGACATAAGCGCCGCTACCGAATCATTGATTTCCGACGTGATAAGCTCGGGATCAAGGGAACTGTTGCTACGATTGAGTACGATCCGAATCGTTCCGCTCGTATCGCTCTTGTCGTGTACAGCGATGGAGAGAAGCGTTACATACTCGCTCCTCAGGGATTGACCGTTGGTCAGGTGATCAGCGCTGGTCCTGAGGCTGACATCAAGCCGGGTAACGCGCTTCCGCTTCGCTCGGTTCCGCTCGGAGAGAATATACACAACGTTGAGTTGAAGATTCGTGGTGGCGCGCAGCTTGTTCGATCGGCTGGCGTAGCTGCTCAGCTCGTAGCGAAAGAGGGTGAGTATGCGACGGTGAAGCTTCCTTCCGGTGAGACCCGTAAGGTGTCGCTGGAGTGTTATGCTTCGATTGGTGCGGTTAGCAATCCTGACCACCAAAACGTGATGATCGGTAAGGCGGGTCGTAGCCGATGGCTCAACCGACGCCCACACAACCGAGGAGTTACGAAGAATCCAGTCGACCATCCGATGGGAGGAGGAGAAGGAAAGTCTGCGGGAGGCCGTCATCCGTGTTCTCCTCGTGGTCTCTTGGCGAAGGGTCTACGGACTCGTTCGAACAAGCGCACTCAGAAGTTTATCGTTCGTCGACGTAGTAAGTAAGTTTGTAAGGGGGCACATATGGCTCGTTCGATTAAGAAAGGACCGTTTGTAGATAAGAGCTTGTTGAAGTGGATTGAGAGAGCCAAGTCGGGTGCCCATAAAGGCCCTATTAAGACCTGGTCCCGCCGCTCAACGATCACGCCGGATATGATCGGCATGACGTTCGCAGTTCACAACGGTCGTAAGTTCAACGCTGTGTTTGTCACTGAGAACATGGTTGGTCACAAGTTAGGTGAGTTCTCGGCGACGAGACACTACCACGGACACTCCGCTAAGTCTGCGTCAGCGTCTTAAGGGAGTCGGGGAGAAATAGAAGAAGTAAGGGTTGGTTATGACAAAGCGATCAAACAATTCAGCAGAGAAGACAGGTGAGGTTACTCGGGCAACCTTGAAGCAGGTCCGTATGTCTCCTCGTAAGGCGCGATTGGTTATAGATCTGATTCGCGGCAAGCAAGTTGAGCCTGCGTTGCAGATCCTAAGATTCTCAACGAAGAAGGCTGCAAAGTTTGCCCACAAGTTGCTTGAGTCTGCTATTGCGAACGCTCGTGAGCATGCTCGGGCGGACGTCGATAATTTGTGGGTTACTGAAGGCTGGGTAGATGAGGGACAAACCCTTAAGAGGTTCATGCCTGCTGCCCATGGTCGTGCAACTCCAATTCGTAAGAGGTCGTCTCACATGACGATCGTTCTCGGTGAGAAGTAGAGATTAGGGAAGGAATTCTGATATGGGACAAAAAGTTAACCCAAAGGGTCTACGACTAGGAATTATCGAAACCTGGCAGTCTAAGTGGTTTGCTGGGAAAGATTTCGCGCGATTCATCGGCGAAGACGTTAAGATCCGAAAGTTTGTGCGTACAAAGCTCCAAGCAGCAGGTATCTCTCGCGTAGAGATCGAGCGCGCGGCGGCTCGTGTGAAGGTAAATATCTACACCGCTAAGCCAGGACTTGTGATCGGAAAGAAGGGCAAGGACATTGAGGATCTTCGTAAGGACCTCAAAAATCTCGTTCAGCGGGATGTCGCTCTAAGCATCGTCGAGGCTCGCAAGGCTGACATGGATGCTCAGTTAGTTGCAGAAGGAATCGCATTCCAACTTGAGCGCCGGGTCAATTTCCGTCGCGCGATGAAGGAGGCCGTTGGCCGAGCTCAGCGTGTTGGAGCCGAGGGAATCAAGGTTCGTGTTTCCGGCCGATTGAACGGTGCTGAGATCGCGCGTACTGAGCAGTACAGAGAGGGACGAGTTCCCCTTCATACGCTTCGAGCCGAGATCGATTACGGAACGGCTGAGGCTCAGACCACGTACGGCGTGATCGGAGTTAAGGTATGGGTATTTAAGGGTGAGAAGTTCGCACCGGGCGAGGAAATGGCTGCTGAAGCCATCAACTTGTAATACAGGTTTGAAAGTTTGACGTTGGAGTAAGTTATGTTGCAGCCAAAGAAGCCGCGCTATCGCAAGCAGATGAAGTTGTATCGTCACCTGACTATTAAGGAGACCCGTGGGTGTACCTTAGAGTTCGGTGAGTTCGGCCTTCGCGCGATGGAGCCAGGTTGGGTTACAAACCGACAGATCGAGGCAGCTCGTCAGACCATGGTTCGTCACATCAAACGTGGTGGAAAGGTTTGGCTTAAAGTTTATCCGGACAAGCCGCTTACCAAGAAGCCCGCTGAAGTGCGAATGGGTAAAGGTAAGGGTTCAGTTGAAGTATGGGTAGCCGAAGTTAAATCGGGAAGGATCATGTATGAAATCACCGGAGTAGGTGAGAAATTGGCTGTTGAAGCGTTAGAGCTTGCGGCGGCCAAACTTCCGATTAAGACCAAAATCGTAATCCGGAGCAGCAGCTTGATTTAAGCTGCGGAAACAGTCATAGTTCGGCCTCCTTTTGGCCGCAATGTGATTTTTGGGTCGGCCTCATTGGGGCCTCAGTAAAGTAGGTAGTGAAGTTATGAAACGGCGAGACTTTTTGAAGGAAATCGCAGGATTAGATAAGGCAGCGCTTCAGGGCAAGGCCAATCAATTGGCGGAAGAGCTCATGCGTTTACGCTTCAAGCAGGCGACGAGCCAGCTTGAGAAGGGACATCTCCTTAAGGAGGTCAGGCGTTCACTTGCGCGAGTTCAGACTCTTTTGAGCAAGAACCAAGCAAAGGCGTAACTGGGATATTTCGATAGAGTAGGTAGGTCGTATGGCAGAGGCAAAAACAAAGTCAAAGGCAAAGGCAGCAAAAGCTGTCAGCGCTGCAGCAGCAACTGAGAAGACGCGGGGTAATCGCAAGACTCAGGATGGAGTTGTCGTAAGCAACAAGATGGAGAAGACGGTTGTAGTAGCCGTTGTTCGACAAGTTCGTCACGCTACCTATGGAAAGTTCATTCGCAAGACAAAGAAATTCTACGCTCACGACGAGGCACGTGAGTGCGGCGTTGGTGACAAGGTTCGAATCGTTGAGACGCGTCCATTGAGCAAGCTCAAGTGCTGGAAGGTCGAGTCGATCCTGACTAAGGCGGTGTAGCTGTAAGGTTAAGGTAGCTAAAAGAAGTTTGGGGCAGTGAAGGGATATGATTCAGCTAAAGTCAGTACTCGATGTAGCGGATAATTCGGGTGCCAAAAAAGTAATATGCGTAAAGGTACTCGGCGGAAGCCGACGACGATACGCTTCCGTTGGCGATGTAATCGTTGTCGCGATTCGCGAGGCGATTCCGAACTCCAAGATCGCAAAGGGTTCGGTTCATAAGGCAGTAATCGTGCGGACCGCAAAAGAGGTTTCGCGTGAGGATGGCTCATATATTCGATTTGATGATAACAGCGCTGTTCTCATCAATGCGAACCTGGAACCGGTAGGTACTCGTATCTTCGGTCCGGTTGCGCGCGAGCTTCGTGGAAAGAAATTCATGAAGATCGTCTCACTAGCGCCTGAGGTGCTGTAGTAGGTAGGAGGTGTAAGGTGGCTGCTAAGAGATCTGCAACTAAAAATAATGAGCCGGTTCCAACGTCACTCAAGAAGGGTGATTCAGTAATCGTTATTTCCGGCGGAAACAAAAACAAGAGAGTTCTCAAGGGACAGGTAGCTAAGATAAGAGCTATTGTCGGTGAGAATAATGACCGAGTGGTGCTTGAGGGTCTGAACCTCTACACAAAGAACAAGAAGGCTCTCGCCCCCGGCCAAGAGGGTGGAAAGATACAGGTAGAGCGACCTGTTCACATCTCGAACGTCATGTACTACGTAGAGAAGCTTAAGAAGCCGGTTCGATTGGTGAAGAGCCTTTCGGCTGATGGCAAGAGGGTTCGTGGTTACAAGGACCCTTCAACTAAGAAGTTTGTTCAGATTGACGGCTAAGGAGTGCTAGAGAAGTTATGAGTCGGATTGCAGAGCACTACAATAAGACAGTTGTTCCAGCGTTGATGGAGAGGTTCAATTACTCCTCGCCAATGCAGGTTCCTAAGATTACGAAGATCGTTCTAAACACCGGTGTTCGCGACGCGGTTGCTAACTCAAAGGCGATCCAGTTCGTGGAGTACGCGTACAACACGATGACGGGTCAGAAGCCGGTAGTAACTCGGTCGAAGAAGTCTATCGCAGCTTTCAAGTTGCGTGAGGGGATTCCGATCGGAGTGATGGTTACGCTTCGTAAAAAGAAGATGAATGATTTCTTTGAGCGTTTGGTAGCGGTTGCTCTTCCTCGGGTGAGAGACTTCCGAGGGGTTCCTCGCAAGGGATTTGACGGTCGCGGAAATTACACAATGGGCCTCAAGGAGCAGATCGTGTTCCCAGAGATTCAATTAGAGAAGCTCGATCAAGTTCGAGGCATGGACATAACCTTCGTAACAACAGCGAAGACCGATGAAGAAGGTCTCGTTCTGTTGGAGCTGATGGGAATGCCGTTTCGTAAGTAGTAGGCGAGGAAGATAGATATGATTAACGATCACGTTTCTGACATGGTTACTCGAATTCGTAACGGACAGCGTGCTGGCCACCGGTCTGTTATTGTCACTTCGTCGAAGCTCAATAAGAGTGTTCTTGAGGTTTTGACCCGTGAGGGGTTGATTGAGGGGTTTGAAGCCGCTCAAGATGAGAGTGGTTTCAACGCGTATCGCGTCGGTCTGAAGTACTTCTCTAGTGGACGCCCGGTTATTAGCCGAGCCGCTCGAGTGTCCCGTCCTGGATGTCGTAAGTATTCCCGCACTGAGAATCTTCCAAAGGTGAGCAGCGGCTTGGGTATCTCGATCGTGTCAACGTCGAGGGGTGTGTTTGCGGATCACGAGGCTCGCAAGCTTAAAGTCGGTGGTGAAGTTATCGCCATCTTCGCGTAGATTTGAAAGAGGTATATCATGTCACGTATCGGTAAATTGCCTGTCGCCCTTCCGAATGGAGTTAAGGGTGCTATCGCAGGCGGAGTTGTTTCCGTAGACGGTCCTAAGGGCAAGTTGTCCTTTAAGATTCGTCCTGGTATCGCTGTCGAGTTGACGGACGGTAAGTTCGTTGTTTCTATGACCGGGTCGGACCTTCAAGCGAGGGCTGATTACGGTACCGCACGAGCGACCATCAACAATATGGTTCTCGGTGTTAGCAACGGTTGGAAGAAAATACTCGAGCTGAACGGAGTAGGTTACGTAGCTAAGCTACAAGGCCAAAAGCTCGTTCTCTCGGTTGGATTCTCCCACGATGTAACGATGGAGGTTCCTGCCTCGATTAAGTGTGTCGTGACGAAGAATACAATCGACATGGAGTCAGCTGATCGTGAGGCGCTCGGGACTTTCGCGGCAAAGGTCAGACAAGTTCAGCCGCCTGAGCCGTACCTTGGAAAGGGTATTAAGTACTCAGATGAGAAGGTTCGTCGTAAGGCTGGTAAGACCGGTAAGAAGTAGTCCGTAAGTTGTAGGAGTAGGGGCCGTATGGCAACGCAAGGTAAGAAAATAGCAGTAACCTCACGTCAAAAGAGGAAGCTTAAGATTCGTAAGAAAATTACTGGGTCGGCAGAGCGACCACGCTTGAGCATCTTCAGAAGCGCCAAGCATACCTACGCTCAGCTGATATCGGATGAGACGCACAAGACGATTGCGAGCGCGTCGACCCTTGAGAAAGAGGTTCAAGATGAGATCGCCAAGCTTGCGAAGCAGGCTGAAGGTGGTGCTTCCAGTACGAAGTCCGTTATCGCTGCACGTGCAGTCGGTATCGTCCTTGCAAATCGTTCAAAGGCCGCGAAGGTGGACAAAGTTGTGTTCGACCGAAACGGTTTCCTCTACACCGGGCGTGTTAAGGCTCTTGCCGACGCTGCTCGTGAGACTGGTCTTGTTTTTTAGTTCGGAGACATATGGCTTTTAAAGATATCCTCGACAAGCGAAGAGTGACCCCCGACCAGTGCGGCGAGTTGACCGACAAGACTGTATTCATTAACCGCGTATCAAAGGTGGTTAAGGGTGGTCGTCGATTCAGCTTCAGCGCACTCGTTGTTACCGGTGACGGCCGTGGCCACGTTGGCTTTGGTCTCGGAAAATCAGTTGAGGTTCCTGATGCTATTCGTAAGGCATCGGAGCAGGCTCGCAAGCGCCTGATTAAGGTTCCTCTTAAGGGTTCTACGATCCCTCACGATATCATCGGCAAAGCTGGACCTTCTACGGTAATCATGAAGCCAGGTGGTCCAGGAACTGGAGTTATCGCGGGCGCGTCAGTGAGAGCTGTGATGGACGTGTGTGGTATAAAAGATATCCGCACAAAGTGTATCGGTTCGACGACAGCGCAAAACGTTTTGCAGGGAACTATTATGGGACTCCTCATGCTTGAGGATCCTGAGATCGTTGCGGCAGTTCGTAGCGTTAAGCTTGAGGATATCGGATACCACCCATACTAGGTGGAAGTGGTATATCCTTAGAGATTCGAGGGGAGAGACGTATGAGCAAGAAAGTAGTTATCAAGCAGGTTCGTAGCGACATAGGGCGTCAGCCTTCAGTTCGCAGGACTATCAAGGCGATCGGACTTGGTGCGATCGGCAAGAGCCGCGTGATTGTATCAAATGATGCAGTAGACGGGATGCTCCGTAAGGTTTCGCACCTGATCGAAGTAACCCCAGTTAAGTAACGTTAGGAAGTAGTGAGGTCTCACATGGCCAATAAAGATATTACACTTAGTACATTGAAGCCGAATCCCGGGGCTCGCAAGGCTCGTACTCGCGTAGGTCGAGGAGAGGGGTCAGGTCATGGAAAGACCTCAGGAAAGGGCGGTAAGGGTCAGACAGCTCGCGCCGGCGGCGGAGTTCGCGCTGGTTTCGAGGGAGGTCAGATGCCTCTTTACCGACGTCTTCCGAAGGTTGGATTCGTATCTCGTAAGGATGTTCGTGGCGACAATCGCTACGCTCTTATTCGTCTGTCGGCGCTTCAAAACGTCGCTGCCGGATCGACTGTTGACGTTGCCGCAATCAAAGCTCTTGGATACGCGAAGCGTTCTGAGAGTCTTGCTGGTGTTAAGGTTCTATCTGACACGGGTGAGTTCTCAAAGAAGCTTCACCTCAAGGTGCACGCTATTTCAGCGGGCGCTCGTGCTAAGGTTGAGGCTGCTGGCGGAACAGTTGAGATCCTCACCGCGGCATAGACGACTTTATGTCTGATATGCGAAGAAAGCGACCCCAGTGAGGGTCGCTTTTTTTTGCGCCCATCGGTCATGGGTTACTTGAGCTGTGATTATTGCAAACCAAACTCCCGATAGGGAGGCTTATGATTCAGCCTTGTGCTCTGTTTGCAGATGAAAGGTATCGGGTTCTACTTGAAAATAGAGAATCTCTGAATCTTCGTGTAGGTCTTCATTTCGCCTTTAATTAATCTATTTCCGACGGCCTCCGCGTGTTAGTATTTTGCGGCACGATAGTTGTGTGGTTATAGTGATCGCCGCATGTTTTACGGCAGTTGTTTTTCTCTACTTAGTTGATACGAGGGTGTAATGAGCGGGCTTGTTCAAGCGTTTCAAATTCCGGAGCTGAAGAAGAGACTCCTTTTCACAATATCGATGCTTGCCGTGTATCGCTTCGGGGTGTTCGTTTCCACGCCGGGTGTGGATGTGGACAAGATTCGCAGAATGTTTGAGGACGGATCGAATACGATCTTCGGGTTGATTAACCTTTTCTCGGGAGGAGCGCTTGAGCAGTTCTCAATCTTCACTCTAGGGATATCTCCTTATATCACCGTATCGATTATTATTCAGTTGATTTCGCCAAGCATTCCCTATCTTGAGAACCTCAAGAAGGAAGGCGACGCAGGTCGAAGAGTTATCACTCGCTATACTCGTCAGTTTACGATTCTTCTTGCGCTGTTCCAGAGCTTTATGATCTCGCGAGCGCTTGAGTCTAAGGGGCTCGCTACCCCAAGCCTCTCCTTCGAGTTGATTACGATGATAACGCTCACCGCTGGTACCGCGTTTGTTATGTGGCTTGGCGAGCAGATCACTGAGCGTGGCCTCGGTAATGGAACGAGTGTCATCATTTTTGCCGGTATCGCCGCGCGCATGCCGTCAGTGTTTGGCTCAACATTGGAGCTCGCGCGAACGGGTGAGGTATCTCCATTCGCGGTTCTGTTCCTCCTCGTCTTCTCGCTCCTCACGATCTACTCGATCATTTATGTTGAGCGCTCACACAGAAAGATCCCCATCCAGTACCCTCGACGCATGGTTGGAAAGCGGATGACACAAGCTCAGACGCAATACCTCCCGCTTAAAGTGAATATGGCTGGAGTAATTCCTCCGATCTTTGCGTCTGCAATCATGATGTTGCCTGCGACGATCGTTACCGTTTTCCCTCAGGCGAGTATGTCTGTGTTTGGTAAGCTTTTTACGCCAGGAGAGTGGGGCTATGAAGTTATTTATGTCGGTTTAATCGTGCTCTTCAGTTATTTCTATACTGCGGTCATCTTTAATCCCGCTGAGGTTGCGGAGAATCTCAAGAAGAATGGCGGGTTCATACCGCTCGTTAGGCCAGGGCAGGAGACCGCCGATTACTTATATGGAGTTCTCAATCGGCTCACGCTTTGGGGTGCCATTTACATATCTCTTGTGTGTGTTGTTCCACAGCTTGTGTACTTCAATATGGGAGCGTCGGCGTTTGGATACGTGTTCGGCGGAACAGCGGTGCTCATCGTTGTCGGAGTGACGCTCGATACGGCAGCGCAGATCGAGTCGATGTTGGTTGCTCGGAACTACGAAGCCTTCATGTCCCGTTCTTCTAAGGATCAGTCGGCGGTTGGTATGGTTGGTTACAACCGAAGCCGTCTTCTTCGACGCTAGTCATCGCGGTTGAAAAATACAATGAGAGAGAGGTCGCTATGCGAATAGTTCTATTGGGCCCCCCGGGCGCAGGAAAAGGAACTCAAGCAGCAAAGCTTATCGCTGCTTTTGGTATTCCTCACATTTCAACAGGCGATATTTTGCGCGCGCAGGTCGCATCCGGATCGCCTCTTGGGCAGAGGGTGAAGTCGATTCTAGATTCCGGTGAGTTGGTAACAGATGAAGTTATCATGGAGGTGGTAATTGACCGGATATCTCAACCTGACTGCCAAAAGGGTTTTCTTCTTGATGGCGCTATTAGGACCGTGGTTCAGGCAGAGTTGTTGCAGGGGTATCTTACCAAAGCCGGAACTCCGCTCGATCGTGTTGTCCAGATGAATGTTCCGGATACTCTTCTCATGGAGCGTATCCGTAATCGGCAAGGGGCGGTCGTTCGGGCGGACGACACGGCTGAGGTGGCCGCAAAGAGGTTGCAGGTCTATTGGGAACAGACGGCGCCTGTTGCTGGCTATTACGAACATGCAGGCCTTCTGGCCAAGGTGGACGGAGTGGGGACCGTTGACGAGGTCTTTGACCGTATCGTGAAAGCGGTCTCCGCCTAGCCTTAAGCGTAGGGGTGGCTCTCTACCGATGAGGAAAAGAGCAGGGTTCTCCTAATCGAAGCGTCCTGGCCCACGGGAGCCTCTCTGGAGCGTCTTGAAGAGTGCTTGGGGGCTGGCACCCTACCTACGGCGAAAATACCGGGTGGCGGGCTCACCTTATTGGGGGTGGAGGGCTTGTAATGGAGATTAAAATATGTAAAATTCGCTGCTCTTTATGCAGGACATCTGCATGTCGCGCGTTGCCCTTTTGGCTTGATGCGATGAGAAGAGTTGACGTAAGTAGCCAAATTTATTGGCACTTTAAAGATAAGTTCTACACGTTTCGTAGCGCTTATTGAGATTTTGGGAGTTAGAGTTGTGAAGGTCCGAGCGTCTGTAAAGCCGATTTGTAGCTACTGTAAAGTTATCAAGCGGAGAGGCAAGATCTACGTGTTCTGTAGCCGTACGCCTAAGCACAAGCAACGACAGGGTTAATAGTAGTAGTAGGAGTTTAAGTCATGCCACGTATTGCAGGTGTTGACCTTCCGCGTAATAAGCGAGTTCTTCTTGGGCTCACGTACATTTACGGAATCGGTAAATCAAAGTCGAAAGAGATCCTCGCAGAGGCAGCTATCGACCAGTCCACAAGAACGGATAACCTCACTGAAGAGCAGGTTGATAAGATCAGAAAGATCATCGAGCGCCGAGAGAAGGTAGAGGGAGATCTTCGACGAGAGATCACCGCGTCTCTTAAGCGATTGATGGACCTTGGCTGTTACCGAGGTCTTCGTCATCGTAAGAATCTTCCAGCGCGCGGTCAGCGCACTCGGACGAACGCGCGCACACGAAAGGGGCCACGTCGCGCTCCGATTGCAGGTAAGAAAGCCGCAACGAAGACATAATTGACGGCTAAATAAATAAAGTATTTGACACGCTTGTAAGGAGTTGTTTGTGGCAGAGGTACGTGGAGCTAACACTGCGGTTAAGAAGAAGAAGGTAAAGAAGAATGTGCCGGTTGGTATCGCGCATGTTCACGCGACCTTCAACAACACGATCGTAACGATTACCGATCCAGCAGGAAACGTAATCGCATCGTCGAGTTCGGGAGCTAACGGATTCAAAGGATCTCGTAAGTCGACTCCGTTCGCCGCGCAGGTAGCTGGGGATTCAGCCGCTCGCAAAGCAAAAGAAGCCGGCGTTCGAACCGTAAGTGTTCGTATTAAGGGGCCAGGGTCTGGACGTGAGTCAGCTCTTCGTTCGCTCCACCTTGCTGGTCTTCAAGTTACGTTGATCAAAGACATCACGCCGGTTCCTCACAATGGATGCCGCGCACGAAAGAGTCGTCGAGTTTAATTAAGAGAGGCGTTAAGTCATGGCAAGATATTGCGGTTCAGTTTGTCGCTTGTGCCGACGTGAGGGAGAGAAACTCTTCCTTAAGGGTGAGAGGTGCTTCACTGGTAAGTGTGCTGTAGAGAAGCGTGAAGGTGGTCCTGGTCAGCATGGCCGTGGTCGCCAGGCTTTCTCCAACTACAAAATTCAGCTTCGAGAGAAGCAGAAGGTTAAGCGTTCTTATGGGCTTCTTGAGGGTAAGTTCCGTAATACCTTCGAGATCGCTGCAAGCACGAAGGGTGTAACAGGTACTGAGCTTCTCGTTCTTTTAGAGCGACGTCTCGACAACGTCGCTTACAAGCTCGGATTCGGATCGTCGCGCCGTCAGGCTCGTCAGATCGTGAACCACGGATTGGTTTTGGTAAACGGCAAGCGAGTGTCTATCCCGTCGTACACGGTATCTCCGGGTGATGTGGTAGAGGTCGCCGAGAAGAGTAAGAAGAACCCGTTGGTCATAGCCGCTATGGAAGCTGCTAAGTCTCGCGTGATTCCTCAGTGGCTCTCGCTCGATCAGCAGGCAGTGAAGGGGACCGTTAACTCGGTTCCAACGAGAGAGCAGTTGCCGCCAACCATTCGCGAGCAGTTGATCGTCGAATTGTATTCACGGTAGTTAAAGTTCCGCGGTCCATTTCGCGCCGGAAGGGTGAAGTGAATCGCGGGTTAATGCATCATTTACTAATAGGATAGAGACATGAAGAAGATCAGTCTCAAGGACTTAATCAGCCCAAATCGAGTAGAGGTAGAGGGAGCAGCATCAGACAGCCGTTACGGCAAGTTTGTCGCTGAGCCGCTCGAGCGTGGCTTCGGAATGACGATAGGAACGGCGCTTCGTCGTATTCTCCTGTCATCGCTTCAGGGCGCCGCTATCACCTCGATTCGTGTTGACGGTGTTTCGCATGAGTTCTCAACGATGCCAGGCGTTGTTGAAGACGTTACTGAACTCTCTTTGAACTTGAAGGACGTTGTTCTTCGGCTTGATGACAAGGAGGAGGCAGTTCTCCACCTTGAGGCTCAGGGCCCATGTCAGGTAACCGCTGGAATGTTCCAGGGTGATCCGGCTGTTGCGGTTCTCAACCCAGAGCTTGTAATCGCAACGCTTGGCGAGGACTCCTCTCTCAAGATGGAAGTTTCCGTTAAGGTTGGACGAGGATACGTTCCTGCTGAGAAGAACAAGATCGAGGGCGCTCCTGTTGGAACGATCTTCATCGATTCCATATTTTCGCCGATTCGCCGAGTTAACCTCGCTGTAACGAACGCTCGTGTTGGTCAGCGGACTGACTACGACAAGCTTGCGATGGAGATATGGTCGAACGGCAGTATCGATCCGCGCGCGGCAGTTGCTCAGGCAGCTCATATTCTTGTTGATCAGCTTGGGATCTTCGTTGGCGATGACCTCATCGTTGAGCGCGAGGAGCCGAAGTCTGAGGAGCCCTCGAAGCGTTGGAACGAGAACCTCTTCCGACGTATCGATGAGCTTGAGCTCAGCGTTCGTTCGGCTAACTGTCTCGAGAACGCAGATATCAAGTACATCGGCGAGCTCGTTCAGAGGAGCGAAGCAGAGATGCTTCGTACAAAGAATTTCGGTCGCAAGTCGCTTAACGAGATCAAGGAGATCCTTTCAGAAATGGGGCTCTCTCTTGGACTTAAGCTTGAGGAGTTCCCTGCGCGCAAGGATCTCGATCAGCTTAAAGAGCAGACTGATCACTAAGAGCAGGTCACTAACCTAAAGGTGTAGAAGTATGAGACACGGAAAAAGCCTAAGAAAGTTCAGCAGAACATGGAGCCACCGAAAGGCTCTCTTGCGAAACCTCGCAACGTCGTTCTTCAAGCATGAGAAGTTTGAGACAACCGTTGAGAAGGCTAAGGAGCTCCGACCAGTGGTTGAGAAGCTTATCACTCTTGGACGCAACGACACGCTCGCTGCTCGACGACAGGCCTACAGCTATCTTTTGGATAAGGCAGTTGTTCATAAGCTTTTCGCTGACATCGCGCCTCGATGTGCTACCCGTAACGGCGGATACACCCGTGTAGTGCGCACTCGCGTTCGTCCTGGTGACGCCGCTGAGTTGGCTATCATTGAGTTGGTAGACAAGGGTGGTAAGGCATCTGCTGTGAAGAGCGAGAAGCCAGTTAAGAAAGCCGCAGCTAAGAAAGCTCCGGCAAAGAAGGCTCCTGCTAAGAAGGCTCCAACGAAGAAGAAGGCGGCTGCTGAGTAAGCAGTTCGGTCTGAACGCTTCGATTGAAAGCGATGAAACACCGCCCCGTAAAACGGGCGGTGTTTTTTTATGTGCTCGCCTAGGATTCTTCTCTATGCAGGATCTTTGCTCAGCCTTTTAGAAGGGGGGCGCGTGAACTTATGGGTGTTTTCCGAACGGTTTGCGGGGTGGCGGCCTTATCGCTCGATTGCGGTTTATGTGGTATCCGATCATAATCGCCACCATGGCGGCGACACGAGTGGATAATGAAAGCAAAAAGGTCCTGGCTCTTGGTAAACAGGTAGCTTCCGCCATCGTAGATCGGTCGGGGGAAGCGCTCGATCTGCTTGATGGCTACGTCGAGGCCTTCGCGAAGTGGGAGGCGACGTGGAAGGCCAAGGTAAAGGGTAGCGTGCCTTTAGCTGGTAAAGAGAAGGAAACTGGACAGCGTATCGCCGCGCAGCACGCTCAGATTCTTCGGCTAACTGAGGAGATGAGGTCAGAGGTGGACGCATCTCTGAAAACGCTCCACGTTAAGGGTAAGGGCTTAAAGAGTTACATTGATCAGCTACCGCAACGAATCAGTACTATCAAACCAAAACAGGGGTAATCAGCGATGATGCGAGTGAGACTTCTAGGATTTCTTCTTTTGTCCGTATGTTTGAGCGCATGCGGATATACCTTTCGTGGCAGTGGAAGCGTTCTTCCGCCTGACGTTAAGGCGATCTTCATTCCTTTAGCGGAGAACAACTCTACAAAGATCGGATTAGCGGAAATTGTGACCGAATCGATGCGTGAAGAGTTCGATAGTTACGGCGCGGTATCGGTCGTCGATCGACAGTCGGAAGCGGACGCGGTTCTGAAAGTGACCATCGCGAATGTCAAGGAGACGACCTCAACGGTTAACGCCTCAAGCAATACGGCAGTACAGATGGACACGACTATGTATATGGCGGCAGAGCTAAGACGAGTAACTGGTCCAGTACTGTGGCGTGATGGCGCAATTCAGGTGACAAAGGCGTACGGAACTAATGCCAGTGTCGTTGTTGAGACCTCTCCTGATTTCGCCAGTGGTTCGATCTCAAGCTCTGACCTGTCTTCACTGAGCACGCGAGAGATTTCGCGTGGACAGGAGGCCTCCGCCCTTAATACGTTAGCGACCGATGCCGCGCGTATCGTGTATGCCAAGTCCGTTGCGCCAGATTTCTAGGGAAAGACCCCCAAATAGTTTGTAGTTAATGAAGTAGAGGTACATATGTTAGAGACGTCCGTCGATGAAGTAGCAAGCGCACTCGTTAATGCAAAAAACTTAAATGCGGCCTTAAAGAGCTTCTTAAAGCGAGAGGGAAATAGTGCCCCCCACGTCGCGACGTTCGCGAAAGAGTTTCGAGGTGTCGCGTCGAAGGGGAAATCGGAGCCGATCCGTTTCTTCGTTGAACAGAACTATCCGCGCCGCGCGGTGTATTTTCTTGGACTCGCTCGCTATGCCTATCCCGAGCTTGTAGAGACCGCCGTTGGTACGATCATTGAGCGTTATGCGGAGGAGTTTAACTCCACCTACGAGAAGACTGACTCAGGTATTACAGTTACGAACAAAGCTGGTTTTGCAAAGATCGTTAAAGAGGCTCTTTCGCTGATCGATGAGAGCATCGCGGCCGCACAGGCGCCTTCAAGCAACTTCATGCGTAATGCCATCATGGCGAGTGTGTTTGAGCCGGATGTCCTTGAGGAAGTTGTTAAGATCGTCGCGTAGGCTGAGTAGAAAGGAATCGTTTACGATCGACACGACGGTTTAATTGCGGTGTCGATGCCGCGACCATCGCGCAATCAGCCTCGTCATGGAGGAGTCGAGTGATAATGGGGCCTCCTTACGAATGAGCTGAAGTTTGGGGATTGGAGCCGTGATTGGTAATCGGCGGGACTCCGCTCTTTAGCGAGCGGCAGAGTAGGGGCTGTCTGTGTCGATCGCGCAGTTCAGCGCTCCTCAATTAAGCCGCGGTAAAAGGAAGCCGCGGTAAAAGCTGGATCGGAAACAAAAAACCCCGGGCTCCTTTCGGCGCTCCGGGGTCTTTCGCGTTCAAGAGGACTTCTTACTTCGCAGCCTTGTTAGCTTGCTTAGCGAGACGGCTGACCTTTCGAGCGAGGGTCTTCTTGTGGAAGAGTCCCTTTTTTGAAGCCTTCGACATAAGCGACTCAGCTTGTCGAGTTGCTTTGAGGGCCTCGTCTTTCTTGCCCGATGCAGAAACTGCAGAAGCCTTCTTAAGTGCGGTACGAACCTCTGCTTTCGCAGAACGGTTTGCATCGCGGCGCTTTAGGCTTTGACGGTGACGCTTAATTGCAGATTTGTGATTTGCCATAACTGCTTAACTTAAAAGTGGGGCCCCGCTACACACATTTCAAAAAGGGATTTCTTCCCAATGAGGCCTTCCAAAGATGGGAGTTTATAGCACGGCTAACGGAATGACTCAACTTTGGGTCGTCGTGTGGCTATGGGATTGTTCCCTCTGTTCTCTCGTCCCCATGTGGTCTAGTCCCGAGTTGACCAGCGGAGGCCCGTCATCGAGTTCCTAAGCCCGTATAGGGAGCCCAGGTTAGCGTTTCTTGGGCCCAGCCACCCTTGGGAAGAAGTTGTCGGACCAGGCCTTTGTGGCGCCCGTCTGCCCCTGATAATGGCCTTTCCCGCCCTCTCCGTACGCTACGTCGGGTGGTGACTCCATTCCAAGGAATACGAGCTGTGCTATGCGCATGCCGCGAACCAGCTCTCTAGGATAGGGGCCAAGGTTTTGAAGCTCAAGGGTAACTTGGCCAGCAAAACCACAGTCAATCCAGCCACTTAAGCTGTGATTGAGCCATAGGCGCCCTAAGGAACTCTTGAGCTTAAGATCGCACACCACGTCGCGAGGCATCTTGATGTATTCTTGTGTTGTCGCGAGGATTACTTCGCCCGGGAAGAGAATGATCGAATCGGACTCAATCTCCTCTGGGTCACGCGTTGGACAAATCCAGTGATTTCCGACGGTAACGTCGTAACTAGCCGGGTTAACTTGCTCAGGGTTGAAGGGGTAGATACCCCCTGTCTCGCCAAATGTACGAATCCAGTGGTCGGGCTTAATCATTGTAGGTATCCTTGTTTAGGTACTGAGCCTCCCGTTCCTTAGACTATCTGCCGATAAAAATAAAGCTCTCTCTGCCCGCCATCGCGTTGATGTCCTTGGGGGAGGGGGCAGTGCGAGCGCGGTCGTTTTTCGGGACGAGGGAAAAGCTTTCGCGGTTTTCTACAATCCGTTCTTCACAAGGTTTGCGCATGGAGCAGCAGAGAGCTCTCTTCGGGGAAGTATTGCTGGTTGAGGATGAGCCGGCTCACGCGCTTCTGATTGAGCGTGCGTTGCGGGGGCTCGTGGTTGCGATCTGTTCGTGTGGCTCCGTAACCGAAGCAAAGGCGCGTCTCAAAGAGCGATCGTTTGATCTCATTATCAGTGACCTTAATCTCCCTGACTTGCGCAGTAACGCTGTGGTGCAGGCGCTTCGAGAAGTTACTCCCCAACTACCACTCCTTGTTCTGACATCCTCTGCGACATTAACGGATGGGGTGGCGGCGATGAGAGCTGGAGCGAGCGACTTCCTCGTTAAGAATTTCGACGCGTCCTTCCGCGATGTTTTACAGCTCTCGCTCTCAAGGATCTCGTCGGCGTTAGCTGTCGAGAGGGAGCGAGCGTTGCTCGCTCGAGATAGAGATCTCCTTCGTGAGGCCATCGAAAGCAGTAACGATGGATTGGCCGTGGCGGATCAGAGCGGTAACGTTCGATATTGCAACTCAGGTTTTGAGGCGTTTTTACAGAGCGTTGGTGTCACCTCACGAAATGTTTTGGAGTTCCCTCCAACAAAGATTCTGCGAGGGCACGAGGTGGTAACCAAGCTGAGTGAGCGACTGAGCAACTTAGAGCCTGGTGGCGTGTGGACCGTTGAGGTGATTGACGCGCAAGAGGATGAGTGCGCTTTTGATGTGACGGTCTCTGCGGTGCGTGATCGCGGATCTGATCCGGTAGTACTTTTGTGGGTACGAGATATCCGTGACCGGAGGCGTCGCGAACGGTTCCAACGAGAGATCCTCTCAACAACAACGCACGATCTTAAGGGGCCCCTTGGGGCGATTGCGGTGTCGTGTGACGTATTGCTTCATAAGCCTCCTGTCGATGAAAGGGCGCACGCCCTTGTGGAGCGGATATCGAGCTCCGCCAATTCCGCTATTCATCTGATAGAGGAGTTCTTGAGTCTACGTCGTATGGAAGAGGGAGCTTTTATACTGCACCCCAAAAATAATGATTTCCAGCCCATCTTGGTGAAGGTGGTCGACTCTTTCCGCTTGTCGGCAAAGGCGCGGGGGGTTGAGTTGGTCTGGGAGTCGCCACGGGATGATATTCTAGGGTGTGTTGATCCCCTTGGTCTGGAACGGGTGCTCTCAAATCTGATCAGTAACGCTATTAAATTTTCGCCAAAGGAGAGTCAGGTTCGTATCTCTGCTACCCGATCCGGTGGAGGTGTCGCGCTCACTGTTCAGGATTTCGGAACTGGAATGGAGCCCTCCGACGCGCAGCGACTCTTTAACCGGTATGGGCGACTTGCCTCTCATTCTCAGGTTTCTGGCACAGGTCTTGGGCTCTTCATCGTTAAGTGTATTGTTTCCGCGCATGGAGGTTCGATCGATGTGACCTCGGCGATTGGAAAGGGTTCGACCTTTGAAGTATTCTTCCCGGATGCTCCGCCGCTTAATGAGCGGGGAGAGGTGCTTTGCCTCGACTTTGCCTAAAGTCGGAGGTTTAGGGGTACCGGCGGGCGAGGGGTCGGCTTGATTTTGATAACACCATTCCATTCGGCTGTGGAATCCCTTCCTTTTACGAGAGGGTGCGGCCAGCCACTTATTTTTTTATCCGTCCTTGTGTATACATGGTCCGTCGGTCCTGAACTCGCATCAAAGGACTGTACGTTTGTCATGTTGGGAAAATGATCGGTCCAAAATTCGCGGCACAGTGGGTTAAGACGGTGGCGTTCGGCGCTTTAATGGCCGTTGGCCTCGGCACTGAAACCGGTTTCGCAATTCCCCTTGAGCTTTTCGATCAGAAGCTTGAGCTGTCGTGCGGAATTGAGGGCGATTGTCGGAGAGCGCTGCGTTCTCGAACCACTCTCGGCTCGTACTTGGGACTATCTCTGCGTGGTGAAGGGCGTTCCTCTGGCTCCTTGATGGTAGAGAAGGGGGAATTAACGGTTAAGGCTGCGGGTTCAACGCTTCGGGGTGTTTACCTCAGTTGGGATAGTGATACCTACCCAGAACAACTTTCAAGCTCTGGCTTGGGGTGCTTTGACCTTCAGCAAGATGGAGCATCGGCCATAATCCTCCAAGATTTTGAAGTTGAGGGGCGATGTGGTGTCGCTGAGGATGAGGGTGGATGTAGCGTTATCGTCGAGACCCGGATTTACGACGCTTCCGATCCTACAGGGCAAACGTACTCAGCGACTCTCTTGAAGATTCCTGATGGGAAAAACAAGGGTGACCTACTGGTCCCGTTTTCGAACCTGATGCGAAAGGGACCACGAGGTTCGGCGCGATTGTCGTGCGCTGGCGCGCTGACGTTCCTCATTCAACCGATCAGATACTCACAGTTTGAGCTATCAGTGGGGACCATTTATACGAATTCGCAGCATGGTCTAACTCCTGTTCCAACCCCAGTTTCAACCAAGGCCATACCATCGACACCCAAGTCATTGGCGAGTGCGACACCTACGGTAGTTTCGACATCGACTCCCGCAAACATACCAACTCCGGGTCCAACAAGAACGGTTGCGGCGGGGCGAACAACTATTTCGTTTGGGACGCCGTCGGAGAGCGGGAAGACGACAGTTACTCCTGCCCCTGTAGAACAGAACGGAGCTTCCTCGGTGCAAACCGTTAAGTCGAGGTCTTCAGTAGCGCCGGATCCGTCGCTTGCGTCGCCGACCGTAGGAGCTCCATCAAAGGCTGCCGTACCTGTGCCCCCAAGTGACGAAGAAGAGGCGGTTTATGGCGAGGTGGTTCGCTAGCAGGAGGGCTCTGTCGTAGACCGTTTTAGAGGTTGGGCAAAGCGAGGCGACGATGACTGAAAAACGAGAGGTCTATCCGCTCTGATACATTCAGGATCCTTTCGGTGTTCCGAGCGAAGTTCCAGCCAAACTATTGAAATGCGCACTAGGAAATCATGGTTACAACGCTGCTGGTGCTTGATTCCCTAAGGTGGAGGGGCACCGGGGCCGAGGGCTGTACGGCTCGCGTGGACTGGGATGCGCGGAGCGTGCTAACCTTAAGGGCCTATGCCAAAAGAGTTTAACATCCCCCGTTCCTATCGCTCTGATATTATCGGAGAGATCAAGAGGAGGCGTTCCGCGGAAGATTCTCGAAAGGAGGATCTGAGGGCGACGATCCTTGACCTTGGGCCGGTCGTGTTTCATATCGCTCGTTTTTTCGGATTTTGCTACGGCGTTGAGAATGCTATCGAGATTGCGTACCGGGCACTTGAGGAGAATCCAGGAAAGAGGATCTTTCTGCTAAGCGAAATGATCCACAATCCGCATGTGAATTCTGATCTCTTGGGGCGGGGTGTTCGCTTCCTCCAGACCGCGGAGGGAAAACAGCTGATTCCATTCTCGGAGTTGCGAGCTGACGATGTAGTTATCGTTCCGGCGTTTGGCACAACAAAAGAGATCTTCGACGCGTTAACTGAACTTGGTATTGATCCGCAGAGCTACAACGCGACGTGTCCGTTTGTAGAGAAGGTATGGAAGCGAGGCCGGCAGCTCGCTCAACAGGGATATACGATCGTTATTCACGGTAAGCACACACACGAGGAGACACGGGCGACGTTTTCTCATATTCGTCTCAACGGGCCGAGCGTGGTCGTTCGGGATAAGGAAGAGGCTCTTCTTCTGGCCGCGTACGTTCGTAGTGAACGGCCGATAGAACAATTTGAAAAAGATTTTGCTGGGAAGTTCTCGAGTGGATTTAATCCAGCGGAGCACCTTAGTCGGCTTGGTGTGGTTAATCAGACAACGATGTTGGCCGAGGAGACACGCGAGATCTCGGGCTTGATGAGGGAAGCTCTCGTCGATAGGTTCGGCGCGGATAGGATCGGGGACCACTATGCCGACACGCGAGACACCCTGTGTTACGCAACGTCAGAGAATCAGGGCGCGATGAAGGGCCTCCTCCAGGACGAGGCGGATCTGGCGATCGTCGTTGGTGGGTATAACTCGTCAAACACGTCTCACTTAGTAGAGCTGTGCGAAGGCAAGGTGCCTGTGTACTATGTAAAGGACGCGGGAGAGATCGTAAGTGCCGATGAGATTCGACACCTAACGCTTTCCCAAAAAGAGGTGGTTACGACTAAGGCGTGGCTGCCCCGTAAGCAGCCGGTGCATATTCTCATCTCTGCCGGGGCTAGTTGTCCTGATGCCATGGTTGAGGCGGTGATTGGGCGGGTTGCGAGTCTCTATCCAACCACCGTGGCCCTCGAAGTTGCGGCGGCCAACTAAGATTTAGAACTCATAAAAAATTATCCGCGGAGACTTTCCGCGCGGTTCGATTCGGTAGCGGCAGTCGGTAAAGTAACTAAAGGTATTTGGTTACGTTCCCCCGAATCTCTTCGACTTGCCAATGACGCGGCGGCGTCTTTCGAGCCCTCTTATTCTTGCATGTTTGAAGGCCCACCCTCCGACGTGGGCGAGAGATTATGGGGGAAATGAGATTGCGGTGAAGCCTCCCGATAACTTGAAACCGTTCGCCTTAGGGTCCGCATGCCTGAATAGGCATGCTTAAAGAGCGGATTGCACACTTTCCGAAGAGGGGAGCTTTTGAACGTATCAACTTCCGCTTGAAAGGATGAGCACGTAATCGGCATACGTAGGAACTGTCGGATCGTTGTTAAATTACTCGGCCGAAGTTCATTCGTGTGGAGGCATATTGTGAATACTCCAGTGAGCATCCTCCGAGGAGTCCAAAGTTGCTGCGGGATAAAGGTGAGTCCGAAACTCTTGAATGGATACAGAGCTATTCCATCTGAGATCGCTGTGAAGCCAGCGGCACGCAACGCTCGTAAGGTTGTGTTGTCAAAGGAATGGTTGGGCGCGAAGAAGTAGGTCGTGTCGATCCCCTGTTCAAGAAGAATATCTCTACCTTTCATTATGCGAGAGAGTTGTTCCGGATATGAGTACCCGGCGAACTCGGAGCGATCAACGGTCGATCCGTGAGTCGCCTTGAGGAGTGCTCGACCCGGCTTTGGACTGAGCGTATGTTGGTACCCGTGTTGGGCGAAGTCGACCAGCCCTCGCCCCCCGAGTGTTCGCATGATGTCCCAAAATTGAGGATGGGGCTCGCGACAATTCAGGTTTGGGTCTCCGTTCTGCGGGACTATCCCAAGAAGGGGTTTGACCCGATGTCGATTGAGAAGGTTTAGGGCAGACCAGAATCGATCCCAATCCATTGTGGGCGTGATGTCATCCATCCGAAAGATATATCGAGTCTCGTTCATCATCTCCTCCGTGCGAGTGGGAGTAATACGCGCCCCAAAGGAGATTGAGGCACAAAGCCGTTGTACTCAATTCGAGACTCCCCGCCGAATTCGAGTTTGAAGCGGGCTATATCGTTTTTTTCAGCGTCCCGATCATCGATCGGAATTCCTCCAAGATCATAGAGGCGGAATCCGTCATTTTTTAGGGAGAGGATCTCAAACCAATGAAGGAGTCGGTTCGCTCTGCCGATCTTATTCCTTTCTCCACTGTCATTGATGCCCCGAAAATGGGAGGCGGAATGAAGAAGCCTTACTCGCGCCTCGCTCGGATCTTTGACGTATGCGTGTGCCGCGAGGAGGTTTCCCTCAGGGTCTGAGATAGAAGAGAGTATGAGAAAGTCGGATGTCGCGAGAGAGTGTAGTTTCGCTCTGTTGCACAGAGGAAGCCCTTTTTGAGCCGCGAAGGTGTCGTAGAAGTGAGCATACAAGGATGCTTCAGGAACTGATGGATTGGTCGAAAGTCGAGGGGTGAACCCCTCCCGTTCCGCCCGATTGATCTTATAGCGCGTGTTTTTCGAAAGGGATTTTGAAATCTCTTCTGTCGGTGCTGTCAGATCTATCACCTGCGTTTTAAAGGGCTCAAAGTTAGGCAGGGGTGATTTCGCCTGTACAAAAAATTGGAATGTCGCGGGTGTCGCTCCTTTCGAAGGCTCGTTAGCGAAGAATACGTCATTTATTTTTATGCCGAATTTTTTTCTAGTTATTGAGATCATGAGTTTATCGTCCCTAAAAGTGAAACGGGTTGTTTTAAAAAATCGAGTTCTGTGCTGGGTAAAATTGGTTCGAACGTTCGGTGTCTCTTGATGCCTCCGCAGAGAGAGAGATCCGTTCGAGTTATAAATGGGTGAAAACCTGCCCGTGTACATCCTTTCAGGGATGCGGTGTTCGTGGCTTCGACAAAAGTTATGACCTCGTGGGCTCCTTGAGCGGCAACGATATCAGCGATTAAGCTCATCGCGACGGCCATCACCCCTTGGCCTCGATAGTCGGGATGTGTGTAGGCATTCTCGAGGAGGATCTCTCCCTGTTTCAGCCGGGGGAAGCGCCCCTTGAAAAAATAGGTGATGAAATCATTTTGAGATGAATCGAATGCCCACTGGAGAAAACAGGGCCGACTGGAGCTCTGATCTATCGCGACGAAGGGTGTTGGAATATTTCGAGCGAGTAGTTTGCGACGTTGGTTGATCTGCTGTCCTTCTCGCCTATCGCTTGCGGCGAGGTGATAAGGAAGTATGAGAGGCGTATCAGAGTGGGCTAATTCGCGCACTGTTAATGGGAACCTCGTCGTTGGGGGGATGTAACTGGTGTGGAGGTGCCGCCGAAGTCCAAATGAGGTTCTTCGAAGAACGACGGCGTTCATGCCCCGCTCAAGAAGGTCTCGGAGCCCTCGGGAGTGTAGAGACCTATGCTTTGTGCGTGAAATGTCCGTATTCAAGGAGTCTCCTGATTGAATCTTCCAAATAACGCGCGGTCTAGGAGTGGTAAATGAGCACTAACAGGTATGACGTCAGCGAGAAGATGCCGCGACATACTTATCCTTGGGGATCGCCAAAATAAGAGTGTTTCAGCCTGCGCATGGGAACAGCTGCCTTTGTGATGGCCGCGTGTAAGATGCGCCCTGTGACCGTCGGCCGAAAGATGTAGATGTTGTGATGAGAGCGGAATGAGAGCGTCCAGACACGTTTCCAGGGGGCGCTTGGTCCAAGGAAATCGTAAGTCGAGACTCCTTGAGAGGAGAGATCTTGGATTACTCGTTCCACAAGTACTTGTCCAGGCGAATAGCGGGAGAGACCTTCATCGTACGCCACCTTCGGCGCGTAGTATCGGTTCTGCATTTGAAGACCTAGATGCATTGAGATGGGGGAGCCGTCTCTCTCAAGCGAATAGATCTTGAGGTATCCTCGATGCGCAGCCTCTTGAGCGACACGGCGATAGAAGAGGAGTGTTTGCGGGGAGCAGGTGATGGCGCTTCCATTAACCCCTTTCCATCCTTTGCTCTCGAGAGTGAGAAAATCATCAAGAGCAGATTGAGTCAGGTCTGTGTGCGATTTTAAGGTGAGGGGGTGTCGCTCCCCGAGCTTTCGGTTCTTTGAAGCGAGTCGATGTCTAAAAGTGCGCGACGTGGCAGGACACGGTCCAAATGGATCGTGTTGGTTAAGTTTCATGTATGGCATTCGACGGGTGCTCCACGTGCAGCCAAGGAATCCATCTAGGACGGCCGCGTGTAGTATCCGGTGAGCGGCGCCATCTTCGGGAACATCTACTAGCTCAAGAACTGTCCAATCTCGCTCTCTTTTGAGGGACTCCCACATCGATGCTGTGATGACACCTGAGAGGGAGGGGTCGTGAATCACGTCGAAGCGAGAGGAGTGAATTCCCGATAGTCCAGATAGGGTTCGGGCCGGGATATTTCCGAAGAAGTGTTTTTTATGAACGACTGGCAGTACACCAACAATCCGCTCTCCAGCGTATGCGGTAATGAGGTGTGAAGGCTCGCGGTCGAGAAATGCTTCGGCGTAAGCGACGAACCACTCAGGTTGGAAGAAGGGCTCTCCATAGTGTCCCTCGGTTGTGAGGGCGCGCCATCCCTCTGTTACAGTGCTCGGTAAGTGTGAGAGGAAAGGCTGCCAGGAGGTCGAGATTTGTGGTGACGGCCTCTTTCGGGTGGAGGCTGGCTTGAGGAGTGTTGTTACGGTCATGTGGTGTGTACCTTCATGCTCCGGACCATACCGGGCAGAAGCACGAGCACGTATGACGCCACTTTGGGCCCTCGGGAGCCTTCTTCTCGTTCTCTGAAAGGGGGCTGGATGGCGTAAAAGGGGAGACCGGGCAGGAAAAGAAGGGCTCTCTCTCCCCCCAAACGCGCATTTGTGCCACACTTATCGCCTCGAAACCTTATTGAGGAATGGGTGCCATGAAATCACTTGATGTCTTTGGAGTTTGTAACGGAATCGTGGATATATTCTCGGATATCACCGAGAGTGACTTCAGTGGACTTGGGTTTGAAAAGGGCACCATGCGTTTGGTAGAGCCGGCTGATCAGCAGGCTCTCCTTAGACGGGTAGGCGCAACGACCCCAGTCATGAGAAGTGGTGGATCTGTCGCGAACTCGATGATCACCGTGGCTCAGCTTGGTGGGAAGAGTGCCGTATGTTGTCACCTCGCGGATGATGAGTACGGGCGGTTCTATCGAGATGAGTGTTTGTCCCTTGGAATCAAAGTTCCCGTTCCCCTAGCCCAGCAGGGAGCTACAGGTACCTGTGTTGTCTTGCTTACACCGGATGCTGAGAGGACGATGCGAACCTCCCTCGGAGCATGCACAGCACTCGCTCCTGAGCATATTGATCCCGCTGTGATTGCTGATTCCAAATGGCTCTTCGTTGAAGGATATGTTTTTTCAAACTCTGACGCAGGCCGCGGCGCTATACAGGAGTCTCTCAGAGTAGCCAAAGAATCTGATACTAAGGTTGCCGTAACGTGTTCCGACGCGTGGATTGTGCACGGATTTGGAGATCATTTGAATGAAGCTCTTAAGCATGCGCACCTCATATTCGCGAATGAAGAGGAGTCGAGCGCTCTCTCAGGAACGTCTGACATCATGTCCGCCGGTCGCAAACTGAAGGAGCGATTCCCTCATGTGGTGCTCACCGCTGGTTCTCGTGGAGCGTTCATGTGGTGGGAGGGCGAGGAGCTGCACGTTCCAGCCTTCCCGTGTGAACCACGAGACCTCACTGGAG
Source organism: uncultured delta proteobacterium (assembly GCA_903920005.1). Classification (GTDB taxonomy): domain Bacteria; phylum Bdellovibrionota_C; class UBA2361; order UBA2361; family OMII01; genus OMII01. The sequence goes on from CAIXKI010000134.1 coordinate 30,665, forward strand.
CGGGTGATACCTTCGCGGGAGCGTTCCTCTACGGAATCACTCGTGGCCTCAAGCCTCAAGATGCCGCTCACCGGGCCTGCTTCCTAGCGAAGCACGTGATTGCGCAGGTGGGTGCTCGCCTGACAGGAGACGTGCAGAACCTTTGGGCCCTGGTTGGATAACGCTCATTTACGAGAGATTGCGGTTCAAGATTCGATGAGGTGGCGCCAGCCCGAACAGCGCTTACTAATGGCTTCTATCGCCGTTATTGTGCCTTTTTCGTTGTTTTCTGGTCTCTTTTGGGTCCCAACTTGGCGAAATTACTAGCCACTGTTTGCTTAGTGTTTTGATGCACTTTAGCATGTCACATCAGTACCCTGATCTATCCATACCTCTATAGGTATTAGGCGTATTTTTGTACCGGCTGCTGGCTTGCTGATCGTCATCGCTGTAGCGAAGATGAGAGGGGGCCGTGCCACA
>CAIXKI010000135.1 GCA_903920005.1 uncultured delta proteobacterium
GAACGATTGGAGGGCCGGCGGCCTCGCCGGCCGCAGGTACAAATATTTCGATGCGTTTGATGTCGAGAGTTCCGGCAAGCCGCCGGCCGCGGGTACTACTGTAACGTCGAATTCAATGTGAATACGCTCTAGTACTCCCGAGCTTCCTCTATCTCATTCAAAATCTGAATGTAGGAATCGTAACGCCATCCCTCTATGTCGCCGCGGTCTACCGCCTCTCGGACAGCGCATGAGGGCTCTTGCAGATGGCGACAATTTATAAATCGACACCCTTGTCCGTACCTAACGAATTCTTCAAAAGCACCGGAAACGACCTCTTTTGGTACGTGAGAGAGCCCAAAAAACTGAACCCCGGGGAAGTCAATAATAACCCGCTGCCCCGCTTGAGCGCTTGAGTAGAGGAACGCTCGGGGCTGCGAAGTCGTCTGCCTCCCCTGCCCCGTCTTCTCACTTAATTCCCCAGTTTTTGCGCCGGCTCCTGGAACGAGCCTGTTGAGAATAGTACTCTTTCCAACGCCGGAGACTCCACACAGCGCGACAACATTAACTGACGGAGACTGGATGCGTTTCTCGATCTCCTCAAACGCACTTCCAAACTTTGCGCTACACTCAATAACCTCAATCCCTATCTTGCGATAGGCCGCGACGACCGACGCGCTTAGCTCTAGTCCGAGATCCGCTTTATTCAGTACAAGCACAGAGGGTATTCCTTGTACCCTGGCGCCGATAAGCATCCGATCAATGACAACTGGATTTAATGTTGAACCAACCGCTGTGATAACAAAAAGGAGGTCTATGTTTGCTCCCATTCGCTTTAGGTTCCCGCGATAGGAACGAGAGAGTGTTCGCTCTGATGGGACAAGCCCGTTCACAAATATCTTACCGTCGCGCTCCTCGTAGAGAGCGATATCTCCCGTTACAACATCAAGCGCCTTAGCGGCGATCGTGCCTGAACGGCTCGCGCCAGCCGGGGTTAAGAGCGTTACGTATCGTCGAGAGACGTCGAGTACCCGTCCATGGAGTTGCCCGGCTATACTGTTTTTATGTTTTGTCACAACGAAACGCTCTTGTGTTGGGTGTTAGCAGTACGGCCGGCTTGGTCACCAGCACTCTATCATTTTCACGCTAGCTTGTTTCGGCACCCCTTTCAGCCGGTTTTGCAGAACCTCTCATAATGCTGTCGAGGGGCCTTTCCAGACCGTCCACCTAGGATAACCCACGAGAATACGCAATTACCATCACCCTCTTTCTATCTTTCGATGACCACCCTCTTGGTTACGCACCTCCATTCACGAGGCAGTCAAACACCCTTTCAACGATATGAGGTATCTAGCGGGGAGAATCCGTGCCCATCTCTGCACATTCCTCGCTTTTTGGCCGAAGACTCCGCCGAGGAAGCTTGCTGCCAGCCGAGGCAGGAGCATTTATTCACAGCCTCGTAGCCTTAACCCCACCGAACCAAGCAAATAAAAATTTGGCAAATCAGATGATCGTGGTTAATAGGTTAGAGGTGAGGTAAAGTACCGACATGGAATTTAATAGAAATCAGTGGCAGCAATTCTCCGCGCACAAGGTCATCAACGTGAGCCCCAAAGGCATACCTTTTATGCCCGGCCTCTCGCTTATTCTATTGGGAGCCGTGATTATCCTCGCACCTAAATTTTTCTTAGCGGCTATTTCAACGATTTTGATCTTGATGGGGGCGCTTCTTTGCTACGTGGCATGGAAGTTCGTTTGCCTGAAGAGACAATTCTCGAAATTCGCGCAGGATATTCAAAGCTCGGTTGAGGTTCAGTCATTCCACGCTCGTGGTGATGACATCGATATCACTGAAACAACCGACTCAAAGAAGATCTTATATCATTAATATTTAAGAGTTTCGGGCCGAGCGCTAGACAAGCTGGTCTCCACCGCCTCCGCCAGAGATGAAGATCTTTCCTTCGCCCTCGAGCTTACGCACGAGGTCAACGATTGTCTGCTGTGATTTCTCAACGTCTTTAAGTTTAACCGGACCCAACGCCTCAAGGTCTTCCTTAATCATCTCAGCCGCACGCTGCGAAACGTTACGGAATATAAGATCTTTGAGTTCCGGGCTGGCGGTCTTGAGCGCGAGCACAAGCTGCTCTCTTGGTACGTCTTTAAGAACTGTTTGAACTCCCTTGTCGTCGATCTTCTTGATATCTTCGAATGTGAACATCAGCGCTCTGATTCGTTCCGCGATGTCCGGGAAGGTCTCCTCAATCTCGGCGATTATTCGCTCTTCGCTATTGCGGTCAATAAAGTTGAGAATATCCGCCGCTGATTTCGGTCCGCCGATCTCCTCCTCTTGCAGATCTCCACCACGGATCTGACCACGAAGAACTTCCCGTACCTCATCTACAACTATCGCGCTTACATTCGTGAGGTTTGAAATACGGATAAGAATATCGATCTGCATCTCGGGCTGCATTTGACGCAGAACGACCGCTGATTGCTCTGGATTCATCATGGTCATGAGGAAAGCAACGGTCTGGGGATGTTCCGCGGTGATAAAACTAAAGAGAAGCTTCTCAGGAACATCCGCGATAATTGATCCGATCGGCTGCTTCTTGGCTCCGGCGATATACTCTAGGAGGGACTCACTCTGTCCCTCACCAAACGCGGTAGCGATAACGCTCTTCGCGAATTCGCGTCCATCGATAACCATCGTATCGCCCGCTTTGAGCATTCGAAGGAAATCGTACGAGGTGCTGAATTGAGTTTCCCGATCGACCTCTGACACCGACAAGAAGGCACGACTGATCTTTTTGACCTCTTGCTCGTCAAGGTGCTGCATAATAGACGCAGCAACCTCTTTGCCGAGGCCCAAGAGGGCCAAAGCAGCTTTTTCAGGGTTTGTGAGCTCTCTATTCATCGATCTGGCCCTACCTACAGCTGGTTAAGATGATGATCCACCGCATAACGGCTCTCAGCAGTTGCTTGTATTCCTAAGCTCGCCAACTTACACTGAAGCATATGGTAGAATGCCGCGAAGAGGACCTTTTATCCACCTGCTTTCAGGGGGTTACAGGCGTATCACCAACCTCTATTGCCCCTCTCAGCCCACACGCGTCTGAACGAAAGATCTACCGACTCTCTCAAGGCGCCCTCCAACTCATTGGTGTTATTAATTCCTCTAGGGCGGAAAACGACGCCTTCGTAGCCTTCGCGGCGCACTTTAAAGGGGTCGGATTACCCGTCCCGAAGATCCATGCCTACACACCGGATCAGGGATTGTACCTCGAAGATGACCTTGGGGACACAACCCTACTCGACCTACTCAACACAGAGCGCGCCCGAACTGGGGAGGCTTTCCCAGTCTCCGCTTTCAAGATGTATCAGCGAGCGCTTGAATTCCTTCCCCGCTTTCAAATTGAGGCGGCAGCTAGCTTCGATTTCTCAAAGTGCCTGCCGCCAAACGAGTTCTTCTCTCATACCCTCGTGCACGACATGCAGGCCTTTTCAACGGAGCTGGTCGGGAGGATTTTGCCGAACGTAGCTACCGATGGACTGCAGAGAGATTTTGCCTCGTTGATTGAGTTTCTCTCCAAAGCTGAGAAAAACTACTTCGTGTATCGGGACTTCCAGTCACGAAATATCATGGTGCTTGAGGACAACCTCTTCTTCATCGATTTCCAATCGGGGCTCCGTGGGCCCCTTCAATACGACGTTGCTTCCCTACTCTACCAATCCAGCGCGCAAATACCGGACGAGGCGCGCGCTGAACTCATCGATACCTATCTCGACGCCGCGCGGCGGTACGCTCGTTGCGAGCGCGACGAGTTCCTAAAATTCTTCCCTGCGTTCGTCGTCAGCCGAATGATACAGGTTCTCGGCGTATACGGACGTCAGGGACTCGGAGCGAAGAAAGATTACTTCGCGAAGAGTATTCCTAGGGCTCTAGAGACACTTCACAGCCAGCTCACCTCGGGTCGCTTTCCTCTGAAATTGCATGGACTAACCGAGTGCTCTCAGGTTTTACTAAAGGCTCTGACGTAGGAGCAACAATCATGAGTTCGGTATTAACTGTTGAAATCACCAGCTTCTCATTTAAAGAGCAGCTTCCCCCTCACCTCTTTTCGCTCGAAGATGGAAGGCACGGTGGAGGATTTGTTTTCGACTGTCGCTCCCTTCCGAATCCGGGGAGAGAGGAGCAATTCAAAATAAAAACAGGGCTTGATGCTGATGTCGCTGCCTATCTCGCGGCTCGCAAAGAGGTGCTCGAGTTTCGAGATAACACCTTCTCCCTCGTGGACATGGCTATAAAGAATTTCCTGGATCGGCAATTCGCCTTCATGAACGTAAGCTTCGGCTGCACGGGGGGCCAACACCGATCGGTGTACTTTACGGAACAGCTCAGTCAACACCTCCGCGCTGCGTATGCCCCTCATGTAACGACCCGGGTCGTTCATTACAACCTGGCGCGCAAGGGAATGTTACCAACCCCGTAAGGGGGCCCATCTCGGCTTTGAGTCAGGATTTAGGCTCGGATAACTCCTCTGCCTTGAATACGGCTGTAGTCTTGGCCCTTGGAATGACGAAATTCCAAACATTCTCTCTGTTACGTTGATACACGATGCTCTAGTTTAAAGCGCGTAACGATGTGACTCTCTACTGGGTAGTTCTGAACGAGACTGCGCGATGAAGGCGATGATATTTGCGGCTGGTATGGGCTCCCGACTTAAGGAGCTGACGCGCGACACGCCGAAATGCCTCATGTCTTTGGGCAAAGAAACGATCCTTGAACATGTTGTGGGTCGCCTTAAGGCTGCCGGAGTTTCCTCGATCGTCATCAACGTTCACCACCTCGCCGATCAGGTAATCGATTTTGTAAAAAGCAAAGATAACTTTGGGCTCACCGTCAACTTTTCACTGGAAGCGGTCCTACTCGATACCGGTGGCGGATTAAAGAAAGTTGCCGCCCATTTCGCACAGGAAGAGGCGTTTATTATTCATAACGCCGACGTTTTTTGTGACACAGACCTCGGAGCATTAGTTAAAAAACACACCGCGGAAAACTCGATCGCGACACTCGCCGTTATGAAACGCTCGTCATCTCGTGGGCTCTACCTCTCGCGCGATCGCCACCTTGTCGGTTGGACGGAAGCGAAAGGGTCGCCTCCAGCGGGCGCGGAGGTGTTCGGATTCTGCGGCATTAGCGTCGCCTCACGCGAGCTCTTTTCATACATGGAGCCAGGAGATTCGTTTTCGATTATCAAGCCCTTCTTGTCCGCGGCTCACGCGACGCATCGTGTTTTGGGAGAAGTGCTGACCGACTCTGCATGGGTCGATATTGGTACGCCACAACAGCTACAAACGCTTCGGGATCGACTCGCCCACTCATAGGGTGCCATGAAGCCTCGTTATCAAACTTCGCGTTTCCTTATGTTGGGCTCTCGTCAGGGCACGCTAAGAAAACAAAAAATACCGATAGAAAAAGGGCCCCTGGTGTCCCTACCCTCTTTCTGAGATCTTAAGACCATCGGTTCTTTGAGGAGATTGTTGTATGCGAAGCTGTCGATTGCGCCACCACATCACGATTTTTCGGGTCGGCTTACTGTTCGCGATCCCTACTTTGTTTGGACCGACTAGTTTATATGGCCAGGAAGCGACCCCGTACCTGTCCTCCCCTCGCATCGAGGCAGAGGCGATGCCAGAGGCTAAACAGAAAAGTCTCGCTCATTTTTTAGGTCTCTCGATTAAGAACCAAACATGGAAACAACTTTCACAAGAGTTGTGTCGTCCTGTCGTAGATCGAGTGATAAGTCCCGCTCCGAAGGCGCAGGTAGCGCAGGCGCTCGTTGAGAGCGACTTAGCGACCGAAGTTACTTTCGCAAAGGATGGCCACGAGACCTCGTACACCGTGGAGTTCATGCAGCAGAAATTGCTGCTGTACTCCTCTGCCGCGCGCTATGAAAGCGAGCGCCAGGGCGTGATTCTCCCCTACCCCTCGGTCTCCTCCACTACGCATTGGTTTGAGAGCAAGGCGGACGCAAGCGTTTTGTTTATTATTCCACCCATGACTGACTGTGGTGTGCATTTTGTTCTTGCGTGCCCCCGTTCCTACAATGGAGCACGCGAGCTGGTTGAGTCTCACTTCACTCCATCAAAGGTGCGATACTTCCCCACGTTAAAGGCAGACGGTCTATTAAAGGCCCCTGAAACGGGCCCGGGGAAGGTGCAGGCAAGCGGGCTTAGTTCGGAGCGAGTAGCACTACCCGCGAAATGGTACAAAGAGGAGACAGCCTCCCCCTCACCAAGTGGTTCGTTCAGACTCTATCGCCAAACGAATTACTTTTTGACGCCCGGCCAACAATTTCCAATAACCCTTCCATTTCGGGATACCCTAGAGGCTCATCTCGGTTTCGGGATACCAAACGATATGCTGCGGATAGGTCGAGCACGCGACACGATTGAAATATCGGAGTTTCCACTTAAAACGGAGCAACCGATTCGTTTGGAACACTCTGATATCACGCTCAGGCCAGGGGCCTGTTTCCTGATTACGTCGAGCAAAGAATCACATTATTCCTAGAGTCCGTCTCCCTCCTGGGGGGCGGGTCGCGATACTGGCCGACACCCTCGCCTTCGTAGGGAAGTCGTTCTTGACCTCACTCCTTTCGCGCAATCTCGCCATCAGAAAGTTTTTGAGATGGCTGCTGGAGGGCTCGTCGCTCTGCCGCGAGGTCCACAATGGAGACTACCGATGTGGAAAATATTCACCCCATCGGTGACTCACCAGGGCCTCGGTTTCAGGATCACACTCAACCTCTGGTGGATACCACGGCTTCATTCGAGCATCGATCACTATCGGTGGGGTGTACGACACGTGATTTCGAATAACTGCGGTATCCTTCGCAAAGGTATCGGACGCGGGATCGAATCGCGTGAAGGTCGTCCAAAGGAACGCGCTCGGGCTCGCTAGAGCTGCCTCGAGATTATCGACAAGTATAACGAGCGGCCACTGCGCGAACGCGGGGAATGTGGCGAGCGCTTCCGCAAGTTCTTTCGCTTGGGCGAAGCCGGGTCCTTCAACGACGAGACATCCACCACAGAACGGACGAACGCCACGAATCTGCGGGGGTACTTCACCGCGAAACTCTCGCAAGAGCGCGCGACGAGGCTCTCCACATCCCACCAAAAGCCCCTTACTTCCGTGGTTAACCTTCGGCCCCGCGTAATCCAACGAATCCATCGCGGTGTTGGAAAAAATCTTAAGGTCTGAAGAGAAGTCCGCCCGCTCAAGGATGTATTCCAGCACCGCCGGGAAGTTTGTGAGGTCCATCCGTTTATCAACGAGCATGAGGAACTTAGTAAGAGAGAGCTGCCCCTCTCCAAGGATCCGAAATGCCGCGGAGAGGCTTTCACGAGCGTACCTCTCTTGTACGACAGCCGAGGCGAGCGAGTGAAATCCGGTCTCGCCATATGACCAGAGGTCGAGTACCTGGGGCATCACGAGAGGGAATACTGGAGACATGAGGCGCTGCAAGTATTCACCGATAAAGAAGTCCTCCTGTCGGGGCTTTCCTACCACGGTTGCAGGGTAGATAGCTCCCGGTCTTCGCACGACTCCCTTACACCGGAAAACCGGGTAGTCATGCTGAAGCGAGTAGTATCCGTAGTGATCTCCGAACGGTCCCTCGGGTCGCGTCTCATTGGGATCAACCTCTCCGACCAAGGTAAACTCGGCCTGCTCAATAAGCGGATACGGCCCGAGCGGATTCTCCATGGTCGAGAGCCGTTCACCGAGAACAAACGACGCAAAAAGCAGCTCAGGCACGTTCTCCGGTAACGGCGCAATCGCCGAGAGAATAAGAGCGGGAGGGCCACCAACGGTGATGTGAACCGGGAGCTTCTGTCCTAGCTCTTTCGCTGCGGCGAGGTGGTATCCCCCACCCTTCCCTATCTGACAATGAAGTCCCGTGGTTTGATCATCGTAGCGTTGCACGCGGTACATTCCGAGGTTGTGAATCCCGGTGGTTGGGTGTTCAGTGTATACGAGCGGCAACGTAATAAAGGGGCCACCATCGTAGGGCCACGTCGTCAGGAGCGGTATTTTCGTCAGCCGCGCCGGAGCATCAACCACGTACGATGAGTCGAAACGTTTCCGTCGCAGCCCAACCTTGGCGAGGCTCATCAATGTGTCGCGGTGCTCCCAGATGCGTCGTGGCGTCGGCGGTAGAAGTGTGTGCGGAAGCGCCGCCACCTGACGCATCAACTCTTCCGGATATCCGCCAAAGGCGAGATCGACTCGACGAGTTGTCCCGAAGAGATTGGTTACTATCGGAAAGTCGGAGCCTTTCACGCGGGTAAAGAGGAGAGCTGGTCCACCTTGGTCGATAATTCGACGGTGAATCTCGGCGACCTCAAGGTGCGGGTCCACCTCGGTAGAGATCTCCACGACCTCATGCTCTTTGCGGAGCAAGGCGACAAAATCTTGAATGGAACTAACACCTTTTCGTTGCGGCATGGAGGGTTTCGCAGCATCATACCCAAAAAGTCTCTCGAGGGAAGCAGGAGGAGAAGTCGTGGCGCTCGTTTTACATTCACTAGATGCTCAGGGTATCGCTACGATTACTTTAAACGACGAAGCGAATTTAAACGCCATGAGCGACGAGATGGCGGTGGAATTCGCCTCGACTATCGCAACCCTCAAGGGTTCATCTTCCCTGCGAGCTGTTATTCTTACCGGAGCCGGAAAGGCGTTTTCGGCCGGCGGTCATCTTGGAATGCTTGAAGCCAAACGGGCGAAACCCCCTGAAGAGAATAGACGGGGAATGATGGCTTTCTACGATTCATTCCTCTGCATGCGCGACCTCAATGTGCCCCTTATCGCGGCGATCAATGGAGCCGCAGTGGGTGCGGGGCTGTGCGTCGCCTGCGCGTGCGACATCAGAATCGCGACATCCTCGGCGAAGCTTGGATTTACCTTTCTGAAACTGGGACTACATCCAGGAATGGGAGCTACCTATTTCGTTCCGAGAATAGTAGGTCCAAGCATCGCTACCGAGCTCTTGCTCACGGGGCGAATTATCTCAGCCGATGAGGGATTCCGAATCGGAATGATTTCGAAGGTCTGCCAAGCTGACTCACTCACTCAAGAATGCGCCGCGATCGTTCAAGAGACGCTCTCATGTGGGCCCGAAGCATCCGCGCAACTTCTTCGAACCATGAGGGGCGACCCACTTCCTCTGCGCAGCGCGCTGGAACACGAAGCCCAATGTCAGAGCATCAATTATGCGGGGCCCGAATTTGCGGAAGGTGTTACGGCGATGCGAGAGAAGCGTTCAGGCCACTTTTCGAAGTGAGAACCACGCGCCACACGCGACAATCACGACATGCGCCGTTGAGAACCAAAAGCCACGCCAATTATCAATTTCGTACGCCTTCATGAAGAGTGTGTAGATACACAACAACATCACCGCAGACACCACGATGGTCACTTGCGAAGAGGTCTTTGTTGCTTGATTTTCACTCATAAAGCTTTCTCGATATCGCACAGTTCGAGGGATAGATAAACAAAAACCAAGTCATGCGGTCGTTGTCCGCATGACTTGGTTCTATCTGGCACCTACTCTTTGCGTAGGTAAAACTACCGGAGCAAACTCAAGCGCTCTTGGATGGCTTCTGGATTTCCCTCGTACTGACGCAAGCTCTCTTGCAGAGAAAGAGGGTCAAGATCGAGATGCAGAGCTACCCAAGCGAAGCTGAATGGTCGCTTTGGAGTAATTTTTCCGAACAACCACTGCCGAGCACTACGAACAACGTGCCTCTCACAATGAGCCGTTCCAAAAGCATCACAAATAGCTCGGGCGAGCACCGCCGCCAAAAGATTTCTCTCTGGCTTTACGGGGGAGGATGCTTCGGTGTCATCTTCGGGCATGAACTTGTTAGCGGAATTGCTCATAGGCTACTCGGATCTCCAACAATATAAACTGTTTAACGGGTTTTTGGGATTGAAACGAAAAAGGAAAAACGGTTCCGGATAGAGGGTGGGAATTCGTTTAAAACGAGCTGGGAGGTGCCGTGGACACTGCCGTGGGTACTACTGACAAGAATGCCGGACATCGATTTGGCCTCCCCCGTTGTAAAGCCTTCTTCGGGCTTCACGCCCCTCTTCTGGCTTCTCAGGACACTCCCTAACCGGGATCACCTTCGACGCCGCAAGTGGCTAAGCTCGTTCACGAATCTTGGGAGTCATTACTATCCTGGTTGGCATGAGGCGTCAATAGTATTTTTAAGCTACTTTAAGTTAGCACGACGTTCTATTTGTATATCGTTTTGGCTCGCTCCTGTTTGACATTTCCTAGTGTGAGCGTTACCCTCCGTCCCTCAAAGAGTTCCAGGAGTATTCATGAATTCCGGTGTTACTAAAAAGAAGCTTTTCATCAGCAACCTCGACTTCGAAGTAACGAGCGAGCAGCTCAGCCAACTTTTCGAAGAGGTCGGAGCGACCATCAGCGTAGTCGTTGCTTCAGACCGTGAAACGAAGCGTTCAAAGGGCTTCGCGTTCGTAGAGATGGAGCGCGAGGAAGACGCTAAGACAGCTATCGAAACACTCAACAATCGTGCCGTTAACGGACGACCTATGAAGGTGTGTGAGGACCGCGGTAAAAACGCTGGCCCAGCTTCTTCAGAGTCCGGCAGTGAGGGTGGTCGTAAGTTCGAGCCCCTTCCTTCTATCCAGAGGATGCAACTCTTCAAGCGTCGTAGGAAGCTTGACCCCTTTACGGAAGATCCTCGCAGGTCGATCGACTATAAGGACGTTGCTATGCTCTCGAAGTTTGTGAGCGAGCGTGGACGTATCCTCTCTCGTCGTTTGACTGGCCTCACCGCGTATAACCAACGCAAGGTGTCTAAGGCTATCAAGCGCGCGCAGAGCCTTGGATTGATGGCATTCACATCCATTCAAGAGTAGTTCCGTAAGGAAGTACATACCCATAAAAAAGCCGAACAGTCGTTCGGCTTTTTTATTGTCTAAATTATTAAGGTAAAAATTCTTAACGTAAATGCCCCTAGGCCGCGACACGCTGCCTATCGGTATACAGCTTGTAGAGGCCGTCCCGATGTACAAGCTCATCGTGTGAACCCTGTTCGATAATTCTGCCGTCGCTCATGACGAGTATCCTATCCGCCGAACGAACACTCGTAATACGGTGAGAGACGA
>CAIXKI010000136.1 GCA_903920005.1 uncultured delta proteobacterium
GAACGATTGGAGGGACGGCGGCCTCGCCGGCCGTGGGTACCGAACCCGTGAATTCATTTTTCTACCGCTACGCTCCACGGTCCCATCCCCGCGTCATTCTCCGCGCGAATCGAATAATAATAGGAAACTCCCGGCTTTGCGAGCTTGTCGCGATATGTCACCACCCCTGCACCGGTTCTAGCGATCTCCACTCCCCGTGAATACGGCACGGAGGAACGATACACGCGATAAGCCGTGGCGTGCGGAGCCTCTCCCCATGACACCACACGATCCCCGCTCTCTCTTATCTGAGTAACGACAACACCCTTAACAATTCGCGGCCTCTTGGGGTCTTTTCGAATAGTAAACGAATCCTCAACTTCCCCCTTCGCTCCTATCATCTTCGCCGACATTTCGTTAGCGTTTACATCCAATACCATGGACCCAAGGCGCTTTAGAGAGACTACCATCGCGGGATGATTTAACGGACCCGCGCTTACCTTGCCACTACTCCCCGCCACGGCGAACACCGCTCCGCTTCGTGGAATAGAACCCAGAGAATCTTTTGTGTAGGCACCCTGCCCATCTTCCCGTCCATCTCCAGGGACTTTGACATTCGAAGAACCAAAGGTGGACGAATCTCCGTGATGTCCTTCGATGAATTTAGAGCGCTCATATGAATGACTGTGTCCAGAGAGGACAAGATCAACACCATAGCGCTCAAGAAGTGGCAGAACCGTTTGTCGCATCCACTCCATCCGCCCATCACTATCACGACTATCATCGGAATCGTGCGAGCCCTTTGTATACGGGGGATGATGCCAAAACGCGATCGTCCAATCCTTCCTATGCGCGGCAAGGTCCTCTTTAAGCCAGAGCAGCATCGAACTACGCAAACTACTCGTGGCGACCTCAGAGTTCAAAGAGATACAATGGACGTTAGAATAATCGAACGAGTAGTAGTGTTCAGTTCCTGTGGAGAGGCCTCCGCTTTCACCCTTTGTTGGCAAAGTGAACACAGAATAATAGGCGTTACCGGCTAGATCGTGATTTCCTTGCGTAGGCCATGTCACAGAGGATCTCATTACCCGCTGATACACATTAAACACGCCCTGCTGATATTCCGCGTCAGTTCCCGTGATGTATGCGTTATCACCCAGCATCAGAAAAAGTGGAAAGGACCCTGCAGGATACTTGGCCAGAAAAGCATCTCGCACCGCCGCCTGACCGGGGTCCTCTCCTGATTCGAGATATCCAGAACTCCCCGAATCTCCGACCACCCAGATCTTAAACGATTCATCTCCACCCATCGGCGAAGATACGAACGAATGCTCTTCATCTCCGCCAGCCGACACCCGTCCTGCTGTCTTTACCTGATAGTAGTACTTTGTGTGCGGCGTTAGTCCTAGAAGCGTTACCTCATGTTCAGTTCGTTGTTCCGCCGCTTTTGCGACGAGCGAAAGTGAGGTCTTTGAGAGTCCATAGTGAACGATACTCTCTACTGGAGTGTCGGTTCGCCAACGAACGACGACTGACGTCGGTGTCCCTCGCTGAAGATAGGGCCCTCGCGTGATGGTTTCAGCGTAAGCGAGTTGAACGCTAGAACAAAGAAGAGCGATGAAAGCGGCACAACACGAGCGAACCATCTCAGCTACCATACCTTACAAGAGCCCCTCGCGACTATCCCGTTGGAGCCCCTCGACCCCGCGGAGCGTGACGCCACTTCATGCGCAAAAACTAGCCCACTATTTCATAGGTCCGATTTCCGCTAGAATGGGGCCTTGTTACATTACGTTTGGATGCTACAACACGACTTACGTATGGAGAAGCACTCTTCCTTTTCGCGCTTTAGCAGATCTTGGTGCTACCTCCTGGGAGTTCTACTCTGGAGTCTCCCGTTTTCGAACGCACGAGCACACCCCGGAACCGCGGAAGCGCTCGCACGTCTAGAAAGAGAGAACCTACACGCGCCGTCACCCCAACGCTCAGCTCAAATTATTGATATCCTCCTAGTACAGGAGAGCTGTGCTTCGGCGACATCCTTTGGCGAGAGCGCTCTAAAACAATTCCCCAACGATCTTCTCATCTCCGCTGCTCTCGTACGGGCGCTCTTGTGCAAAAAGAACTTTTCAAGAGCCAATCAAATCCTCCAGCAGGAGGTGTCTGTTCACGGGAGAGTTCTCCCACTGGATCTCCTTCAGCTCGACCTTTTCGAAGCTACTGGCGACACATCAAACGTCGCGAACCTCGGGTTCACGATCGTAACTACGTACGAAACCGTTGAACCCGACCTCTTTCTTCGCGCCGCGAATGCTAGCGCGACAACCGACGACTTGGATGAGCGGTCCGCCACCAGGATCTTGAAACGGGGGATTGCACGTCATCCCGCTGCATTATCACTTTGGCTCGCTCTGATAGATCACCTTCAGAAGACAGGAAAAATCTGCGATGCTGGGCAAACCGCTCAAGAGCTCCGCAAAAACTTCCCGGGCCTGAACAAACAGAGTTGGGATGAGCGAGAGAGAGCTCTCGTGGAAGGATGTCGACGAAAATAAAAAAGCGCCATGCATACTCAAACAGTACACATGGCGCCTTTTTGAAACCCGCTGATTTATGTACGGCTCTCCGGGTCCGATGGGTCGAAAGGTCTGTACGGATGCCTATCTGTCGTTATCTTTTGGTTTGGAGTTGTAAGGCGCGAAAGCCCCTCCACCTCACCGAACATCTCTCTGAGCCTTTGCGCGACACCCAGGTCCGCGGCCCCACAACCATGGTTATCATCTTGCTCCACGGGGGGTGGTTTGATTAGGCGGTGCTGTTGCTGTGTCATGGGAAATCGTCCTCACGTAGTCGCCCCAGCATATTCTCACAACGTCAGCCGCTAGAGAAGCACCGCTCTACATAACGAGTAGGTTTCTGGAATATCCTGACCCATTGGGCTCACCATTCTTCTTCTCATGCGCAATAAAAAAGGGCCCACATAGGGCCCCTTCGCATCATGCAAGACGGTCTATCCGACACACGCATCATAAGCCGCCTCGGCAGTCGCCAACGTCTGCTGACGAATGGCGAGTTCGTTATTTTCCTTCGTAAGTCTCTTCGCAATGATCTCGAGTCGTTTGGAAACCGAGACAAGCCAGGAATTTAATGCCCCCTCAGCTCGTTCCTTATTTCGGACAGCCTGCCCATAACGGCCTCCCGCCCTTCGTATCGTAGAATCAGCGCATCGGTTTGGCGACAACCAACACGCAACGGCATCCGCACCTGTTTGAATGTTCACTCCATTCAATTGACCTTCAGCGTCTGCCAGCATCGTTTGCAGCATGGCAGTTCTCTCTTCTCCACGGGCCTGCGCATTCGCGTAGCTATTCTCCAATCCCCCTACTTTTGCTTCTTGCGCAGTCACTCTTTGCTGAGCTTTCATGAATTTATTCCTCTTTGTTTTGCACTGATCCGCCGCATGTACGGATGTGATCGAAACAGCGATTACTAGGGCACTTAAAAGAGCAACTGACAACGTTCTCATGATTACTACTCCGAACTTCTAAATGTAAACTTTCTCTCAGCGGTCGGTCGTTATCTGTCACCGACAGTCTGCACCCGAGATATGCGGTATTCAATGTCAGGCGATACCTATTTTTTGTCATTTTTCCGTAGGTAAATCACCTATATTTATAGAAACGTCATTGGGCTTTCTTGGTTCGTTTCGAGCAAATCTTTACAGTTCGAAGAGTTACATCGTTACCGCCCGGACAGGGATCGCATCTGTAAGAATTAGTACTTTTTAGTTTTGTATACAGTGCGTCACGAATTTATATATCTCTGAAAGGGCGCTTTCTTTTGCGCAGTGCGCACGCTTCCGGTACATTCGCCGAACCGCCCGATCCAATGGGCTTACTAACCGACTAGTGCGTAGTACCAGTCCATGTCGTTGTTTGGTGACCAAAACCCCTCACCCGAGCGAGAGCCGCGCAAGAATCCTTCAACTCCGCGCCCACAACTACTCGTTAATGAAATAGATCCAGTATCGCTGACGTGTCCGTTGAGCAATCCGGAAGAGATGCAGAATATGCTGCGTCTCTGTGGCATCACTCCAACCGACGACGCGGTGGATTACCTGTGGGATACCCTTAAACATAACAGAGTTCTCGACCTTGATACCTTTCGAGAATCTCTTGGGGCGCTCGGGCTAAGCCTTGAGCTGTGCGTTACAAGTCGGCAGGAACTTCAGTGGTTCCCGGATACCTATTACGAAACCCGTTCAATAGCACTCTCAACACAACACCGCGAAGGGAGCGAGCTCGGATATCTCCAGAATCTCAACGAAGGACACCCTGGGTTAGATGGACTTATCGTTGAACTCTTTGGGAACGAGAGCAGAGACCACAACGTACAGTGCAAGATATCGTGGGAATTCAACCGTGGAATTCCGACTGGCCCCGGCATTCGATGGGATCTAATTCGCTCGATATACCTCCAAAGTACAGAGAAGGAGGTCCCTCGCTCCCTACCCGTTGCTCCCGGACAAAACGGCTCGTTTCACTACCTCTCCGTAGAGTTGGACCCGTTTATAGTTCAGGTGGAAAAGATAGATGCCCCCTCAGCGTCGATTCTCAATCAAAAAGGGGGAAAGGAACCCGCCAGTAATCCAGCTCAAGAACTTCAGCGATTCGACTTAAAGCTGAAAGATCCGCCGGCCTCTCTCCTAACCGCGATCTTGGAGCTCTCCCGATCTCCAAAGCTTACGAGCCCATGGGTTAAGCCCTCTTCTCCTGCCATCATCGTTGAACACCTCTTCGAGTGTCTAAGAACTCAGCGTCCGTTTAATGTTGACACCCTCATGATGTGCGATGGCGCTACGCCCTGCCTCGTATTCTTGCAGGAGAAGAGCTCCGATGGTGAATCGTATCCTCCTAAACTGATGTGCAAGTCGGTCCTCCGTGACTACACATCAGGCCCCGGCGAATTCCACCTCGAACTCGAAGGTGACCTTGAGGAATCCTCATCAGATCAAGCGCCGGAGGTACAAAACGTTATAGCTCAAATCACGTGGCGCAGGGGGCACCCAATCCTTGGTACCTTAACCGTGGATAGGATCCGGTCGCTCGCTCGACATTACATCATCGATGAGAGATATCACTCTTAGGGGAGTATGGTTGAGGTAAAAACTACGGAGAGCCTTCAACGGAGCACAATAGAATGCTCAAGCTTTCAGCGGATTACCGATACCATGAGGGCCCTGCTTCATCTCCCTCCGCCTCAACCTCATGGATTCGCTCCTGACAGGCTCGATACCCGAGTCGATACGATTATTGAGACTGATTCCTCTGGCATAGGCCCTATCTACATTTCAACAGCACCCGAGCGCCTACTCAGCTATGCCGTTCGCTATGAGGATCAGCAAACAGCTCTCATGCTCATTACAGGCAGGTCGATATCTGAGGCGATGAGCAGGGGCGATATCGCTCAGGGACTGGAATCGGTACATCGAGCGACGCTCCTGCACGGACCGATCATCGATCATTCGATGATATCTTTTTCAACACCGACCTTACATTCAACGATTGAACACTCGGCTCTCAATCATATTGAGCGAACCCACATGCACAGACTGATCATGGAGCAAACACCGTGGGATGGAACAAGCCTTCCACACCTCAACGTGAGGAAACTCGTTTTTACCGGTTGGTCACCCTATCCGGAGGTTGCTCCGACCTGCATCTTCGAAAGCAAAGCTGGCGGTATCTTTTGGTTAACTGTCTGCTGGGGAAAAAGCTTTGCCGAGCAATATATGTACAAGCTCGTGTAATCCCACCATGACTGTGAAAAAACCTTCCGTTCAACGCTCTCCACGAGCCTCAAAACTTCGACTCAACTCCTCGAAGCTGACGAAACGAGGCTCAGGTCCGCGGCTCTTCGAGTCATAGAGGGCAGCGCGCCATCCACACTCGATCGGAACTCGGACATCGAGGTGCTGATCATTGCCTATGTGCAGAAGCTTTTCAGCGGGCACTCCAATCTGCTCGCGTAACGCATGGTAGTAATTGTGCGACGGTTTTTTCCATCCAATATCCCCAGCAACATACACTCCGCGAAGGAGGGCCTTGAGACCCATCGCCTCTAGAACTGCCCTACTCCTGACATCATTGTTGGTCGCGGCATACGCGCGCAACCCAGCTCCTTGTGCCGCACGCAGAAACGCTTCGACGCCGGGCTCAATACGCCTGAACCTATTCGTAGCGAATGCGTTGTAGATCGACTCTATAAGCTGTGCATCGTGCGAACACGGCAGTCCTGCTTGATGCAAGACCTGTCGTACGAAAGAGAGCCATGCACTTTTCTCCCGGTCGTGCGTAGTGCGGTTTTGATCCTTCGAATTGAGGTACTCAGGCTGGAAAGCGGTCCATACCCGGCGAGTGACATCATTCAAGTGATTGGGGTTGGCGATAACCCCATGCTCGGCCAGCAGTTCAGCATAGATCTCTCCTACCCCCTTTGAGAGTGAGATAAGGGTACCGTCTATATCCAGTACAACACCTTCAAGCGGCCTATCAAAAAGCACACACCCTCGCCATAACTCAGTCTAAAAACGGACCTTTACTTCCGCGTACGCCCCCTTAAGGACGGTCGAGCTCGAGATTAGCACCAGGCTTTCTCAATAATTTTAAGCATATGGGAGCCCATCACCGATGCTGCTCATGATTTGATTAGTTCGACGGATCCTTTTACCATAATGGTGCGATGAGGGACGGCGTGGCCAGGGCTATTTTTACCCCTCGCTCTGCTGATTTCGCCCCAAGGAGCGGTTGAAGCTAGGTTACAGAGCTAACTAGCAGAGGTCGCACAATAGTTAGTGCGTTCAACATGTGCTCATAGGAAGTATCCGATGGTGACCCCACTTAGTTCTTTACACACACGTTTCGCTACAACGGGCCTTGGCACCTTCCTCCGAGTCGTACTCTCCGCATTTTTGGTAGGCTCTTCTACCCATATCCTCGCCGCCTATAGCGCGCCAGAAGCTCTTCCCCTTCCCTCTTCAGTTGTTTCTCCAGTGGAGATGGATACAACCGCCCGCGACGTTGAATTAAAGAACGTCGAAGAGGAACTCCTGAAACAATTGAGCCTCGGCGCTCGCCCAACCGCCAAGGAAACTTCCGGAACTATTCTCCCCGATGTGAAGCACGTGGAGATCAAGCCCATTGATGCCAAGCAGGCTGAGCAGGAGCCTCAGACGCTCACGCAACCAGTTGCCACGGCAACGTCTATTGCGCAACCGAAGATAGTCGTTCCCCAAGCTCCCCCCCTGCGCGGCCCCCGCACGACGTCAGTTGTACCGGTATCTGAAAGCAGGACTCCTGAGCGGCGTAGCCCTCGAACACCGCGCGGTAGTCAGGAGTCAATCAATCGTCAAGATCTTGAGCAACGGGTGACCATCGCGGAGAGTCAAGTAACTATCCTCTCCCAAGAGCTGGAGATAACTCAACGCAAACTATCCGAAACTGAGAATCGCCTTGCGAACGCTCAGCGAAACGCTCCCCTTAATGGAAACGGAAGCGGAGATGCCTCATTCGTACCGAGCTCGTACGATACGTTCGTCGTTCCCGCTAACGATACCACCGACACCAACGAACAAGCTCCCCTCGGCAATACTTTGCCAACGGCTCGCGTTACCACAGACAAAACACCCCTTCGTATTGGACCTGGAGCTAAAGAGGCTATGCTTGTCCGATTAACGCGCAATTCGATCGTTGAAATCGAGCACCGTAATGGCAGCTGGTACCGCGTTATCACGTCCTCGGGCACTCGTGGGTGGATAACCGGGTCCGTCCTACTATTTGATCAGACGAATTTTCCAGGTTCAACAAATCGTATATTCGCCTACAAACCGTCACTTGAACCCACTGGTATTAAGTATTAACTCGTTTTCCCTTTTCATTACCGGTCCCCTGGGGGACAATAGGGGTAATGATCCTGCGAATCAACGCTGTAAAGGTCCTCTGTAGGCATGCCGTCTCGTTAACGGTTCTTGTCACCACCGCAGTCGTATCGGGTGCATTGCCCGTCCTCGCTCAGTCCGCTTCACGAAGTCCGAACGCCACCGTAAAGGGAGACCTCGCGGAACTCCACGGTATCCCTGCCCGAGTGGATAGGGCGTCGTGCTCCGATTCTCGGTGTCGATTCTCGATAACTCCTCTAACACTGACCCTCTCAACTCCAGGCTATTCTGGAATCAGAGTCGTTCTCGATCGAGTCATCGACACGCGCTCAATCCTCCGAGCAAATTCAGATTCGAGAACCTCACGAAACTCCCATCCGATCATGCTGCGCGGATCTGTCGTCGTTCGCCATGGGGACACAGACGGTGGGACGCTTGTCACGTCGGCAGCGGCTACAATCCTACGTGATTCAGACCCGGCCATTCTTGAGGTCGCGTTCCCAACTCGTCCCCATGCTCGCCGGTCTTCACAGGGGCTTATAGTTATTAGGGCGCCCCTTACCAATTCACCAGAGAACAATCGTCTGCGGGGAAGAGCCGTCCACGCTTCATCCTTCACGTTTAAGGATAGAGAGTGCAAGGAGCCCGCGAAACGGTCCAGTCGATCCGCTACTCAGCTCAAGAGCCTTCGCAAACCCGTCACGATGAAGGCGACATACAACGTGATCTACGTGGGGACTGATTTCGATCCTCAATTTAAGTCCGCAATGAGATGCGCTTCCGCTGACGAGTGTAATAACAAGATAGTGAGCATTATCAATCAAACAGCAGCCTACTACGAACGACAGTTCGGCTATTCCTTAGAGATAGCTCGTCAATACGGGCCGACGACCTACACTTCGTCAACAGACTCATCTCGCAACCTCAACGCCTTTACGAACTACAACAACACCTATCGCGGAGACATCGTTCACACGGGTACCAGCTCTCAGCCAAGCCAAGTAGATATCTTTCAACTCTTCACCGGAAAGAGCCTGGATGATGACATCATCGGACTCGCGTTCTTAGGGGTTACCTGTACCAATACTGCCTCGGACGCCTCCGATATGCTCGTACAACACATAGCTTCAAGCTTTGACCCAATAATAACAGCACATGAAACCGGGCACACCCTCAACGCAGCCCACACCAACTCAGGTATCATGAGCCCATCGCTTGGAGATCCCCTTCCAAGCTCTTTCAATGCAATGAGCCGGACAGAGATAGGTAGCTATCTCTCCTTAAACTATGGAGAGTGTCGGGGCGGAACCAGTGACGGAAGCAGCTCGGGAGGCGGCAGTCCAGGTACTTCACCAACCCCTTCAGTCCCCCCCAGCGACTCAGCTCCAAAGAGCCTAGGCTTCAGCGTCAAAAAACAAAATCGAGATACCTACATATTTAAAACCACGGTCTCATCACTTGAGTCGGATTGCTCCGTCAAGATTAGAGCGGCTACGTCATCAGAGCGGGCTTCTCGGGGAACGATTATTACCGAGTTCACCCCAACAAACCTCACGACTCGATTAAAGGGCCGGGTGTCGGCCAGTATCTCTCGAGCAAATAGTTCATCGAGCCTCATATACCTCTATGCCGAATACTCTTGCGCAAGCGGTGCAACGGTTGAGATATCAAAGACTCTTGTCGCTTCTCCAAATAGCGGTCAGCGAGCCTCTCGGCAGGTCTCAACGAACGAGTGGATTAAGATGTTGAACAAGGCGTTTTAGTAGATCCCCAGTAGGGCATCGAATCTCCTGTCACGCCGCATCGAAGCCTCGCACAGGCTCTCACAACACCTCTCTGGTAAGTAAAACGCGGCCTTTACCACTCGTAGGAGGTATGGCAAAGTTTGGCGCATGGCAACTGAACAAGCACGAACGAACATCCTCTCACGCTCCCCATTTGAACCTCTCCGTGGGTACTCGCGGGCCGTACAGGCTGGAGACACTCTCTACATCTCCGGAACGACCGCGATGAACTACAAGGGTGAAGTAACGGCTCCCGGCGACGCCTACGAGCAGACCAAGGCTATCCTTCATTCAATCAAAACGATCCTCACCTCACGAGGATTCTCGATAGGTGATGTTGTCCGTACACGTTTGTTCGTAACGAATATCGCAAAGTGGGAAGATTACGCCCGCGCTCATCGTGAGGTTTTTGAAAACGTCCGACCAGCAAGCAGCATGGTGCAGGTAGCAAAACTTGTAGATCCTCGCTTGTGCGTTGAGCTTGAGGTTGACGCCATCAAGGGCCTCAGTGAACAAGAGAGCGTTTCGATAGAATATTAATATTCGGTGGCCGCGGCCGGCGATAATTACACGATTCGCAGGACCCCGCGATGATCGTACCTGGAGGCCAGGCGGCCTCGCCGGCTTGTTACGACCCACGACATCAACCACATCGAAACATTCGCACCTGCGGCCGGCGAGGCCGCCGGCCCTCCAACGAATCCGTGATGATTATGCGATTTGACCGAACACGCGACGATCGTGGAGGGCAGGCGGCCCTATCCTACGTCGTAGATAAACTTAATCTCGGCCTTTACCTCGGGGTGAAGAGACTTATGCACTGGGCATGAAAGGCCGGCCCGCTCGAGCTTCTGTCGCTCATGATCCTGCAAAGATGACGGGAGATGAACCTCTAAGGGAATCGATCCGATTCGGCGAGGCTCTGTCTGCATATGCTTCTCTACCCGCATATGCATTCCGTCAACGTTAATCAAAGAGCGCTCCGCGACAATAGCGATAGTCGTCACGACGCACGACCCAAAAGCAGCGGCGATAAGGTCCGTCGGTGAAAAACTTTTCCCCTCTCCTCCGTTATCACGTGGCGCCTCGGTTACTATTATTTCCCCCGACGGCCCGTGAACGATGTTAACTTTTTTCTTACCACTATACGAACCGGTTATCTCTACTGACATAAAAAACGGTTCCTTGAATTAATCGTTGGAGTCAACGCCAGTGAAGGTTCCAGGCATACGGGCCGGAGGAGCCTCTTTATCAAACTCGTCCTCTTCTTCCGCTCCATCGGTTACTAAACCGTGCCGGTATTGATAGTACGCCCCCTGAATCGAGAGGTAGTAATCCACAGAGCTCTCTTTGGCGGTCTCGATTCCCTGAAGGAGTCCTGCACGAGTGTTGACAATACGCAATCCGAGAGCCCCGGCCGCGATCGCCAATTTAGTGCCCGAATCAAGGTTGGTATATCCGACCCAGCCGATTGGGTTAAGGAATCCATCGACGATCGAACCAATTCCATCACGAACGTTCGTGGGGCCCCAGAGAGGCACTACGAGATAGGGACCCGCGGGAACACCGTGATAGGCAAGCGCGATTCCAAAATCCTCCTCGTGGTTGGGAAGTCCAATATCCTTCGCGACGTCGATAAAGCCCAAAAGCCCAACCGTAGTGTTAACCAAAAATCGGCCAGTATGATCGAGAGCCTGCTCGAATTTCCCCTGTATAATGTCGCTCACCAAGAATGAAGGATATTGGAGATTCGAAAAGAAATTACCGATACCCTTGTATATCGGATCGGGGAGATTCTCTTTGTACGCACGAGCGACCGGCTCAAGCACATGAACATCAACAGAGTCGTTAAAATCGAATATCGCGCGGTTAACGGGCTCTATCGGATCGTATGGCTCCTCAGATTCACCGAATACTGGAGCCACCCCCGAGCAAAGCTGAAGGGCACACACTCCAAGGAACGACGCGAGGGCTTTCTTCATAACTCATTTCCTACCGTTCATTCGCGGCACTTCGTCGAGCGTATTCCTTCAATCCTTCTCCGAGAACCCGAATAGCTTCACGAGTATCCGCCTCCTTCAGCACGAACGCAATTCTAATTGTACTTCGTCCCGACTCACGGTGCATATAAAAGCCCGCCGCTGGCGCGACAAACGTAGTTGCACCCTTATAGGAGAAATCCGTGAGCATAAACGAGGCGAAATCCTCCGCGTCCGCGACAGGAAGTTTCGCGAGCAGGTAAAATCCTCCCGCTGGAGAGCTCACAACCACACCGGGAATAGCCGAAAGAGCATCCACCGCGGCATCTCTACGAGTTACGTACTCCGCATGAGCTCGCCCAACATATGTCGAAGATATCGTTCTGAGCATATGCGCGGCAGCATGCTGCTCGATCGTCGGAGCGGCGAGCCTCGCCTGCGCGATATGGAACGCTCCTTGCCGAATCTCCTCATTCCACGTGATAAGAGACCCTATCCTCGCGCCGCACAAACTGAACCGCTTAGAGAGGCTATCCACGACAATAATATGGGGATCCTTCGGAGCTAGCTGATATATACATCGAGGTTTAAGACCATCATAAACGAACTCTCGATACGTCTCGTCTACGATCAGATAGAGCCCACGCTCCCGACAGAGGTCAATCAACATCGACAACTCTTCGTCAGAGCATACCGCCCCGGTTGGATTATTCGGATTACAAAGCAGCACCGCCCTCGTGTAGGGCGAGACGAAGCGCTCGATCTCTTCGCGAGTAGGAATCGCGAATTGCTCCTCGATCGAGCACGGAAGAGGCACAAGACGAACTCCAGACGTCGCGGCGAAGCCGATGTAGTTCGCGTACGTCGGATCAAAGATCAGAATCTCATCGCCTGGGTCACACGTCACCATGAATGAGAATATGAGCGCCTCGCTGGCGCCCATTGTAATTAACATCTGCTGATCGGTTATTCCGATGTTATAATCCGCGTTTAGCGACCGACACCATTCGTCGACAAGTCCTTTATTTCCCTGAGACGTTTCGTACGCGACAACCGCCTCTCGATACTGAGCGATCCCTTCCAGAAACTCAGGAGGAGAAAGGAGGTCAGGCTGTCCGATATTGAGGCGATACACATGCGCACCCCTCTCTTCCGCAGATTGCGCCAACCCTGCGAGTCGTCGAATAGGGGATGGCGGTGTTTTTTTTGCGCGATGGGAAAGTTGAATGTCTGACATAGTAACTGGGGTACAATATTTCCTTGAAGGCCGGCAAGGGCGCCGGGCCTCCACAATCCCTCGCAGCATATTTCAGCTCGCCCGGATTGGGAACCCTGAGCGAGAGAGTCCCTACATCCACCCCTTTCGCTTAAAAATGGCTAAAAGTGCCCCTGAAAGGAAGACGATAAAGGCCCATACAGCCGGATATCCATAGTACCACTCTAACTCCGGCATATGACGAAAATTCATCCCATACACGCCAACAACAAAGGTGATCGGGATGAAGATAGTCGACACAACCGTCAGCACCTTCATGACCTGATTCAGTTTATTGCTGACACTCGAAAGATAGACATCAAGCGCGCTCGCCATAATATCTCGAAGGGTCTCGACCGTATCGATCACTTGAATGGTATGGTCGTACAGATCTCGTAAGAAAATGCGCACCTCTTTACCAACCAAGGGTGAGTCATCGCGCAAAAGGGAGTTTACTATCTCTCGTATTGGCCACACAGACCGGCGTAGCGCTATCAACTCTCGCTTGATTCGATGAATATCTCGGAGCGTCTTGACGGTCGGCTGAACAACAACCTCGTCCTCAACGTCTTCGATATCCTCTCCAATCTGCTCAATAACCTGAAAGTAATAATCAACGACAGAATCAAGGAGCGCGTACATCAGGTAATCAGCGCCCAGCTTACGAAGGCTCCCTTTTCCTGCCGCTAAACGTTGACGAATCGGTTCAAAGACATCGCCCTCGTCCTCAAGGAACAAGAGCACGAAATCTTCCCCACAAATGATACTCACGTGCTCAGCCTGAATTCTTCGGGCCTCAGAGTTGTAGGTAATCATTTTGACAGCGACAAAGAGGTAGTCACCAAAATCCTCGATTTTGGGGCGCTGTGTCGTGTTGACGATGTCCTCTACGACAAGTGGATGAAGCTTAAAATTATCGCCTATCGTTTTGAGAGACTCAACCTGATGAACTCCATCAATAGTATACCAGGAAACTCCCTTTTGCCCCGGCTCAGGCCTGCATTCTGCTGGCAAGATTATCTGAGCCGGCTCACAGCTATCGAGCCCATACCGAATACGGGAAATCGAAATCGGCGATGTGTTCTCCTTCCCAACATAGACAACGCTTCCAGGAGATGATCCGACAGGCTTCTTGCTTAATCCAGCGACGATCGACACGGGGGTGTTCCAAAAATAATTGCCGCGCGTGTGCCGCGCCTCGCCCACTCACGATGCCATACGCACGTGACCCGGAGTACCCCCGAAAATTACTCTTTAGGACTCATTCCTTCCACCACTACGGCTGGAACCGGAGCTGGGAGATCGCTATTTTTCACCTCCTGCTCCTCAATCGCGAGAAGCAGGGCATAGAGTTCTTTGTTCTCCACTACCTGTCGCCCCTCCCAAAAGAAACGCACCTGATATGATTTAATTCCCGACCCATTTATAGAAACAACCACTGGCCCGGGACGCTTGCGATTGGAATTTGTGATTCTAAAAAACCGACGCGCATACAATGTCCCACTTCTCCCACTGCCAAACATGTCTGACAACCATAAGGGCCCCTTGCTGAGAGCGTAATCAAGAGAAGCCGCCAAACTGGAACGCCCGCCCGAGAGACAGTAGTCGACGCCCGAATCTCGCTCGGAGAGAACAAACCTCAAGAACGCCACGCACACACCGCGAACTCCCGAAGTCCACTGAAAGCAGCCACACTGCGCGAAAGCACCCGACGTTTTACCCCTCACACAGACCAGAGGCTTCTGTAAGCCTACAAGCTCGACGTGAGAACGGACGAGCTCAACCTGCGCGGCTCCCTCAAAAAAAAACGTGACTGAACTCTCTTGCATGGTTCCTTCCTACAGAAGTATTCGGCACCATTCTGCAGGAGTTGCGTCATTCCTAAGCACTGCTAAGTATTCGGATCCAAATTCGGAGAAGATCTCATCCTTAACGTCAGATATTGGCATAACTCACCGTATTAGCGAGTCTATCTGAAACACGCCGCGGTCATCTAAACTCTTCAAAAACAACGATAGAGGGTCGTTTAGCTTTACTATCGAGGTCGAGCTGCACTTTGTAGTGCGCATCTCTGATCTGAAACTCAAACATGGCGGGAGATCTGCCACCCATCCAACGGAAGTTTGTAATCTCATCGAGACCTACCCGCCCAGGATTCGGGCCTCGGTTCACCTTGCCCTCACCTAGGACACCAGCGCGATGACTGCACACACCACCCATGATCCATCCCAGCGCCACATACCCACGTGGATTTGAAGCAATCTGATCAAACGAATGCGCGATGATCTCGTTCACGGCTTCTCGGAAAGCTGGCGCTGATATCAGACGAATCATTCCTATCGACAGAACCCCCGTGCGCGCTTCGGTTGCATAGATCTGAAGACTCGCCGGGCCCGAAATGAAACTCTGAACCCCCTCACTATCGGCGAGAACACACCGACCGCGGCTATTCACGACATCAACGTAAAGATGATATTCAGGACTTCCCTTTCCAACGGCGACGACGGGATGCAGCATGCGACAGGTAAGATCGCCCATCATGTCGCCCTTACCGAACTGCGTCAAAGTATTCGCCAGCCTCTTGCGAAAAACCATCGCAAGATTCGCGAACATCTGCTCCACCTCAAAACTCATCTCACGTGTATCGGTAATGAGTTCGTTTGTGCCAACGAACGCCTTTCTACAATTTTCAAGATAGGCAGCTAAGAGAATTCTGTGGTGGCCGATACGCGGAGCTGGGGGAATAACGAGATCAGAATGTTCCGGATGCGGGTTGTTCGATTCTCGGTCCTCGCCTTCAGGATGGGGTAGGTTGTTACTGAGAGTCACACCGAAGCCTTCTCACTTATACGTCTTGCACTCAGACGCGACGATACCGCAATGTCGCTCACTCTGCCTCGTACGCTATAGCAAACATACTGAGGGACACCAATGACAAAAAGCAGGGAGCTCCCGAAACTCCGGGAAACTCACAATCTGATCGAATCAGTTGCGATCTGGGAGATTCTTAATACTCCGCCTCTCTGGACCACGGCGCTACAATGCTTCAAACTATAGTCATGGTTCCTCGTGCTGCGGCATCTCTCCTTCACTGCGCAACCTTAGCCGGCGCGCTCTTCGCGAGTGAGGCTGTTATTTTTCCTTCTGCCCAGGCTACCGAACCAAACCCTATTCCTACTCCCAACCTTCAACCTCCTCGAACATCCCCGCGGGAGACGATCGCTCTCTTTTCAGAAAAAGAGCTCGCTCTTCTATCTCCGTATCTTCAGCACCTTCCAACCAGGGTGCTGGCTCCTGAAGTAACAAAAAATCTGATACTTGCGGGCAAAATGACCCCGGAAAGAACAGGGGTTGTTCTTGATCAGAAGCACCTCATCTTTGTGTCATGGGATGCGCAAGGCGTGATCTTCCAGAAAAGTGTTTTTCGACAACCAAGCAAAAGCCATTCGGGACTCGTGGCTCTACGCACCAAAGTCATCGCATCTTCATCTGATTCAGGAGAGCTCACTCATTCCCTTCACCAGATCGCGACGGTCATAAGCTTCCTCCCTACTTCCGTTGACGCTATCAACGACCACGTACGCGTTGAACCTCAGACACTTATCGATCGACGAGGCGTTAATGGATGCAATTGGCAGGGGCTGGACTTCCTTTTCAAGCCGAACAACTTTTTACCGGGCCCCTCAATCGCAGTGTCCGCCTCCCGGATAATTCCCGTAAACGACCTGGTGTATCAGGCCGCGGTGCGAAGAGCCTTCGTGTTAGACAACCAAGGGAAGCCGTACCACGTACTCTCCTCCGTAGCCCCAAACCACAACACTGAAAACTGCATCACAGCGGTAGCTGGTATCCTTGACCATATTCCCGGTGCGAGTCGCCTCTTCTCGACGGGACCCCTTCGGGGACAAGAGGCGACCGACTATGTCGCTCGGCATATCCTCGCGGCCAGCGGAGTTCACCCGAACGACCGCGGTCACTATGACGCGCCTCAGGATAATTGGCTCGTTGGAGAGTTCCTCCACGCAGTTCCCTCGGCTCGAACGGGGGTTCTTTGGTATTCTCTTCAGAGAAACTAGCGACCCCGCGACGATCGTACCTGGAGGGGCCGGCGGCCTCGCCGGCTTGCCGCATCCCTCGACGATCGTGGAAGGGGCCCCGCCCTCCTGGTTTTCACCATCATACGAGGTTTCTGGACAGGTTTTTAACCTTCTAACCTTTGATAGCTCATTGAAATTCGTGGTACCTTTACTCATTAATAGGTCAAAATCATCCTCGTCCGGCACAGGAGCCTCGTATGACACCATTTTCACTCGAAGAGCACGGAATAACAGTTAAAACCGTGCATCGAAATCTTGCTCCATGCCGGTTGTACGAAGAGGCGATTCTCCACGAACCAGGCACCCGTATCGCTGACTCCGGGGCACTTGTTGCCTACTCCGGCGCCAAGACCGGCCGTTCCCCAAAAGACAAACGAATTGTTAAAAACGATCCCTCACAAAAGGATATTTGGTGGGGAAATGTAAACGTCGCACTTGAGTCAAACATCTTTGACATCAACCGCGAGCGCGCGGTCGATTACCTCAACACACGGGAGACCCTGTACTGCTTCGATGGGTTCGCGGGCTGGGATCCAGAGTCACAGATCTCCGTTCGTGTTATCTGCTCGCGCCCCTACCATGCGCTCTTCATGCATACGATGCTTATTCGACCAACACACGAGCAGCTTCAGAATTTCGGAAAGCCAGACTTCGTAATCTTCAATTCCGGTGAGTTTCCCGCCAACCGACACACTCCTGGCATGCCCTCAAAAACTAGTATCGATCTCAACTTTGAAAAGGGAGAGCTCGTTATTCTCGGTACTGAGTAC
>CAIXKI010000137.1 GCA_903920005.1 uncultured delta proteobacterium
CCGATCTTCAGGTACCCGTATAGGAAAAGGACGACGTCACCGGCCCTGTAAAGAACTATCGTCCGCGCGCCACCTCTTTTCCCCCGCCCGGCTACTCTCAACCGCTTCTTATACACATGAGAGCCCAAGCGATCCCCGAGCAGCCCCTTGTCCATCTCTGCAAGAGCGCTCACCAGATCGCAATCGGATATGCCCGCCTTCTTCGCCCACTTAGCGAAGTCCCTCAGTTTATACCTTTCTGGAGAAGGCAACCTTAATTTTGTCACACAATGCTCCCTACCCGAGCACCATAGCAACCATTACTATGGTAAGGGTTACTACACCTTTTTGTCAACACACCGACGAACGTGGACTGCCAGCCCGCCATCGCCCAAGAGGAGCTAAATCCCCACAAAATCGACCAATTGGTATATCGGACGGCCGCCGATGGAGTTGCGTAGGCTAGGCGCCTCGGTGCTTCACCCGTGGTCGGACGACTCTCACTTCTCAACAATTTCGGCCACCCGAAACTCTGCTCGATTCGGCAATCAATTCAGCCAATCAATAGTGAGAGAATTCTCGAGAAGCCACGCTATAGATATACATGCCGCCCGCGCTCGTACCGAAAACCAGTGAATCTATGGAGCTGTTTTTCATTTTGTTTTTTTTGGGGGGCATGGGGCTAATTCCCAAGCCCTGCAGCTGCCGCCACAGCGTCTTCTTATAAGAGGGAGTCTCAACACCTAGAGGCTCATATCCGTTATGACGCCGCCCCTACCTCTCCTACGACACTCACGCAGATAGTCATTTCTTCTTCCTCAGCAGGACGAGGAACGAGCTTAGGGCGCTCACCTCGGTGCCTACTGGAACACCGTCCATAGTGACTGGACCATGGGGTACAAAAAAGATGGGCAACGATGGCAGGTTGAGACGGTCTTCAGCATGATTAAGCGAAACTTGGTCTCTTCGCTCTCCGCACGCCCTACACACGGTCGCTATCGGGAACTCGCTCTTCGAGCACCGTGTGACCATGTTGCTATAAATACTTGAATAGGAATTTTCTACTGGGCAGGAGCGTCCCCTTTTTCCTCTATGCACCAGAGGTGTGTCTCTTATTGCGCACCGTCAAACCAAGCTTTTGCAGCCACAGCTGCGGTGATGAACGTCAGTCGGTGGTCCGCCCCCTGGACTAACACGGGGGTAATTTTGTTAGACGTTGCTCCTTCCTCTGTAGCCAACAAGGCCTCCTGATAATCATAAGCCAATCGAGCCACTCTGGGCCTTACCACCTCGTCAACCGAGCCGTAATACATCCGGAGATCGGTCTTAACCTCCTGCCTAAAGGTTTCGTTCGCGGCGAGGCACTTGCCGTAATCCGAATTGGCAAAAGAGGTTGGATTCCGGAGAGATGCGCGCAGATAGTTGACGTTTGGAGTTCCGGTCCACTTTTTCAAGAGAGCCAGAAACTTTGTCGGATAGGACATGCGATCGTAAATAACCTTGAAGCCATTATAGTAGTCGGGGTCAATCGTCGCCCTAGCAAGACCTCGAGGCCCCCTGTACTTCTCGCAAGAGAAAGCGGTGAGAGCGACGAGGGTGTTGAGCCAAGGAGCGTCAAGGGCCCTGGGGTGAAAAAAAACGCCATTGAGTGCCGCAAAGGGATCGTTGGGTGCAGCCGCGGTGAAAGCAGCATTAACGCTCACGCCACGGCGTTCGAGCAGTTCTAAAAATCCTGTTGTGTTGATTCCTCCCTGAGACCAGCCCCCAAGGAAAAATTTCGATACACGTATGTCTTTCGATGCAAGGTACCTACTCACCACGACATGCAGGTCATAGTTTACCTTAGCGGTGCTGCGTTTCTGCATGTACGCTTCATCGGATTTCGCCCCATCACCCATGCCGAAATAGTCGGCAGCCATCACAGCGTAACCGTTACCTGCAAACAGGCTCATCATGTAACGCGTTTCGTACGCATTCTTATAGTGATCATAGCCAGCAGGGTTTTTGGATTTGAAGGCATAGGATGGGACTTCATATTTCCCCCACACAGTCCCATGCTGATAGGAGATCATCGGTATACTGCTCATGTCGGAAAGCTTGGGGAGAGCAAGTAATCCAGAAACCAAAACCCGTTTACGATTGTCTAGCTCGGGGCTACGGGAAAAGTAACGCACAACAAAAAGATCGACGTCGTTGGATGCGGTTGATACGGGCGGTAGATTATAACCAGCGCCCGGAGAAGTGGTCTGAATAAACTCTTCTCGCTCAGTCGAAAGCATGGCGTTCATCTGTTCTACGGTGACCGTCTTGAGGAATGTTACGGTCGAATCTTGTGCGAGGGCAGAAGCGCACGTTGCAAGGAGGCAGAAAAACGTTATCAGAAGCTTCACGGCGACCTCTTAAGAAAAGTTACTCTATGAAAAATACTTTTGATCAACAGGATACGGTTGCGGCGACTATGTCTCGCCACCCCGTCAGTCTACCTGCTGGTTGGGCGGACTTTATCCCACTTTTCTTTAAAAAAGAATGGTGCGGGCCCACCAGGCACCCCCTAGAGGGAAGGAACTAAAAGGGGCTTTCCCGTATTGGGCTACACCAGCCGCCCAGGGGAAAGTAGTAGCCTCGCACCAGTTCTAGCTGTACCCGGGCTACTCCACCTTCTCAATAATGGCAGCTACCCAAAACTCGGCTCGATTCGGAAATCAATTCAACCAATCGATAGTTCGAGGTTTTTTTCAAGTAGCCCCGGTACAGAGATAAGCCACCTTCTCAAAGATAGTCGCCATAACAGCTGTCGGGGCATACATCATACCGACCTGCGGTTAGAAGAGGCGCTTTGAACTTCATTAAAGGACTATTTCTCACGATGCTCGTCAGCCTTACGGCTGCGTCGGTGCTTATTCTATCCCGTGGCGGGACCGCGTGGGGGGATTTCATGCCGTTCGTCTGGTGGACGATTCCTTTTGGCGTTGCTCTAGGGGCAATCCTTGCGCCTTTTTTTAGGCGTGAGGTTCAAGCCCCATTTTTGATGCGGCTCGTCGCCGCCGGTGTAATTGGATCCGCTGTTTCGTTTGGATGGATTTTCATAGCAGGGTTTGTTTCGGGTCCTTGGGCGATGCTTTTTAGTTTTCCTGTGGGACTGTGTTGGATAGCCGCTGGATGTAGCGTTGCTTTCATCGCATTAAGTGCCCGCTCCCCATTCGCTACGGCTGTAGCATCTTTGAGTATCGCGACGACCGTTATTGGAGGGGGATATGGCGTTCATCACGCTCTGGACGAAGGAGCAAGATATGTATGGGGCGCCGTGTGGAAGGATGTGCCTAATGGTTCCCTTGCTATCACTAACAAATATGACTGCTCCGCTATTGACAAAGATCACATCGACTTCTCGTGGTTTGAGTCAGAGGTTAGAGCGATCTTCGATCACGGAGAGCTTGTCGTGGACGCCGGTTGTCCAGATGCAGTTAGGACCGATTCAACAGATATAGCGGCCCGCACCTTAGTCATCATGACGAAACCGCTCATGAATTGGTCTGACCTTCCTTTCCCTCAAAAGGGGAACAACCTTGTATACGTGCAAGATGGAGATGGTTGGAAACGTTACCCGGACAACGCGCCTAGTTCTCGAAGTCGATTTAGCATCGGTCCCTGGTCTCGATGGCTTGAGACGCGTGCGGATGGTGGGTGGCGCATGGAGGCTCACTTTTCGAGTACCGAGGTATGTATGCAAAACGGACCAGGCGAGTCGTGTGGCCAATTCCTCTCGTGGAATAACGCGCCACCTCCGCAACCTTATGTGACCTACAAGTACCGCGCGCGATTTAAGCACTCTGAGGTGCGATTGGAGCAGTAGCAGCATGCCCCCTGGTACACCCTACTTTTCACCCGCACCCCGCCTACTCCATCTTCTCCATAGTTTCAGCCACCCGAAACTCTGCTCGATTCGGGAATCAATTCACCCAATCGATAGTAAGAGGATTCTCAAGAAGCCCCGCTATAGATATACATGCCGCCCCGCTCTCGTACCGAGAGCCAGCGAGACGGGCCGCCAGCCCTCCAGGGGATTCCACGAGGCATCTGTACCTACAGGCACCGAGGCCGGTGCCCCTCCAATTGGGCAACGGGCATCCATTGCGTTCCGTGTGATGTTTGATTGCAGAGATGTTTTAGCTGTACCCGGGCTACTCTACCTTCTCAATAATGTCAGCTACGCAAAACTCGGCTCGATTCGGAAAACAATTCAACCAATCGATAGTTCGAGGTTTTTCAAGTAGTCTCGGTACAGATATAAAGGCCCGGTGCAGAGATAAAATTCACCGCCATGCGGAGAGACCTCGAGCCAAGAACTATTAGCGAGTATCTTGAGTAGCCCAAGAAAAAAGATAATGATGCCCTGCGTTCGTGTCCCGAGGAAAAATAGTCATGAAATCACCGCTTGTTGTCGCAGTTCTCGCGTTCTCATTTTGCACCTCTGCCCAAGCACAGAGCCGATGCACTACGGATTACTTCGGCAACACGACCTGTCGCGGAAGCGATGGGTCCATTCTGCGCGGCTCTACCGACTCGTTCGGCAACGAAACGTGGCGAAATAACAACGGCAACACAATTCGAGGCTCATCTGATTCTTTCGGTAATACGACCTATCGAGACAACAGCGGAAATACTCTTCGCGGCACCAAGGATTACTTCGGCAACGAAACTTGGCGAGATAACAGCGGCAACACCATACGCGGCACAACTGACTCTTTTGGAAACCGCAACTATCGCGACAACTACGGGAATACGACTCGATGCACGACCGACTACTTCGGAAACACTACGTGCAGGTAGCGCGCGCTGACAGAGAATCCTCTTAAACCCGGATTTCCTGATGTCATGTACGACATCAGCCTTCTCGTCCATTCCGGGGATTTGGCTTAAGGCACAGATGCGTGCAACCAAGTAATCTTTAGCATCTTATTTAGCTGTACCCGGGCTACTCTACCTTCTCAATAATGTCAGCTACCCAAAACTCGGCTCGATTCGGAAATCAATTCAACCAATCGATAGTTCGAGGTTTTTCAAGTAGCCCCGGTACAGAGATAAAGAAAACGGGACGTTCTCTTTACAGAGAAAGTAGCCCCGGTACAGAGAAAACCGAGAAAACCAGGGCGGTGATGCGCGCGGGGCGTATCATAGTGGTCGAAAACTAGCCCATAATCCGCTGATTTCTATGGGGTGTTGCATGGGGTTAGTGAGGGGAACTCGGGCACAG
>CAIXKI010000138.1 GCA_903920005.1 uncultured delta proteobacterium
AGGTGCTCGTAGGTTAGCGGACGTACTTATTGAACGAGGTACTAGTGGGATTGGCCAGTATTGAGTATGCTGCCGTTACGAACTCAAGAAAGGATGGTGTAGATGAGGAGAAGGGCCTCCCTAACACTGTTGGTTATGACCTGCGCAGGATGCGTCATGGTCGGTCCTGATTACAAGGCCCCTGA
The DNA here is from genome assembly GCA_903920005.1 of uncultured delta proteobacterium. Lineage (GTDB taxonomy): Bacteria > Bdellovibrionota_C > UBA2361 > UBA2361 > OMII01 > OMII01. The sequence continues at coordinate 186 of CAIXKI010000138.1, forward strand.
AGTCTCCATGCCAGAGAGGTTCTCAGAGACTGGAGTTCAGGCACCGGAAGGGGAGCTTAATCTCGATAGGTGGTGGAGTAGCTTTAACGATCCGCTTCTCGAACAGCTTATTGCCGATACGGTGAGGGAAAATAAAGACCTTCAAAGCGCCATCGCTCGAGTCAATCAATCGCGAGCGCTTTATAACCAAACTTTTCTCGATCTCTTCCCTACAATAACGGCGGACGGACAATATACAAACACGCACACTCCAACATCAACGTTCGCGGGCGGAGCGATCCAGACAGGGAAGGATCATATCGACAATGATTATTTCTCTACCGGGTTCGATGCCGTGTGGGAGATAGATATCTTCGGGAGAGTTCGTCGTGGTGTTGAAGCGCGCGATGCTGAGGTGGATGCTTCGGTGGCGGGTTTACAAGATGCTATTCGCATTTTAGTGAGCGAGGTAGCTCGTAACTATTTTCAGCTAAGAGGCGTGCAGCAGCAAATATTGGTCGCGCGTGAAAATGCCCGTATTCAGGGACAAGTAGTAAAGGTCGCCGAAGCGCTCTTTAAGGGTGGTCAGTCAACTGAGTTCGATGTGGTTCGCTCCCGCGCGCAGGAGTACAACACACTCGCGACCGTTCCATCGCTTGAGGCCGACGCTAAGACCGCTATCTATCGCTTGGCCGTTCTAACCGGGAAGCGGCCAGTCGATCTCGTTCCTCAATTGGAGCCAAGCGCGCCACTTCCCTCGTACGATGGTCCGATGTCGTTAGGTGATCCAGGAGCGCTGCTGCAGCGACGTCCCGATATTCGCGCCGCGGAGCGCTCGCTTGCGGCGGCAACCGCCTCAATCGGAGTTGTAGAGGGAGATCTCTTTCCCAAGGTAACATTTAACGGGTCGATATCGCTTCAAGCTCCAAGCGTGCCCGAGCTCACGTCTGGAAGTAATGACGCATGGAGCCTCATTCCTACTATTTCATGGCCAGCGTTGAATCTCGGTAGGGTGTTGGCTCGTATGGATCAAGCTGAAGCTGCAACAGCCGAGGCGCTCGCTCGCTACGAGCAGTCGGTGCTCATCGCGTTAGAGGAGACGGAAGGCTCGCTCGCGCGATTCGCCGCCGCGAGGCAACGACGGGATTATCTTAAAGTGAGTGTTGAGCAGAGTGGTAAAGCGCTGGCGATAGCGCGAACGCAGTACGAGAACGGGCTCGTTGATCTCTTGCCGGTGCTCGATGCGCAAAGAACAGCGCTCCTTTCTCAATTAGAGCTTGTTGGAAGTGAAACGAGCCTTCTGACCTCACTCGTTCAACTGTGCAAAGCGCTTGGTGGCGGATGGGACAATGCCATTGGAACAAATGAGATGATCGAATCTATCGATGATACTGGTGGCGTTCCACCGGTCACAACCGTTCCTATCTCTCAAGCGCCACAATTTTAGACAAAACGAGAGGAGGCTAAGCTTATGTCTCCCCGGATATCTCTATCCGTTACCTAAAGTGAGTTTTGAGAGTGGTGTTGGCGTAAAAGGGAGCGTTACGCTCGACGCTAGGATATGCACAATGGCGAGAGCAGTGAGCGCTACAACAAAAAACCCAACTCTTCTTGCTGGATCGATCTCTACCATCCTTTCCATGCCGTAAAAAAGAACAAGAAGAGAGTACAGAGAGAAGAATCCGCCGAGCGCGAGCTCTAGCATGGGATTGATGCCCAAAAGAGATCCTACTATCACGGGAATCGACGCGTGCGCGACGAGCGAGAAACCCCTCTCAAAAGAGATGTTGGTTCGAAATTGCGGCGCAAGTTTGTTTAAAACCCACGCATCGCCATAGAGACACGCGACGAGTGTAAGCACCGTAAGGGTCTGGTGAATCAGCGACGCGATGAAAGGGGGGCTCCATCGCCCATAGAAAGGCACCGAGAATCCGAATACTTGAAGTCCAACACATGTAACACTCGCACCAATGCATGCGAGTGGCAGAATGAGTTTTTTAATGAGTTGTATCGGAGGCGTTTGTTCGGCGGCGATCGTATCCCAGCACCTCTTCGGAGAGAGGAGTACGAGTTGAACGCGAGCGAGGATAGAGTTGATATCGACTGAGTTGGTTACTACTGACATCTCGGTAAATTACTTAAGATTCGTGGTGGGCGGAATGGGAGAGCTTTAAAACTAACATCGTTTTTATTTGTGTGTTATCTTCGGTGTGCTAACCCCGCGAAATCGTATGCTTTAGTTGTGTCGTAGTTCTCCACCGCGCTTCAGGCCACTGATTCGACACCGCGGCACTAAACCATTAAAATTATCACGTTTTTATGTCGATACTTCCCTTATCCTTTACTGTTTGGGGCATCTCTCGCTGAGTATGGAACGACTCGTTGTCGCGGCAGCAACACTCAACCAAACTCCGCTCGATTGGAGTGGAAACCTTGCTCATATGCGCGAGGCGATACGCCGTGCCCGAAAAACAGGAGCGCAGATCCTCTGCCTCCCCGAACTCTGCGTAACAGGATACGGATGCGAGGACGCCTTTCATTCCGCGGGGATAGTCGAAGGCGCGCTGGAGCACGCCATTGAGATAGCGAAGGAGAGCAAGGGCATTGTTGTCGCTTTTGGCCTACCCCTTTTTGTTCAAGGTGTAACTTACAACGTAGCCGCGCTCGCCGCTGACGGAAAAATAGTAGGATTTGTCGCGAAGCAGAATTTAGCAGGAGACGGGATTCACTACGAGCCGCGCTGGTTTAAACCGTGGCCGCGCGGCGCTGTAAGCTCCGTTGTCATAGAGGGGTGCGCCGTTCCGGTAGGGGATCTTCTCTTCTCCATCGATGGCATCAAGGTTGGCTTCGAGATATGTGAGGACGCATGGGTAATCGATAGGCCAGGACAGCGCCTTGCTCACAGCGGCGCTGATATCATTCTTAATCCAAGCGCGAGTCATTTTTCATTTGGAAAAAATGAGGTTCGGAAGCGATTGGCGGTTGAGGGATCTCGCGCGTTCGGAGTTGGGTACGTGTACGCGAATCTCCTTGGGTGCGAGGCCGGTCGACTCATCTACGATGGTGATACCGTTATCTGCTCTCATGGTGAGGTTGTTAACGAGGGGCCGCGATTTTCGTTCCGTGATGTGCGGGTCACTGCTGGTGTCATAGATATTGAGCGATCTCGAATGATTCGACGACGCCAAACGAGCTTTCGACCACACCTCTGCGAGCCTGTGCACACCGTCACAGTACCAAAGGTTAAACTCGCGAGAGCCCCGACGATCGACAAAAACGCGACCGTCCCAACGATCGCCATGTCCAAGCATGAGGAGTTTCTTTATGCCGTTACCCTTGGGCTCTTCGATTATCTGCGAAAGAGTAGGAGTGAGGGGTTCGTTGTATCTTTAAGTGGTGGGGTGGACTCAAGCGCCGCCAGTTGCCTCGTCGCTCTTATGGTAGAGCGCGTGGTGAAAGAGGTTGGTATCTCGGGGGTTGCGGAGAAACTGTCGTACGCCTCGTGGAGTAAGGGTATTCGTAGCCAAGCGCAGATCATGAAAAAGATCCTCGCGTGTATCTATCAAGGAACGAAGAACAGCTCGAAGATTACTCGTGATGCCGCTAAGGCTGTCGCGAGTGAGATAGGAGCGGAGTTTTTTGTTGTTGATATCTCAGATATCGTGTCCGGATATCAGGCAATGATCTCAAAGGCTACGGGAATAAAGCTGTCGTGGAAGGATCACGACCTGGCGCTTCAGAATATTCAGGCTCGAGTGCGATCGCCGTCAGTTTGGTTGCTTGCGAATCTACGAAAGTCGCTGCTGCTTAGCACAAGCAATCGTAGTGAGGCGGCCGTCGGATATACTACGATGGATGGAGATAGTAGTGGCGGGTTAAGCCCGCTGGGAGGGATTGATAAGGCGTATCTTCGAATCTGGCTCTCTTGGCTCGAAAAGGAAGGCGTCCAAGGGCTCTCTCGCTACCGGTCTCTTAAGGCCGTGAATGTTCAAGCCCCAACCGCGGAGCTTCGCCCACGTAGTGAGAAGCAGACGGATGAAAAAGATCTGATGCCGTACGAGGTGCTCGATACGATTGAGCGATACGCGATACGCGATAAGCTCCTTCCAAAAGATGTCGAGCAGCTCGTTCATGAGCAGTACGGACAACGGTTCTCAAAAGGAGATCTTACGTCCTGGGTCGAACGTTTCTTTAAGTTATGGAGCATCAATCAGTGGAAGCGTGAGCGATACGCTCCCTCATTCCATCTTGACGATGAGAGTCTTGATCCGAAGACATGGTGTCGATTCCCAATCCTCTCGGGGGGCTTCGCCGAGGAGCTAGCGAAACTGTCCTCAAAAAAGGGTAAGCGATGATAGACGAGTCATCGACTGCCAACAAACGTGAGCGCGTCGCTCTCTACGGAGGGGCTTTTGATCCGATTCATAATGGGCACCTCGCAACGATAGCGGCGCTTCTGGCAAGTGGCCAGGTTGATAGAGTTATTGTTATTCCGAGTGGGGATAGGCCTGATAAAGTTGCGAATGCCGCAGCGGCAGAGCGTCTAGCGATGACTGAACTTGCAGTGCGGGAATCTTTTGACGGTGATGGTCGAGTGACTGTGTCGGATATGCATGTCGCCAAAAAGGTCGGTTATGGCACCGTAGACCTGATAGATTACTTTAAAAAAGACGTGACCGTTGAGCCTCTCGTAGTCATAGGATGTGAGCTGTTGAAGGATCTGTCGCAGTGGAAAGACGTGGAGAGGCTTAAAAGGGAGGCGCGTTTCTTCGTTATTCCGCGACCCGGCGTTAAGGAGATGGAGTTCCCCCAGGATGTTACGGCTATGAGGCTTGTGACTCCGTACGAGGGGGCGGTTAATGTTTCAAGCACAACGCTCAGATCTCTCTTGGCCAAGGGGTTGTCCTGCGCGGGTCTTATGCCCCAGTCGGTTATCGCATATTGCAAAGCGCATGGGTTGTATGGAGCGAGAAGGGTCTCGTAAATACCTGCGGTCGGCGAGGCCGCCGACCCTCCAATCGTTCTCGCGATAATTATGTGATTCGCACGAACCTGCGACGATCGTTCCTCCATCGAACGCGCAATAATTGTCCCTGGAGGGCCGGCGGCCTCGCCGGCTTGTTGCGCCCCGCGACATAAAACGCATGAAATATTCGTGTCCATGGGCACCGAGGCCGGTGCCCCTCCAATTAAGACCCACGTTGTATTTGTACCTGCGGTCGGCGAGGCCGCCGACCCTCCAATCGTTCTCGCGATAATTATGTGATTCGCACGAACCTGCGACGATCGTTCCTCCATCGA
>CAIXKI010000139.1 GCA_903920005.1 uncultured delta proteobacterium
GCGTTTGTGTTTGTGTTGGTGCTGCAGCCAGTTTTTATCCGATGGTTGCAGAATCGAGGGGTCGGAGGACAGCCGATTCGAGATGATGGTCCAAAAGCCCATGAAGGTAAGCGAGGCACTCCGACTATGGGAGGGATGGTTGTGGTTGCTGCCGTTCTCGTTTCGACCCTCTTACTCGCTGACCTTACGAACTCAAAGGTGTGGCTTACGCTCTGCATCTTACTAGGTTTCGCTTATCTCGGATTCGTTGACGACTGGCGAAAGATTGAGAAGCAGAACTCCAAGGGGCTCTCAGAAAGAGGCAAGTTGGTAGTTCAGTTTGGTCTAGGGGCGGGGGTAGCGATCATCCTCTCACTTTTGGGTTTCTCCACGGATCTGCACATACCATTCACCAAAGATGTATCCATTCCACTTGGCATACTAGGATTCATCCTTTTTACTTCCTTTGTCCTAGCCGCTACCTCTAATGCTGTAAATTTCACAGACGGATTGGATGGGTTGGCGATCGGTCCGGTCATGACTGTCGCGTGTACCTACGCGGTGTTCGCGTATCTCGCCGGAAACGCGAAGTACGCCGACTATCTCGGTATTCCGTACGAGAGCGGCGCCGGAGAGCTGACGATTGTGCTCTCAAGTATGTTCGCGGCGGGTCTTGGATTCCTCTGGTATAATACGTTTCCCGCTCAGGTGTTTATGGGAGACACAGGATCGATGGCCCTTGGAGGGACGCTCGGCTTTATTGCGGTGCTGGTAAAGCAGGAGCTGGTCTTGGTGATCGCTGGTGGTGTTTTCGTGGTTGAGGCGGCCTCCGTTGTTATTCAACGGTACTATTACAAGTTTACAAAGAGGCGCGTGTTCAGGATGGCGCCGATCCATCACCATTTCGAATTAGCTGGCTGGGCCGAGCCAAAGATTATTGTTCGGTTCTGGATAGTTTCGGTTGTTTTGGCGATGGTCGCTCTTACCTCTCTTAAGTTGCGTTAATCATGAGTTTGAGACTGACACTTGGGGAAATCGCAAGCTCCGGCAAGCGGGTGCTCATTGTCGGTCTCGGCATACGTGGGATCGAATCGGCTCGTTTTTTGGCGCGTCTAGGCATCAAGGTTGTCATCGCGGAGAGACAATCAGAGATAGCTTTCAGGGAGGCGTCAAAGTATGAGGCTGACATTCCTGCGCTCTTGGCGTTAGGTATTGAGGTCTATTTCGGGGTTGACGGTGAAGGGATTGCGCCGAAACTTGCCGATGTTGGACTTGTACTCGTGAGTCCAGGCGTCCCTCTCGAGTCCTCTATAATGGGGACGGTAACGCGTTTGGGGGTGCCGTGTGTCTCTGAGCTAGAGCTTGGTGTGCAGTTACACAGCGGTCGAAGTGTCGTCGTTACGGGAAGTAATGGAAAAAGCACAACGACGGCGCTCATTGAACACATTATCCGAACTAATGGGGGACGCGCTTCCCTGTGCGGTAACGTCGGAGCCTCGGTCGTGTCTCATGCGGAGCTGCCCGACGGATCGGAGAACTGTACATCAGTCTTACTTGTTGACGCGTCTAGTTACCAGCTTGAATCGTCCACTGTGCTTAAGCCATCTGTGAGCGTTATTCTAAACATTAGTGAGAACCATCTTGAGAGGCACGGTTCGCTAGAGCGATATGCGACGGCAACGGGAAGGGTGCTGAGACTTCAATCGAAGCAGGATCTCGCCGTACTGAATGCGGACGACGCGCTCGTGTTCGGGATGGCGAAGAGTTGTAGGGCACATATTGGGGTATTCGGTGAGAGATTGCCGGCAGAGATGGCGAAAGTTTCCTCGACATGGGCTCACATATCGTATTCTGCCTCTCGCTTTGGACGTATTGAGGTCTGTTTCGAAGGAGCGATGGAGAGCTACGCCACTGAAACGTCAAAGCTCATCGGACGGCACAATCGATATAATATGGCGGCAGCGGTCCTTGTCTCTCGGAGGCTCGGTATCTCTCAAAAGACCATCCAGGAGGGGCTCAATACCTTTTCTCCTCTGGAGCATCGTTTAGAGGAGATCGTTGACGATGGTATCCTCAAGGTCTTCAATGATTCCAAATCCACCACTGTTGCCGCTTCTGTAGCGGCTCTGTCGACCGTTATCAGCCTCTATGAACAACAGCAGATCGTCCTTATGATAGGAGGGCTCTCTAAAGCTGGCTCCTGGAAGCCGCTGCTGGCTGAGATCTCCAAGGCTGGATCGACACGCGTCAAAGTGATTTGTTTTGGCAAGGACGCGCACTTGCTTGCTAGCCACTGCAGGTCCCAGGGGGTATGCCCAGAGGAGAGTGGCTCGTTGAAAGATGCTACTCACGCGGCCTTTAGCCTGATGCCCGGCGGAGGCGTTCTCCTCCTCTCCCCGGGATGCGCGAGTTTTGATGAGTTCTCCGATTTAGAGCACCGCGGAAGAGAGTTCAAGCGGTATGTGCATGAGTATTTTAATCAAGGTTTGAAGGCAACGGCATGAAGATACTCCTCACAAACGATGATAGCCACCGCTCTCCACTCCTTGAATCGGCAGCTCGCTACCTCTCTACTATCGGAGAGGTAACGATAGTTGTGCCTCACCATGAACAGAGCTGGACGGGGAAGAGTATTACTCGTTTTAAACCGGTTCATATTCACACTATTGAACTTTTCGGTCGTCATGCGTATGCGGTGACAGGAACTCCCTCGGATTGTGTGAATGTCGCGATTCATAACATCTTAAAAGCTAAGCCGGATCTCGTCGTGTCGGGGATTAATGCCGGATTTAATGCTGGGCTTGGCTACATTATTTCATCCGGAACTGTAGGTGCGTGTCTTGAGGCGAACCTTGCCGATATCCCGGCGATCGCCTTATCTCAGGCGTTTGATCCTGAAACGCGTAATCGGTATATCGCTGACTATATGATAGCTCCAGAGCTGATTGAGCGATTTGATAGGCAGACCGTTCGTGTGCTCGATAAAGTCTTCTCTGTACTTTTTTCAGGTGCTCACAAGAATGAGGTGCTTTCGACTCCTGTTACTTGGAATATAAACTTCCCCTTTGAGCTAACGGATCCAAAGACCCTGTCGTACGCCCCGATGAGTAAGAATCGTTACGGCGCTTGCTTTACGGAGGACGCTAACTCCGAGATGAGTGATCCCCGAGTTCTTACTCATGGTCGGATCACTCAGGTTGTGGACCCGAGTCCACATACAGATAGCGCGTTGCTCCAGCGGGGAACGGCCGCGGTCACACCGATTGATTTGTGGGCTCTGACAGGCGCGACTACTCCGCCGATTATAAGAAAAGTAGTCGCGGCGCTTGGATGATGCGGATCCCGGAGCTTGATTTGGCTGGATCGTACGTATTGCTCGATTACGGTTTGAAAAAAAACCAGATGTCGCTTGCTTGAGGAGTAAAGAGTCCTTGCAGTTTCGTTTCCGCGCAGAACTCTGTGACCGCTTTATTTACGCCAGGCCAACGCCAGTCGTGTCCCGCAAAGAGCCCTCCGCTACGAACCTTTGGGTACCATGTGACGATGTCCTCTTTAACCGCCTCGTAGGTATGAAGCGCGTCTATAAATACGAAATCAAGTAGTCCGTCTTCGATCTGGGGAGCGGCTACAACGGAGGTCGTTTTCATCATGACCGACCGCTTACCAAATTGCGCGAGCTTTCGCTTTGCGTCTGCTTCGAATGCCGCCATTCGGTCAGCTGTGCGGTCCGGCTCGTCGTACGGAAGATACGGATCGATAGAGAAGAGGGTAAGGTTTTGAAGCTCGAAGAGAAGGTGCATCGAGGTGTCGCCGTACAGAACACCTATTTCAGCGCCATAGCCGTTCTTAATCACTCCTTGTGATTTCAGAATGAACGCAAGGACATTGTAGTTCATCGACCCGAAGGTCGTTTCTGTCATTTGCATCGGGTTCCAGAGCCTCGTTAAGCCTACACTAGTTCCAAGAAGAGATACTCCCTCATAGGACGAGCGTACTAGTCGTAACGGCTCAAGTTTTTACTGATTAAGAGAGCTCCTAACCGCCTGTCTTAACAGGAAGCTTCGCTTAGCACCGTCCGTAACTTCGACAAGATTATCGTAGAGTTTGGGGTCTACGAGCAGGGCTCCAAGCGTTCGAGTGCCACGGGAGAGACCTTCGGGCATGGTCATCTGCTGCGAACATTAACTGGCTTGAACTGAAGAAACTCTGTTGTTCCGTCGGCGAGCTGTCCGTATTGATTTCCCCCCCCCAAAAAAAAAACATTTAAGGCCTTCGGTGATAAGGCGCGCGCACTAGTGGGATTTTCGAGCGGAGATCTGCGTTACTCCCGAGCTTTGATTATAGACTTGGATAGGCACAACGCTTATGTACGCCTGGAATGTACTACCAGGATCTTCTCCCCAACACTGCACGCCCCCGTATTCAGGAGGGCGCAGGTGTGACTCTCTCCTGCTGAGATCTGGATTACCCTCAAGCGAAGACCGTAAGCCGCAGCGGGAAACCTCCGAGTGGTCGCAGTATTAGTCGGCGTCGGCGTAATCGTGGGGGTATTAGTTGGTGTGGTTGTCGGCGTGTTAGTCGTAACCACAGGCGTCGCCTCAACCGCTCCATTCTGGTCACAAAGCCGGTGTACGTTGCTCTCCCGACTCGGACATTTTAAGCGCTTTCTGGATCTGCTCAGCATCTCGAGCGATAGTCCCGAGCTTTAACCTCCGAACTGCGTACAGCTCAAAGGCGAACCGGCGTTGCTCGCCCGCTGCTGGACACCGCGCTGTATACCCAGCGAGACCAAACGAGTTCGCCCGCTGCGCCATAACCAGTTCCTTACCAAATGGAGTCACTGGTGTCTAAAATACGGGGGGAACATCACTGCGCGTGTGAGACTTTAGAGTTGTCACACACTCTAGCTCGTCGTCGTATTGCAGGATCTTTATAAATAAATTGAGAATCAGATACCTGAAATTCGCAACCTTCTATTGAGGCACCAAATTTCCATTGTTGCATTTGTAGTTCGATATTGAGTGCTCGAAGCAACTGAGCTGTTCCCCATTAGGATTGGTGGACCACAGATAACCCGTACCTCTTTGATAGCTCATGTGCGTAATCTTATAAAGCGTTCCATTATGGGGAATAGTTCCATTACCGGGGCAGTATCGGCTCGGATCGCTAAATGCTGGATTACATCCGGGACCAGGGTCTTGGCAGCCCCAGTTAAAAGAACAGGCCTTTTCTAAACAACCTCGACCTTGGCCGCAACCGCAGCCTTCATCTACTTTTCCACTGTTCGGGACGAAGTCGCAACCGTAACAGCCTCTTCCAGCGCCGCAACCACAGCCATCATTTCGAGCTGTACCATGTGGAATCCCTGCGCAATCGTAACACTGCGTCCCCTTGCCACACCCGCAGCCCAGATCTTTCACGGACGTGTTGCAGCCATAGGTCCATTCGCATTCCTGTTTAGTGTAGTGACATTTGTCGCAAGTCATCTCTTCTGGGTAGCAGCATTTTCCATTCTTGTCTTTTCGGTGCTCAACGGAAGCGGGACATTCGGACTTCAAGACAGGATTACAGCGCAGCGCCTCTCTAGTTACCTCGCCGCAGGAAAAACAGTCCATTCCGCTCATTTCAGACGAGCAGCGGAGTGGCTGAGGCTTGCAGTATGGACAGACGTACTCGGGAGACCCTACAGCCGGACCAGCAACAGCGGTGCCACTCCACATGATTGCACAGCAAATTGCCGCGAGGCTCGCACGAAACAAGCTACCCATGGAGGCTAATGGTCGATTTGAAGCCATGGACCGTTGCCTTTACATTCAGTGAAAGGGAGTAGAACGCAGTACCTTATTTTAGGATAAAGTAAGGCCGCTGACTCTGCAATCACCAAATAAAAGGCGATGCCACAAGTTTACTGGACTGATAACTAACGATGTAGTTTCAGGGCTTTGGGAGAATGGGATGAAATCTTCCCTCCTGCAAGAGCCAGTACTGGCGCCAGGTTATCCCCCAATCTACTCGCCGTCATGTGAGGAGCCTCGCACTAGCAGGCTACCAGGAGGCCGGCCCCTCACTCCTGAATTAAGAGGAATGTTACCGTAACGACATGCGGGAAGGTCGTTACGTGGTCTTCAGCCGCACTCGAAACCGGAAGCGAATCTTCTCCGTCCGTCTAGCGAATCAAGGCAGGTACGGAGCCATGACTGGGAAGCTCTCCTAAAACCCGTTTTCGTTGCGATACCTCGATCCGATTCGTTGTTTCGGACGCTCTTAAGACCGTCTCTTTGTACTTTAGCCAGTTTACTGATTAAGAGAGCTCCTAACCGCTTGCCTCAACAGGAAGCTTCGCTTAGCACCGTCCGTAACCTCTACAAGATTATCGTAAAGTTTAGGATCAACGAGCAGGGCTCCAAGCGTTCCCGTGCCACGGGAGAGAGCTTCGGAGGCGACTCGGAAGTTATTCGCTGTTTGAGCGAACGAACCAAGGATCTCCTCTATGCGTTTTGCGACAGCTCCAGGTTGTACCTCCGTGTAGAGAAGGTCGTGTACGAGCCCGGAGCCTTCGCGAGCCTGCTTGAGGATGAGGGAGAGGTTCTCGCTCGCGCTTGAAACGTTTCGAGAAGCCTTGAAGAGCTCCGCGACGGTGTCGTGACCCGTCTGTTCGTAGACGAGACCATGAAGGAGTCCCTTACCGGCACGAACCTCTTGCATAATATCCGCGATATCTTGGCTTGTGGACGTTATGCTGTTCATCATCTTCTTGCCATCGCTCTCGTTGTAGATGAGTCGATGGATAAATCCGTTCTCGGTTTTGATCGCTGAAGCGACCTCTGCGATATTTCGTGATGCCGAGGCGATATCTTTGAATGTCTGAGGTGAAAGGCCTTCAAGACTCTTATTTAATCGCTCGGTAATTTGGGTGGTGTTATCAACCGCCGCCTGTGCTCTGAGGAGTATCTGTCCAAAATCGGCAATCTCCGCTGAGGTGAGTTGAGTACCTGGAGAGGCCGCTTCCTGAAGATTTCCGGGGGTGAGGCTGATGAATCTGTCGCCGAGTAGTCCCTGAGTGTCGATCAACACCGTAGAGTCAGGCTTAACCTCATCAAGGAACTTGTCATTGATGAGTAAGGTAACATGAACCTTGTACTCTTTATGGTTTCGATCGAATGCCACCTCCGCGACCCGACCGATCGAGATTCCTCCGAGTCGAACGGGGGCTCCAACGGATAATCCCTTAACGTCCTTAAAATAGGCGTGGTACTCACTTTGCTTAGCGAATATCTGTCGCTCTCGCCCCATGATAAGAATGAGGGCCGCTATCATAAAGAGGCTTGCGCTGAGAAAGACACCGGCTTTGAGTTCATTGCGTAGTTTCATACATCTTCCTTCCAGGATCCTGAGATAAAGTCGTGCACAAGGCGATTGTGTTCAGATACCTGCTCTACCGGGCCGTCGGCAGCTATCACTCCTCGACTGAGGAGCATCCACCGATCTGATACGCGACGGGCGCTTTGAATATCGTGCGTCACAACGAGGGAGGTTATTCCACGTTCTTTCGCGAACTGTATAATCAAATCATCGATCATCCGGGTCGACGTTGGATCGAGGCCCGTTGTTGGTTCGTCATAGAGCATTATTTTGGGGGAGGAAGCCAGTGCTCGAGCTAACCCTATACGTTTTCTCTGACCACCAGAGAGCTGCGAGGGGAGCTTTTTTTGAATTCCCGGAAGTCCCACCATGGCGAGCCGGTCTTTCACGATCTCCGCCAACTTCTCCTCGTCCTTCTCTCCTCGCTCTCGTAAACCGTAGGCGATATTTTCGAATACGTTTAGAGAATCGAAGAGCGCCGCGCCCTGAAAGAGCATTCCGATGTCAATGCGGAGCGATCTCAGTTCGTTCTCCCCGATCGTGTCCATGTCTCTGCCCATCACCTTAACAGTGCCGTTGGCTGCTTGCACCAGGCCCATGATAAGCTTGAGGATAATCGTTTTTCCGGCGCCAGAAGGGCCGAGAAGGGTTGTTACTTCGCCCGGAGCAAGCGAGAAGGTGAGTCCACGATGTACGTGATTCGACCCGAAGCGGGTGTGCACGTCGTGAAAATCTACTGGTATGATTTCGGCGCCGCTCATTTGAAATTGATGATGATAAGTATTTTGGTGAAGAAGAAGTTCGCGATGAAGACCATCAGGGAACCTGTGACGACAGCTGATGTCGTGGTTAACCCAACCCCCTCAGTGCCGCCACGACATCGAAGCCCTTTGAAGCAAGCGATCGATGATACGAGAATCCCAAAGCCGACGCTCTTGATGAGGCCATCGGTGACATCTGGAATTCTGACGGCATAGAGATAGGAGCGATAATATTGGTGAGCGGTAATGCCCAGTTCGAGTACTGCTACGACTCCACCGCCCAAAATTCCGGTGATGACCGCGATTCCAGCCAGGAGGGGCATGGAGATAGTTCCCGCCACAACTCTTGGAGTTACTAATCGGCGGATCGGATCGCCGCCCAACGCTCGAATGGCGTCGACCTGCTCGGTGACAACCATTGAGGCTATCTCTGCGGCTATGCCCGCGCCCACTCGGCCGCATACCATCACCGCGGTGAGTACTGGTCCAAGTTCGCGCGCAAGAGCTAGTCCTACTAAGTTTCCTACGTAGTTCTTCGCTCCGAATCGGTGCAGCCCGTAGGCAGTTTGAAGAGCGAGTACCATCCCCGTAAATACGGCTGTGAGAAGAACGATGGGTATTGAGCTGATGCCCATGAGGATGATCTGGCGACTTACCTCTCGCACGCTAATTCCGTTTTTGCCGATGTCTTTCACGACATCGTAGAGCATATGGGAGTATGCCCCGAGAGCTTGTAATTGAGGTTTAACTTCCGGCACGCGTAGTGTCCTTCACGAAGATGAGCTTTGGGACGAGGCGTTGTGCGAGCTTTGAGGTCACATCACCGAACTGAATTGAATCCTCCTTCGAGGGTTTTGAGGCCGATCGTCCACGCCACAAAACGAGGTCCGTCAGGCACGGCCCCTCATGAAAAGTAAAGATGGACATCAGGAATGGGTCTGCGTCCATCGTTCCCGACACGACCGAGTGTAAAGCTTTGGTCGAATCAAACTTAACTGGCTCCTGGGTTTCTACCGCGAGGTCCATCACCCCAACGAGGAGCTGACGGGTGGTTGCCTGAAAGGTAAACTTCTCAGGGATGGAGCAGTCCTTGAGTGTGGTCACGAATATTGGTCCAGAGTCGCTCTCGCATCTGTAGAGGTTGCTTGCTCCACCCACTCCATTGGTCTTCTCGCAACGAGAGGCATCGTTAAGTGTCGCTGAGTTGATTGGGAGGGTCTCTGGGGGTGGGCCGGAGCTTCCGGAGCACGCTGTCAGCAAGGCTAGTGCCGCGAAAAATGAGGTGCTGGCACCGCGAATCAAAAAGGGATACATGATAGTTACTCACCTGGTTTTATGCTGCCCAGAACTTACCCTAGGGGGGAAAGAACACGCAACGGTATAACCCCCCTCTTGTTGGGCTCTCGGCGTCGCCCACCCAGGCTGCAAGGGATTGATAGCATGGATAATTTTTAGGCATAGCTGGATGATTAGGTTGCACAACGTGTCAAAGATTTATCCACCCGACCAGGCGGCCCTAAAGGGGGTTGATCTTAAGGTCGCGGACGGTGATTTTCTCTTTATCGCCGGGGCGAGCGGAGCGGGGAAGAGCACGCTCCTCAAACTCCTCTTTGGTGCCCAACGAGCCTCGAGCGGCGAGGTTCTCGTCGGCGGAAGAAATATGACTACGATTACTCGGGAGGGAATTGCGTCCCTCAGGCGGGAAATTGGGGTGGTGTTCCAGGATTTCAAGCTCCTTCCCCGTAGGACGGTTTTGGATAACGTTGCCTACGGGCTTGAGGTGCTCGGAGTGAACATTCGCGAACGTCGACGACTCGCGCTCCTTCTGCTGCATGCGATGGGGCTAGAGGACAGGATTGACGCCTATCCGGTCACCCTGTCCGGAGGAGAGCAGCAGCGTGTGGCGATAGCGCGCGCCCTTATTCGTAAGCCCAAGCTTATTCTTGCTGACGAGCCGACAGGTAATCTCGACCACGAGATGAGTCGTCGCGTGTTTGATCTCTTGTTAGAAGCTAACGCCGCTGGGGTTACGGTAGTTGTGGCAACGCACAATCTTGCTATGATCGAAGAGTTGAACAGGCGAAGTATCGTCCTGGATCGCGGGAAGATTATCGGTGATTTCTCAAAGGCATCTTCGGTCGGGGGTGCGTTATGACTCGATCGGACCGCACTGCCATAGGATTAGCCACGATATGGAAAGAAGGACAGGGGGTGGAGCGTGTCTCGTTTTTAGCCCTCACGGAACACGTGTTCCGCCGCTCATGGGAGAACCTGTGTCGTTCGACCGTTACGTGGTCGTTGACCGTCATCACCATAGCGGTGGCGCTATCTGTATTGAGTCTTTTCGCCCTTGTTGTCCGAAATTGCGCCCTTTCGGTTGAGCGTGAAACTGGGGACATGATGGTGATGATATTTCTGCGCGACTCCGCGACGCACGCCGATGCCGAGGCACTGAAAAATGAGATTGCTGACCTAACCACGGGGCTTACGGTCTCGTACATGGATAAGGGGCAAGCGCTTGAGTCCTTCCGAAAGATGCTCGGCGATGACGCGGTCATGCTGCAAGGCCTCGACGCTCAAAATCCGCTTCCAGCCTCAGTAAACGTAACTCTTGATAATCCAACGAGAGCGGACAAGCTCTTTGAAGATGTCTCCGAACGACTCGCTTCAAGTAGTTTTATCGAGAGCATACGGTACAGCCGCAGTGGTGTGCGGCAGCTCAAGCGGATATTGCGGATGGTTGAGTTCGGTGGTGGTATTGGAATGATCTTCCTTCTGGTCATAACGGGCTTCATTATCGCTAACACCATAAAGCTCGCGCTCTATAATCATCGTATGGAGATAGAGATTATGGAATTAGTTGGCTCTCGACGGGGTGCTATCTACGCGCCGTATATGCTCGAGGGATTGGGGCAGGGGATAGTCGGAGCTGCTGTTGGGATAGGAATCGTCTTCTCGGTATTCCTCCTTATTAATAGCACCATGGCGAAGAGTGAGTTTCTCCAGATGCTGTTTTCTTCGTTTCAATTTTTACCCGTTACGGTGCTCCTATACATCGTGGTTGCCGGAGCAGTTGTGGGAATGAGCGGAAGCTTTCTCGCGGTTCGTAAGTTCCTAGCGGAGCAATAGACTATGGGTTTTGCGGCGCGATACGACTGGGGCGCGCGGACGATTCTGGCTCTGGCGTGCGTAGTGTGCGCAAACATACACCTTACAAGCGTCTCGCTCGCTCAAGATGAGAAACTTTCAGCTCAACTAACAGGTATTCGGGCCAGCGTCGATCTGGCGGAGGCTGAGATCTCTCGTTTGAGGGATGAGTTTAACCAACTGCTAAAAAAACGAGAGGAGCTTCAGTCCAATCTGCAAAAGCTCAAAGATGAGGATAAGGCGCTTCAGCGGAAGATTGTCGATCTTCGGGGCGAAGAGGGTACCCTTAAAGGAGAGGTTGCCATCGCGGAACACAATGCGGAGGAGCATCAAAAGCGAATTCAGTCTCGTCTCCGCGCGATGTATATTAATAGCTCGGTGTCAGCGAGCCCTATCTTTGTGGGAGGCTCCCAAAGGGCGGATGTGGAGCGCCTCGCTCTGTATGCTCGAAAGGTGAGGGACATGGACTCACGGATCTTCCGCGAGGCGAGTGACGCGGTCGCGGCGTTGGTCTACAAACGGAAAGCCTTAGAGGAGACGATTACGGCTGAGCAAAAGGCGCGTGACGATCTCATCAAGAAGAGGAAAGATACCGAGGCTGAAAGCGTAAAGTTGAAGGCCGTCAGTGAACAACTAACACAGAAGCAGCAGACCGCCCAACAATCACTCTCTATTTTGCGTGACGAGGCCAGAAAAGTCGAGGAGATGGTCGCATCACTTACATCTGGTGAGGATGGAGATCCGGAAGTATCTGAAGAAGCAGAGGCGGTGAACGAGAGTGAGAAGCCCGCCTCAGGTAATGATGATGAGGTTGTATCTCCACCGAAGCAAGGTTCCATTCAGCAGGCGGTTATACACCCCTCTATCTTTGATTCGAGAGTGAAGCTCCGTGCGCCGGTAAAAGGTGAGGTGTTACAAGGGTTCGGACGTTCAAAAGTATCGACCTTCGCTGACATGGTTTTCAGCAAGGGGATCGATTTCTCGTCAACGAGCGCAAGCGATGTTCATGCCGTTCTCGATGGTAAAGTGGCTTTCGCGGGTACGATGCCTGGATATGAACAGGTCGTTGTGCTTGAACACGGAGGTCGTAGCTATTCTCTCTATGGAAGGCTGGGAACCGTTTCCGTTAAAACGGGAGATTCAGTGGATCAAGATCAGGTTATCGCGACTACTTCGGATCCGGATCCTAAGGGTCGTAATTTCTATTTTGAAGTTAGGAAGAATGGCGCGCCTGTGAATCCTCAGAATGTCTTGGCCTCGGTATCTCGATAGTCTCGCGTAGAATTGCTCGCCGGCGAACCTTGTTCTGTTATCGCTCGCTCGATAGCTGGTAGTATCAAGTCGTTTTTTCAGTTGGTTAGGTTGGTTCTTTCGAGTCCGGATCTGCGCCAAGAGATACTCATCCTCGCGTTGTGGGAGGGGGCTTAAGGGACTCCCTTAAAGTGTCGACGGTAGTGATGTAAGGAAGTTACTACCATAGTGATAGTTTATGGCGAAAAAATGCGTTCACATCATTGGCGCCCCCGTCTACAGCGAGGAGCTGTGCGCGATTACTATTCCAAGGATTCAGGCCTACGCGGAGGCCATCGGCGCGGACGTGAATGTCATCGGTTCTACGAGGGTCTTCCCCGATTATCCTGTGACCTATGAGCGGATGCAGATCTACGCGGCTGGACGAGGCTATCAGTGGAACATTTGTATCGACGCCGATATCCTTATCGATCCAGAGGTACGAGATGTGACGCTTACTGTGCCGCGTGATCACGTCGGCATTATCATGAATTATCCCGCTTCCGCGTTTTTTTCCGTCGAACATCGATATTTCATTCGAGGGGGGCGTGATTTCGCGCCCGTTCAATCGGTGGTGGTTACTTCTGATTGGACTCACGACTTGTGGGAGCCACTCAGGGGGATGGCGGGTACACATCTCGCAGCGGTTCAAAACATTACCCAATTTGCTGAGTATGCCCTAGCTCTGAATTTCGCGAAATTTAACCTTAAATTCTCTGGGGCCTTTCCCGGAGGTTCGCGGGTCTTTCGCGCCCAGGCATCTGTGGATGGGACCAAGTCCGCGGCGGAGTCGGTGCGAGAGAAAGCCGCGGAGTGGGGGATATAGCAACCCAGTGCTAGTACGCCGATGATCACCTTGTCGGTAACGTTACAAGTCCAACCAGGGGCTTGTACTGAGATAATTTCATGAGATCGAGGACCGTGGGAATCGAGGGGATCAGGAATCCCCGCTCTCCACGTAAAAATTTCTCGCCGAGGTTCACAAATCCTCCCGGCAGTGAACGTGATGCCGCTTTGGCCAGTGTCGGATGGATGCCGGCGTCAAGGACTCCCAGCGCGATAGCCTGGAGATCCTCGGTTTTTAGGTAATTGATGTATGGCGCAAGAGACATCAGTCCTGTTTCGAGTTCAGTAATAAGGTCAAAGCCCTCTTGGGAGAGCTGACTTCTGTCCCCTCCGATATCTGCAAGGAGCTCCGCGAGGTTTTGTTCCTTCTTAAGCGCGTCGACGAGTCCATTAACGAGAAATGGAGCGACCTCCTCTTTTGCAGCGTCGCTCCATGGCTCTGGCCGCATCGCTTTTAAGTCGAGGTGATGAATCGTGTTCCCGTCAATGTGGATATTTCCGTCGTTGCGGTCGGGCTCTATTAAAAAATGAAGATAGTTGTGGATCTCTTGCGCGACGATAGCAGCGCAGACCGCTCGCTTTCGCTCCTGGGTGATCGCGGAATCAAGAAGGAACTCAACCATGGGCCTTCCGGGAACCTCTTCCATTAAGAAGTATCCGTATTCCTTACCGTGTTTCTTGAACTCCTCAGCGACAACCACCTCCGGAGCGTTGAAGGTAAATGGGGACCCTCCGACTAAAGCTTTCTTATTCCGATACATCGCTATACCGATATCGTATTGCGCCTTTGCCGTCGGGGCACTCGCCTCAAGAGAGATTCGCTTCTGAGCCGAGTCCAAGAGGTCAAGTAGAACGTCCTTACTCTGATCACCCTCGGACATTCCTTGCGCCATCCGTTGAAAGGTTCCGAAACCGGCCTCGCCTCGCTCTTTGGCGAATGGTCGTACGAGGTAGAGGATGCGAGAGTCGCCGTTGGAAAAGGAGAGCTCCACTGTCACCCCCATCGAGCCCGCCCCCTTAACCTCACCTGTATTCTTGAGGATGAGGCTTTCATCCGAGCGACCGGCGGATACGAGGTAGTTTTTATACGACTGAACCAGGTGCTCTTTTATGTCATCCACCCAATCGAGAAGAGGTAGGCGGTCGGGCTCACCCACCCGGTATACTGCGGTCGCGGTATCGCGACGGATATTTTCAGGTACCGCATTATGACCCCGCATGCGTTGCACCGTCTTTACCTCCGCTGGTCCGAGCGAGCACGCGACCTCAACGAGGGTCCGGCCAAGGGTCGCTTTCGGCCCTACCTTCCACGCGGCCACGATCGTACCTGTGAGGAGCGGCTCCCGTTTCAGGAACGGGGTGTTCTCTAGATATCGTCGTGTAAGTCTCTGGATGACGTTTGAATGCTCAGCGTTTGGTGGAGCTATAGTTTCCGCTACGTACTGTCGAATGTGTGGCTCTTCCTCGATGGCGAGGCCGTCAGGAAAAAGTAATTGATGGATGATTGCGGTTCGCATAGGGAGCGAGCAATCACTGAATTGTCTGTGCCACGCTTGGGTTAAAGCGAGGAAGGTTTTTGCACCCTCTTCAACGATCGTTTTCTCGGTAGCCCGGAGTTTCCCAAAAAGGGGAGGATTGAACGTGGCCCCAAGGAGCACTTCGTAGCTCGAAATGAGTTTGGTGAGGTCTCGGGTTGGCCCAGGGCGTTGAATCCTAGAGCGATTATCTTCGGTATCAAGAAACGTTACCGGGAGTGGGGGGGTGATACATTTGCCGAAACGCAAGCTACTTCCTTGAGACCAGGGCTGTCCGAGGAATTGGAGTAGCCCTTTGCGTTGATCGACTCCGTAGTCCTGCTGTATGGCGAAGAGTAGTGAGTCGAGGCCGAGCGCGCCCACCATCCTATCTGAGTCACGAACTTTTTTGGTGTTTGAGAGGGTCTCCGTGATTTTCTGCGCTAAGGGCCGCTGGGCTACCATGGCTCGTAAGAGGCACTCCCTAATGTCAATTCTCTTTTTACTGCTCGCTACGTTGGTGAGTGGTGAGATGAGGGCGAGTACATTGTGTTGATACCGGTCTGATCCATCATCAGTCCCGAGCGATTGGCGTATTAGGGAAGGAACTGGGGCTAAAATGGTTGCCTCGGCAACGTAGTCCTCATCGAGAAGACCGCCTATCAACTCAAGTCTGAGCGTTAGTTGGAGGTCGGGCGAATCTACGCGGGTGATGTTTTGAGCGATGTCTTCGATTAGTGTCTTGCGATCGGTAAGAGAAAGCAGGTTTTGTCGATTCATCGTCGAAAAGGTCTGTACCGCTTCTACGATTTTATTCGTTGCGAGAAGCTCCCTAAGCTCCTCTCGCATATAGGGTTCATACGCAAGGACACGCCCCTTGATAAATTCATTCGTTGACCATCGCTCTGGTTCGTGCTTCACCAGCGTTAAGAGAAGGTGGGGAATATCCCGCGCATCGCTCAGCTCGCGTAGGGCGAGACGCGTAAGCACGAACTTGCCCACCCAGGGGACTTCGTTACTCTTTAGGGCGGTGTTTATGTCCTGTAGCGTCAATGTTTCTGACTTCAAAAGTCCCGCTTTGGCGAGCACTCCTATGACAAGTTGTTCGTCGGTGTTCGTGGATATTAGGTTCACCAGTTCGTTACCAAGATAGGAGAGGCGAACCTGTGGAGAGACTGACAGAGTATCGGAGAGGAGCGCTTTAGCTAGAGGTAAATGAGAGAGGCTCTTTGCCCCTGCGTGCTCAGGAACGATATGGTCCGCTGAGAGCCCTAACCCCTCAATTATCTCGGCTGAACCGGTCGCTAGAACCGTGCGGCGTAGAACCTCGAGTACCTCATTCTGATTCTTTTCTGTTTGTGATTGATTCCTCGCTAACTTGGTGTGCCCCAGTAGGATCTCACTGGCTGCATTTGGCGCTCGAGTCAGAGTCGTTGGCGTCAGAAAGGCGAGGTCTGGATTTACTTGAGCAAGGGGTTTTATTGAGGCAGGTTGCGGACTGTAGGCATCTTGCGCATAAGCGTCTCTAAGAATAGAGAGGCGGTCTTTCACGAACGCAATCTGTTCGGTTGACGAGTCCTCAGTGAGAGGCACTCGATTGAGCACCGAACACGTTATCTCCACTGACCTGCGCTCGGCGGCGTGAAATCGCGCCATAGCGGACGGGAGGGTTCCGAAGCTGTAGGGGTCAGGTTCGAGCCCATCAATAGATCGAACTACGAGCGCCCCTTGCGCCTTTGGGTCAGGTTGAAAATCCGCTTGGTGCAGGAACATCGTCCGCTCCTTCGTCTTGATCAAGGGCCCCCAGCTGACCTCTCTATATGGAAATGTCGCTTCCCCCCATATCTTCGGAGAGAGGATCCTCTCGTGGATGCTGGCGTGAGTCTCAATACTGGCTGCGATGACAGGATCTCTGGCAAAGCCGATGATAACGGCGGCCTCGGCAACGACAGGTGAGGATAGTGACGCCGCGCGTAACCGTTCCCATGGGACCACCTGTCCTCTTTGAGCCGGTTCAAAATGCGCGAGAGATTGATAGCACGTGAATTCGCGACCGTTACCGGACTGAAGGATTGGAAGGGTTCTCACGAGCTCCACGATTCTCTGAGAGCATCTTTCGATATCGGCAATTGATGTTGAGTCTTGTTCACAAGCCTCGACGAGATCTTGCATAGCTTCATCAAGAGGTAGGAGAGGGGGCGGAATATGGAGTGTCGTTTTGTGGTGAGTGGCTTCGTATAAAAGTACTGAGATAGAGGGGTCTAATCGGTGGACGTTTCTTAAAACAGCCTCCTGGGCATCCGTTACAGCCATTTTTTGGCGTTTTGCCACGGCCCCTATTCTGACGCTGATCTCCTCTGCCTTCGACCATTCGTATTCCGAAAGTGTATCTATGAGAGGGACCAGTTGACGCGCCTGCTCTGCGGGCGCAAGCTTTTTATAGTCAGATGACAAGGCACGATCGATCCAGTTTTGGTGGCTTGCAATCGACGTGAGCCGGGCTAGCTCAGCGACATCCATTCTATCGATATCCGTATCAGGTTGTTTAAGAGGAGTAATTCGCCCCCTTTCATAGCTCAGTTGGGTAAGTGCGAGTCTAATCGCGTTGAGTGTCGTATCTGTTAAGGGATGAGCATCAAATAATCTCTGTGCTACTCCCTCCGTGTTTGTTAAGGGGCGGAGGAGTATGAGCATCGTTTTGTACATTGCGCGAGCATCGAGACCAGCACGATGCATTGCGTCGAGGGGTTCCGTATAGGCCAGGGTCTCTTCGAATTTGTCGTTCGCATGGCTCCCCCGTCTCCGCTCCTCTTTGGCATGTGTGAGTTCGTGCATCACAACAGCGACAAAGGCGCTTACTGAATCGATCGGCTTAGCGAGGCCTCCCGGAGCGAGGCCCATATCGGATAGTCCACGCGTGAGGTGGTCAAAACGTTCTTTGGTATACGTCATCACTTTTTGTTCCCGGAACATCCCCCGCGAGAGTCCGATGGCCGGAGGATTTGAACCCGCGAGGTATATCGCGTTGGGAGCATCGTCGGCCGCGATGAGAAGCCGGACCGGATTTTTATCGAAATCCCAGAAGTCTGCGGGTATGTATCGTTTCAAGATACCTAGACCTACGCGCTCAAATTCCAACTGCGCATCAGTGTCCGGCGGTGCGAGCCGAAGGTCATCGATGAGCTGTTGTGGGATCTCACCGCGAGCTAGTGCATCACGTATCTCTTCGTTCTGTTGAGTTCTAATGTCGAGGGGAACCTCCGGGGACGTTGGCGGATAGGTAAGGGTTGATATGACGTTCGACGCGAGGGAGGTAGCTTCGAGGGGGTAGTCATTCGCCTGCCGGTCCGTCTCTACCCGCGCCTGTTGTGGGTCCTCTAGTTTAATGCTCATTTCCCATAACTTCTCACCAGCAGTGCGGTGACAGAAGCCTCCCCTAGGAGATATCGGGACGTTCTTCTTTAGAGTACATAGAAGGGGGCTTTTTTAGGGCCAACAAGGGGAGTTGTAACCCTATATATCTATTATTACTTGGTGAAAGACGTAGTCACTATCGGAGACGAGGGCAGCTTCTAGCGGAGAAATCTTCAGTCTCGGATGTACAAAAATCCTATCGGCTTGCGAGGATCGTCAAACACTTCAAAAGTTTTTTTGTTCTCCCTTAATACCGCTTCAGCGCTTTTCATGGTGTCCTTTTCGAGGACTACGACGCAGGGGCATTGATTGCTTGAGGTGTATTGCATGAGTTGAGAAACGTTCCCTGCATCTAGCCGTTTTCTCGTGGCGTTCGGATATGGAAGATCGTAGTACGTCTCCCCAAAGCTTAACGCTTTTTTGGTTAGGTTAATAAGTTGGAGTACCTCCCTCCGTTCGACAGGGAGATGCACGAGCCACGTTTCTACGTTGAATATGCGAGAGCGGTAGGGGTCGACCACTCGGTTGTAAAACGCCCAGTTCCAATTGGTCCAGTAGGCTGTCATAGCTATGGTCGCTATCGTAGTGAGAGCAACCTGCTTGCAACGAGTGTATGCAAGGAAGCTCTCCCATCCTAACGCGCAGGAGAGGGGGATCAAGAGGGCGAAAAGTATGAGGTGCGGAGAAAAAGGCCCCTCGACCATAAGCCCGGAAGCTACGACCGTTGAGATCGCGATTGCGACGAGGTAGGTCGCAATCGTATCCCGCTTCAACATCCTCTGTGCTAGGACAAGAGCCCCTAGAGTTGCGAGCACTCCGATAACAATACCAAGAGGGGATTCGGTGAATCGGTACTGCTCAGCTTCATCACATGAATAGAATAGCTTGAGTGTTCTGACGAAATTGAACCAGGCTATATCAACGACAGTGGCGGCAGGGATTTCCGTTAAGGGGGCAAGGTGTTTGATATTATGAGGATGAAAAATCAACGTAGAGCTAAGTCGACTCGAATATCCGTGCATAAACGAGTAGATGATCTGTGGGGTAAGGGTAAGTAGTAATCCAGCGAGCACTGCCGACAGTAATTTCGCGCCACTTTTCAACCTTGTTGAAATATTTTTTGCGTGTTTCGGCTTACCGAGGATGATAGCGGCAATCATACAAAACGGAAGGACATGCGTAGCGGGATATACGAGCGCTCCTAGTCCTACGGTGATGCCCAGGATGAGAGAGGTCCGTGCTCGTGGAACTTGGAGAAAATTAATAAAAGCGAGGCTTATGGCGCCACACATCAATAGTGCGTGTACGTAGGGGAAGCCGGTTCGAGAGTAGTGAACATGTAAGTGAAACGGCACAGCGAAGATGAGAAAGAAGATGCAAGACCTTCGACCGAATGCTTTCGCCACAAAGAGCGCAAAGAGAACGAGGGATAGTATCCCGGATATCGCGGCGCCCATTCGCAGGCTCCACAACGAAGCCTCTCCGACTAATCTTGATGGAATTGCGCTCAGCCAGTACGAAAGATTGGGGTGTCCGCCGAAGCCAGAACCCCAGAGAGCCCATCCACCAGGCGGTTTGAGAAAGTGGGCCACTCCGTCTGTCATCGAAGAGGCTTCGTCGTTATGAAGCTGCGCCGGGAACTCCTCAAGTTGCGCTACTCGTATGAGCGTAGCCGCAGCAATGAGTAGGACAAATAGGGCCCAGAAAGGGATAGAGGCGATAGTAGAACGCGAATGCTCGTTGGTAGGGCGGCTTGCCATGCTAAATACCTAAAACATAGTGAGGTATTAGCAGTATTCCTGGGGTGAAAGACGGGATCAAGCCCTCAAATTGAGGGCTTGAGTCTACGCATCATATCGTTCATCCGAACTATACGACGGTTCCATCTTGCCTGAAGCTGATTTTTGGCTCACTCGGCTCGTTTCCTCAATGAAAGCGGCTTCCTCAAGAATAGGAGACGCGATAGCGATGAGGGACACGCCGCCGAACGGCTTGGTCAGGTACTTGTCAATCGGTTTTAGGAACGGCACGAGCTTATCAAAGGTTTTGGTGTCGCTAGCGCGAAGAGTTCTTCGCCCACGCACCTTACCGGCCCACCACCAACCGAGAGCGCCAACGAGGTTGTGGGGGAAAAGACGATGAATCTCAAATCCAGCTCGGTCGAGAACTCCCTTCAGCTCGATCTCCGTGTAGCGTCTGAAGTGTCCAAGTTCTTCGTCAAGACCGCTATAGATGGCCGGATTTGCCGGTACGAGCAGCACGAGGCGGCCACCTGGTTTCAAGATCTGCTTCATGTGGGTCAGGGCCCTCTCATGGTCTGAGATGTGCTCCAGCACGTTTGAGCAGATGACGGTATCGAATTTATCTTCTAGAAGGCTCGTGGGGGGTGGGTCCTCCGCGTTCCACACCTCGCTTGAGAGGCGAGAGTCGTGGCCGAATCTGTCCTTCAACGTTGCGAGGGATGAGGCACGGAGATCTGTGGCTACGATTGATTTCACATTCTCTCGAGACAGGAGCTCACCAACGATATTGCCGATCCCTGAACCGACTTCAAGCACTCGCGCGCCGATAGCGGGGTTCGCGCGCTCACAGATCCACGAGTTATAACGGTGCGCGTCTTCGAATGCCTCTAGGGTATCGACTCCAACATCTAAATCCGGAGGAGGGGAGACCTGCGCTCTTCGAATGGCTTGCGCGTCTTTAACGAAGTTTTTATCGAGGATCGAGTAGCGAAGGATGTGCCATAGGGCAGCCGCACCATCTCTCCAGGTAATTTTTTTACCCTCGGCATATGAGCGTCCGTAGTATCGGATCGGAACCTCATAGACGCAGCAACCGAGGCGAGCAACCTTTGCGGTTACTTCTGGTTCAAATCCGAAGCGAGAGGACCTGAGGTCTATGTTCTGGATTATCTCCCGTTTGAAGGCCTTGTAGCAGGTCTCCATGTCGGTAAGAGTAAGATCCGTTAGCAAATTGGATAGGAACGTAATTACTTTATTTCCGATCATGTGTCGGAAGTATAGCACGCGGTGTTCCATGTAAAGGAAGCGCGACCCGTACACCACATCCGCTCGGGACTCATCAATCGGTCGAAGAAGAGATTCATAGTCTTCCGGATTATACTCTAGGTCGGCATCCTGCACGATGACGACATCTTTTGTGGCTGCTTGAAACCCAACCTTGAGCGCAGCACCCTTACCACTGTTTTTTGGTTGAAGGATAACTCGAATCTGCGAGTCGCCGTCGAACTCTTTTAAGATCTGTCTCGTTCCGTCGGTAGAGCAATCATCGACGATGATGATCTCCTTCTCTCGCGGAGTCGCTTTAACGCGCCTCACAATCTCACGAATAGTCTTTCGCTCGTTGTAGACGGGAATTACAACGCTGATAGTTGCCGGGTTTCGTGACACGGTGTGCTCCAAAATATGTACTAGCGATAACGGTAGAGTCGTCGATTATTTCTAATAAAGCGTCAAAACGGCGTCATTGGACCGTCTTGGCCGCCTCAGTGGACTTAAAACGCCTTTGCCCTATAAAAGATGCCGGATTGTTTCGCCGAGAATCGCCGAAATGAGCCGCTGGCCAAGCCACTATGGTGAAATCGCTAGAAAGCTTGCTCCCTAGTTCTGATAACGTGCTGGAAAGAGGTCTCCGTCATGGAAGCGTGACCACTCGTTGGTACTCGGGGTGTTGTTTCTGCTGTGGGGCCATGGCTACCCCTTGGTGGCCCTGAAAGGCCCGAGTCTAGGGAGGAGAACTCAGAATCGGGGCAAATATCCTCCGTCGGGCGGCTCTTCTCTGGTAGTCTCAGGCTTCACAATGAAGACAAATTTTCGGGACATTCTTTATTTGTCGAGAGGGACTGAAACTCAGCGACTCGCGCATCAGTGTCTTTTGGAACTCGATATTCTAAATACTCTCGTCCACTACGACCCGGTGCTCGTGAGCTCGGTATGTTTGGATATCGACACTCCACAAAGCGACCTCGACATAATCTGTGAGGTTCATAACGTTGAGAGATTCGAGCGGGATGTTGCCACGAGGTACGCGCAGTATCCTCGGTTTACTATTCGGCGCTCCTCTACTAATTCGCAAGCAACTGTTTGTCAGTTTTTTACACCGAATTTTGAGATAGAGATATTTGGAGAGGCTGTGCCAGTGGAGCGGCAAAATGGCTTTAGACACTTGGTACAGATAGAGAGAGCGATTACGTTGGGAGGCTCTCCGCTTCGTGATGAGTTGCGTGCGTTGAAGCTGCGCGGAAAGAAGACGGAGCCGGCACTTGCGAGTCTTTTATCGCTAGAGGGAGATCCCTATCAAGCGGTGCTTCTGCTTGAAGA
>CAIXKI010000140.1 GCA_903920005.1 uncultured delta proteobacterium
AGAAAGGAAGGAAGGTCTTCATGTATGCTTCCTGTAATGAGCTTCGCTGGGCATTCCTTGCGACGTTTCGGAGGTTCATCAATCAGTGCACAGAATGCTATCTCCTTATGAAGCAAGGATATACGGATGTGCCGTGGCCGCCCGGGTGCTTCAAACCGCCGATACCGCGATTGTGCAATGCGATCTAACAACTGTTATAGTCTGCAGGCATGTTAATGACGGCACTCGTGTACTCACTAGGCAAGAGAACAAATCAACAATCATTATTGTGCCATTACTAATGATCCCAACATGATTCGCTTGAGGCGGGCTTCAGCTACTTGCATTCCGTGGCACATCGGTGACTCTTAAAAAGACGTCGCCGAAACCCGTTCTTACATGAATAACGTGTAGTAGGGCTGTACCAGTCTAGAAGTTGGGCTGTACCAGTCTAGACCAACCAGTCTAGAAGTTGGGCTGTACCAGTCTAGAACCAGTCTAGACCACCACCTTGTACCGCTAGAAAGGGCCGCAAGGAATACTATCGACGAGGTCTGTCAGACCTACATTCAGAACCGGTTCCTAAGAACACCTCCACTATCTTGTTTTCTCCCTCGCGAAGACCGAGATAAGCACCGGCAAAACCAGAAGAGTCAGCGTAGTTGCCGAGATAATCCCACCAATCACCACCGTCGCAAGGGGTCTCTGCACCTCAGATCCAGTCCCCTGCGAGATAGCCATCGGCAGGAACCCGAGAGACGCGACGAGGGCGGTCATCAATACCGGCCTTAGGCGCCCGACTGCGCCATCAACGACCGCGACGACGGTCGAGGCACCGTCAGCCATTAATTGACGGGTAAAGCTCACCAAGACGAGTCCGTTTAGTACAGAGACACCCGAAAGAGCGATGAAGCCCACCGCGGCCGAGATGGAAAACGGAATGCCACGAGCCCATAAAGCGAGCGCTCCACCGGAGAGGGCAAAAGGGATCCCGCTGAACACGAGGAGTGAGTACAGCGCGGAGCGAAAGGTCATTACAATAACCCCAAACACCCCCGCGAGAACGAGGGGCGCGACGAACACAAGCCGACCTTTCGCCGCGAGTAAGTTCTCGTATTGACCACCCCATCTGACCCAATACCCAGCAGGGATCTTCAAGCTATTCAACACCGTCCGTTGAGCCTCTTCAACAAACGATCCGAGATCTCGCCCCCTGACGTTCGCGGTAACCACCACCCGCCGCTTTCCGTTCTCATGAGTAATCTGATTAGGACCCTGCGTAAGAGAGATATCCGCTACCTCACTTAATTGCACATAGGATTTACCATCAGACTCCCGCGCTAACTTCGTGCGTCCCACCTCACTCGGACCGTGATGGTGCGCGACCTCTGGAGGAAGCGAGATCGGCAACACCGAGATCGAATCCACCCTCGAACGGGCTTCTACTGGAAGCCTAACAACCACAGGAAAGCTTCGACTCCCCTCATAAAAACGACTCGCTTCCTGACCGGCATACGCGGTTCGAACTACCTCCTGAATAGTTGAAGCGTTTAAGCCCAGGCGAGCGATCTTTTCCCTAAGCGGCTTAATCTCGATGAAGGGTAATCCCGTAACCGGCTCCACTTTAACATCAGAGGCTCCCGGAATGGTCTTCAGCAAGGAAGCTACTTTCTCGGCATTAGAGAGCAGCACTGCTGTGTCGTCCCCGAAGATCTTCACGGCGACGTCACTTCTTACACCCGCGATCAGCTCATTAAACCTCATCTGGATCGGCTGGGTGAACTCGAAGTTATTACCAGGAACCGGAAGAGCCGCTCGCTCGATATCCGCGACGACATCTGCTTTTGGCTTCGTGGGATCTCTCCACTGGGAGCGAGGCTTCAGGATTACGAACCCGTCGGCTACACTTGGAGGCATCGGGTCGGTAGCAATCTCCGCAGTGCCGATCTTGGCGAACACGCGCTCAACCTCAGGTACGCCCTTGAGAGCCTCCTCAAGATGAAACTGCATATCGATCGATTGAGATAAAGACGTGCCGGGAATTCTCAGGGCATGCAGAGCGACATCCCCCTCATCGAGTGATGGAATAAACTCAGACCCAAGCCGCAAAAACAAGATGAACGAGACTACGAGTACTCCCGCGGCTATCCCTATAACTTTTCGGGGAACCTTGAGAAGCTCCACAACCAGTCGTCGGTATCGCTCCTGAAGTGTCCCCATCCATCCGCCGCCATCTCGGTGCCCCTCGCCGGTTATAAAAGTGGCGACAGCTGCTGGCACGAACGTTAGCGATAAGAGAAACGCGGCGGCGAGGGCGAGCAGGACGGTTATCGCCATCGGCCGATACATCTTCCCCTCAATCCCCCCAAGGGTCAGGATAGGGATATATACAAGCATAATGATAAGTTCACCGAACATCGTGGCCTGCCTCACCTCGACCGAGGCAGAGTGAACCAACGACAGCCTCTCCTCTGTTGAGAGCGCTCTCTGCAAACGAGCTCTCGCCTCTCCGATCCTTTTGATACAGTTCTCAACGAGTATAACTGCGCCATCCACGATGAGTCCGAAGTCAAGCGCCCCTAGGCTCATCAGGTTCGCGCTTACCCTTCCGGACACCATCCCCGAAATAGTAATCAACATCGAAAGAGGAATAACCAACGCTACAAGCACGGCGGCCCGAATATTCCCTAACGTAGCAAAGAGGACCGCTATTACTAACATCGCGCCCTCGAAGAGATTAGTTCTCACGGTGCCGATAGTCGCGTTCACCAAATCCGCTCTATTATACACCGGCTTGATTACGACACCGTCCGGTAGCGACCTCTGCACCTCTTCAATGCGGCGAGACACACGATCGGACACCGCAAGGCCGTTCTCTCCGATCAACATAAACACCGTACCCAGTACGATCTCCCGCCCATCCTGGGTTGCGGCGCCAGTGCGAAGCTCAGATCCGATCTCCACAGATCCAATATCTGAGATTCGAACCGGGCTTCCCTCATGAACCCCAAGGACCACGTTAAGAAGCTCCCGATAGTCCTCAACCTGAGCGGGAACACGAATGAGAAGTTGTTCACCCCGAGACTCAATAAATCCTGCCCCTACGTTCGAATTGCTCTGAGTGATCGCTCGAGTCAGGTCGTCTAACGTCATCTCATACGCGCGAAGCTTGTCGAGATTTGGCGCAACGACTATCTGCTTCGAGGCTCCTCCGATCGAGTTCACCTCAACGACCCCCTCAATCGTCATCAACTGAGGTCGCACCACCCAGTCCTGAAGCTCACGAAGCTCTTGAAGCGTTCTTGCGACCGGCGCGCTTAGATCGTTCTCCACGGTGAACATAAAGATCTCACCTAGCCCCGTCGCGATAGGCCCCATTGATGGAGTCACTCCGTCGGGAAGTCTAGCTTTAGCCTCTTGCAGGCGTTGAGAAATAAGCTGTCGAGCGAAGTAAATGTCGGTTCCGTCTTTAAAGACAACAGTAACCTGTGACAAACCATATTTAGAGAGAGAGCGCGTATAATGAAGTGAGGGCATGCCGGCGAGGAGCACCTCAAGTGGTGCCGTTACTCGCTGCTCAACCTCTATCGGAGAATACCCTTCCGCCTCAGTGTTAATCTGAACCTGAACGTTGGTAATGTCAGGAACAGCGTCAATGATCAGGTGCCGATACGTGAGCGCTCCAACCACCGCCAAGACGAAGGTCATCGCGATGACCGCGTACCGATGCCTAATTGAGAATTTGATAATTGCGTTGAACATTCAACCCTCTTTAGTGATCGTGAGACGCGCCAGACTTGAGAATATCAGCCTTCACGGTATACGAGTTGGCCGAGACATACTGCTCCCCTGCGGAAAGACCCGAGAGCACTTCTATCCACTCTCCATCCGTTCGTCCAAGCGTCAACGGACGAATCTCGTAGGTATCTCCCTGTTTGAAGAACACAACCTGCCAGTCGCGAAACGTTTGGATACCGGACTGCCGCACCGCGACCGGTGCCTCCCTCTCCGACGTAACGAGGTTACCAGTCACGAACATTCCAGGCATAAACCGCGCTTCATGATTCGGTAGTACTACCCGCACTGTCTGTGCCTGCGAACGCTCATCCACATAGGGAGCAACATAGCTGACCATGCCTGTTACCGTCTCACCCGCGGTTCCCGTCGAGACCTCGACAACCTGCCCCTGATGAATAACTCTCTCCTGACCGATCGGAACAAAGAAATCGGCCCAGACCTCTGACAGATCAGCGACTACGAACACCCACTGGTTCTCCGGGACATACTCGCCAACAATAAGGTGTCCGTTAATTATTGTTCCTGCTATCTGCGAGCGAACCTCAAAGGGCTGCAAACTCTGATTACTTTCGATGACCGCAAGCACCTCCCCCTTCTCAACGGTGTCTCCAATATGCTTGCGCCCCTCTCTAACAACACCAGGAAATCGCGGAACGATATGCGCGATGCGGTGCTCACTCGGAAGGATCTTGCCTCGCACGGGCAAGATTTCCCGAATGACCCGAGGCCCCGCCGCCTCACTTTTAATCCCTGAACGGGCGGCCATATCAGACGCTATCACCGTTCGACCCTCATACGACGGGTACCTCCATGTATGATTCTTGTCCTGATATTGAACCGTGACAGCTACGTCGAACGAATGCGGTTCTTCAATTTCCTGAATACTTTCTTGAAACAGCCCTGAGGGTTTGAATAAAACACTCTGTTCCGCGCGTCCCAGCCGGGTAAGCTGCACCATCATATGATAGGACTCTGGCGCGATCGGCTTACCGTTGAGCGAGAGGTACGCGCGATACCGGGGAGGAACGCCTGCTTCAAACATCGCCAATTCAAGGGTCACACCGTGGTCCTCTAGGAGCCTTCCTCCATGAGGACCCCGCTTAATCTCCTCCTCCTCATGGTGATCGTGCCCATGTTCATGCTCGTGCGACGACCCATTACAACCTGCACTTACGCTAAGGCCCAAGAGAACTAACGCGATGAAAAGAAACCGACCCATTCCGAAAAACATTAAACCTCCTCACCTACCATGATTGATAGCTGCGCTCGTGACCTAATAGCTTCTAATTGCAAGGTCAATTCATTGACCCTAGCCTCATTGACCGCTCTAAACGTTTGCCACACATCAAGAACATTGCCCTTTCCCTCTCGATACAATCGCTCCTGAGAGCTGAGAGCGCTCTCGTACGCCGGGATTACCTTTAAGCGATAAAGATCCGCTTGCTTTTGACTACTGACCGCGGCGCCCCTTAGGCTTCTCACAATAAACTCAAACCCTCCACCCTGAAGGAATTGATTCTTGCTCCGCATGACCAGGTGCTCAGCTTCTGCTCGAACGCTCTCAGCTTGATTGCGATTCCATACCGGAAAAGGGATAGAGATTCCTCCTCCGATAAAATCGCCTCCGTCATTTGTATGTTGATACACAACACGAGGAGCGATAACCGGAACCGCGTCAATATCCGCAAGGCGTGACTGTTCTCTGGTGAGTTCAAGCATAAGCTCAACACGGGAAGCCTC
The DNA here is from genome assembly GCA_903920005.1 of uncultured delta proteobacterium. Lineage (GTDB taxonomy): Bacteria > Bdellovibrionota_C > UBA2361 > UBA2361 > OMII01 > OMII01. Next base: position 5,518 of record CAIXKI010000140.1, read on the forward strand.
ACTGATAGAACTCGTCTTTGCTTGAGATACCAACGCGTCACTCGCCGATAAAGACGGCAACGCGGGTGCGGCTTGGGCGACAACTGTACACGTCGTGCCGACTAATAAACCGAGCTCTCCCTGCAGCGCTCCCAGCGTGGCGGATACCCCTTCTCGCTGAGCCTGAAGACGATACCGCTCGCCTTGAAAAAGGGATTCGGACCCCTGAGAGAGCAACCCCTCCTTTACACCTTGGCCGATCGCCGCGACCTGTTCGGTCGAGCTCGCTTCCGCAACTCTGAGAAAGCGACCAGTCTCCTGAAGGGCAAAAAGATTCGAGTACTGCAAAAGAAGTCGCTGACTAAATTCAAGCAGCTTGCCCCGCTTATTGACGTCACCAACCTTTCTAAGAAGACCTGCCACCCGGTCACGCTTACCGAAGTTAGAGAGCTTTAAGGGCTGAGACAACGTCGCCGTCGTCTGAGGATCGTTATCCCCTCTCATCTTCATCCGCGTATACGTTTGCTCGACCGACAACTCAGGATTCGTAAGGAGTTCGGTATCTATCGCTTTCGCTAACTCCACCGAGAACTCCCGGTCGATCTCGGCGATAAGGGGACTGTGCGCGAAAGCATGGGCGCGAAACCCCTCAAACGTGAGCGGCAACGTACATCCACCCTCCGCGTGCGACACGGCGGGCACACCCCAACACGCGATCACTACTAAAAATGTTATCCGGAAACAGTTCATTGTCCACCACACTAAGATAGGTAACGAGAAGAGAGCTTTAAAGCCAACGTACAGCAACTAATCTATACGACTCGTGGTGGCGCTTGAGAAGAGATAGAAAGGGAGGCTAAAGAGAGGGAGAAATCTCCGAGACTCACGGGCAGAGCCGTGAAAGCCGAATTATCGAAAAACTGGGCCTCATCCTCGGGTAGCATCAATGAAACCGCTGGCAGCAAGAACGGAGGCACAACCCGAGGCTCAATCTTCTTAAGCTTGATCCCCGTCGATTCACTTTGCAGCGACATCGCATCGCCATGAGAGTGGGCCTCAGAGTCGTCCGAATTATGCTCAGAGGAGTGTTGATGAGGGAACGAGGCGCCGAAGTGGTAATCGAGGCCCGAAAAAGTGTTGCCATCACTCTGAGAGGCGTTGGGGACCGAGACTCCTTCCTCAAGGAAGCAGTGATTGGCTGACACGAATACAAACAGAGCGATACATACCCTGAGTAAAGAGGCCCGTAGTATTCTGATACGTGAACGCATTATATGTGCAAACCCAATCTACCGACCGCCGAAAGATATCCCAACTGTGGGAACCGGACAATCAGCACACCCAAAGTATACCCAACGTTGAACATGGCCGGGCCTTATCCCGCTCAGGTCCAAATAGGAATATCGGCCACTCTGCAGAGAAGCCAAATAGCTTAAAAGTAGATAGAGATAAGAATAGAGGAAAACCAGGGCGCCCCCCCCTAACAGTTTCCTCCGGCGACCAGCGGGCCGCCCCCTTACGCTTACGAAGTAGGAGCCTTCACCATGTTCGAGCATCACAGCCAAACTCTCATATCCCGCGGATGCTTTCTCCGGAGAATGTCGTTTGTGTCACTTATCGGTATTGTATCTCTAGGCGCGGCCCTCGGTATCGGCATGTCCGGATATCACTACTTCGAGGAGCTCTCATGGATCGACTCATTCGCGAACGCCTCGAGGGTCCTCTCCGGGATGGGCCCGCTCTCTCAACTTCAAACCGACAGTGGAAAGGTTTTTGCGGGAGCCTACGCGCTCTTTAGTGGGCTCACATGTATCACGGTCGTCGGAGAGGTTCTCGCGCCGATAGTCCACCGTGTCTTTCACCGATGTCACCTCGGGCTTGAGGACGAGAATAACGACGCCTCGCGAAACCAATAGAACGCTCTGACACTCGACAGAAAAGACCCAGAGCGACCAGTTTTAAAAGAGGGAAGAGACGCGTCCTCAGCAACCATTCACAGCACAACGAAAAGGGCTCCATCTCTGGAGCCCCTCGTCCCGATTCTATTGTCCTAAAACTTCCTTTACGCAGCCTTTGCCGTCACGTATCGATCAGCTCGAGTAACTTTAGAGCGCGGGCGACGACGGTGAATCGGTCTGCGGCCTACTGAACGAAGTGGAGCGAGCTCGCCCTCATCATCAAAGTTAGGCTTCTTACCAAGATCTACATGGCTCATCGAGCCACTAAGCTCTGTATGAAGGGTCTCAAGAGCCTTCTTCTTTACTCGCGAAATATGGCATCGGCTGTACCCCAGCGCGGACGCGATATCCATGATCTGTTGCTCCTGAAGGAATATTCGCTTGATGATCTCTCGCTCAAGAGGATCCAACTTATCACACGCAGCGGTACTTGCGCTGTTAAGCTCCTTCTTCCACAACATCTCATCGGGAAGTGGCACATCCTGACTCGTAACAGCCTCAGCTACCTCAGCGGAGTTCAGCGCGCGGAACTGGTGTCCAAACATGTGCTCTGGCTCAGCGGCAGGTTGCGTCGTCTCATCTTGATTAAATATAGGGATCGCCATCGATGTAGCGGCCGTTGTAACCGCACGAACCAAATTGCCCTTGAGGTGATAGAAGAGGAAGGTCATAAAGCTAGCACCTTTCGACGCGTCGAAGCGCTTTACAGCCTCGCACAACGAGAGGTCTACGATGCTATCCACTTCATCTAAATCCATCCGAGAATGCCATCGGCGAAGGATGCTTCGTCCGAGCTTACGGGCCTTGAGCCGATACTTGATAATGAGCGCCTCTTGCTGCGCTGGAGTTGGAGGGCCAGCTTGCTTATTCTTTGCGGAGGAGAGTTCAATGACGCGGCCTGGCTCCTTACCAACGAGCTTCGCTGCTCGTTCTGCTACTGCGGCGCGCTTGCTCTTGGATACGTGAGTTACTGTTGCAGTCATGGTTATGTACCCTTTTTCCAACTTGCCCCTAAAACCCGAAAGCCGCCTGGAATAATCAATCAGCTCTCTTTCCCCCTTATCCGCAGCCGGGCCCCAAGTGCTTCAGAAAAAGCTTATGAACCGTAACAAGCTGATAACACGCTTCTTTTTTCTGCTTCCAGGCCTCACCTTTACGGCCGAACCAGCCGATACCTAGTACCGGGAGCGGGGACCGAGCACTAAAGGTCCCTTACAGTACACGTGGGAAAACCAGCATCTGACGGGAAACACCTATCCGAGGAGGAAGCTAATAACCTCGTCGTTGAACACCATGGGTGGACAGAGAGTATCGCGCGAGCTGTGGCACGAGCGTGGAATCTCGATTGGCGACTCGATGGTCTCGATGGAGCCGCGATGGAAGCGCTTATATTCTGCTCTCGGCGATTTGACCCAAGCCGAGGAATCCCATTTAAGGGGTACTCGCGTCGACGTATCCATGAAGCCTCAACGGAAGCCGCTCGAAAATCAAAAGGGTGGTCCCGAAGTATGTCGAACAAATCGGCGGCAGAGAACAAGGCTCGAGAACTCTCCGCCGAGTTATACGGTGTATTCCCTGACCTGCGAGATGGACGGCTCCCAGTCAGTGAATCATCCGGAAGTGACGACTCTGATGCTCGTTCAGCGATCCGCGAACTCCTCATCGGAGCCAGCCTCGTCGCGACCAAGCAAGCCGTCGCAAATGGGCCCCTCCCCGACGAGCTCATGGATTACAAACGTATGGTGGGAGTGATGGCCTGCCTTGAACCGGTGCATCAACTTCTCCTCTATAAGGTGTATTGGGATGGTATATCTTTAAGAAACGTCGCGACCGAGTGGGACACTGATGGCCTTAACGTTATGCGTGAACACAAAGTGCTCATCGCCTACCTACAAAAGAGCCTAGCCCAGGGAAAACCTGCCGCGCTCCCTAAGGTACGGCCGGGGTTAAAACCACTGGTCACGAAATTAAAGAGCAGTGGGAATAAAGGGCCATTTACCGATGTGCTGGTAAGTACGGCGTGATAAGAATTTGAGAGAGCGTAACGCGGAGAACCAAGATGGGACGCAAAGACGACAAAGATAAAAAGATAGATAAGATCGGTGCTTCCGACGCGACCAAACGGGTCAAGTCTACCGAGGCCGTCTCCGACGTGGAAAAGGTTAAGGGCGCATCCGCCGTTTCCCGGGTCGCCGGCGTTTCAGGTGTTGGAGGCACTCAAGCGCTTGGAAAGATCTCGCTTGAGCAACGCGAGAAGCTCATGGGCATAGTAACTGAAGAGGCGGCGAAGCTCGCCGCCCAAGGTGTCATCCCCAACAGTCAACGCGAAATCGTTGAACAGGCCGTAAAGATGGTGATTGATGCAACGCTGATCGAATCGTCGGAAGAGAAGAAGCGATAATCATACCCTTGAGGCTAAGGCCCTTAGGACCGGTACAGAGAGCCTATAGAGGAGTCAGAACAGCGGGGCTCATATCCGATTTAAAGCAGCAAGATAATCTTAAGGGCACCAACAAGTCTTGAAACGAGGCAGGAGGCTCATCTTGCGCCCCAGTATACACATCTCTAAAAGCGAGCGAGCCACTCTGGCACCACACCGCCTCTACTTTGTGAATCTGCGAATGTTTCGGAGGACCCGCGCCATACTATCGGCGCACGTAATCTTATGAAGCATCTCGTCAACTCCAGCTGCCGCAGGAAGGTCCATAAGAAGCCTCGCGTCATCGAGAGAGGTAGAAAGGGCCGAGATCGTGAGGATCGATTCGACCGACAACACCCCAAGCTCCTCTACACTCGCCCTAGCAACTTTCAAGACTCGCTGTCGTTGAGCATCCGAAAAATGGTCCCGCATCCCCTGCGCCAGAGCGAACATCTTAGAGATCTCTTCTCCACTATTCAGCTCAACTCGACTGCAGATGGCTTCCGGATACGCCGGATCTCCGAGGAGGCCGTAACAAAGGTCTCGGAAGAACCCGGGACTATCGCGCCACACGGAACCCTTTCGAATCATCTCCCACGCGGAACCAGGGCGATATCTCTCCGCAACAACCGAGAAGTACGGTAAACTACTTGAGTCAACGTCTCGCTTGATCCCTTTGGGACATTCACGCCACAACGTAAAGAGCTCGCGTTGCCATTCACAATCGCGATCAATTACCATCCGCAATCCCAAGGACGCTACTGAGAGCTCAAGAGGCACTTCATCAGCGGCTACCATCGTTCGAGCGGGCAGGTTCTCTAAAAATACTTTATCCGCCGAAGAGAGTCGGCGACCCGCGAAATCCTGAAGATACGGTCGCGCGGCAAGGTTATACGCAAGCTGCTCAACAGACTCAACCACCGATGTGAGGAGACGTCCCTGTATCCGTCTATCGGACGTAGATACGGCACAATCGATTGCGGAGACTAGCTCCGGCAGCAGTGCGGCCGCGATGTCGTAATACCCATTTTCAATGATAAAACGATATCGTCGAGCGAAACCGAGAGCGTCCCTAGGAGCGAGAAAGAGCTTCAAGGATTCCTCAGGTCGAGGAGTGAGATCATGAATACATAAATCAGGCCGCACCTGTTCGCACGCTCTCTTCACATCGCTTCGCGATTTAGAGAGTAGGTCATAGGCGAATCCCTCATACAACGAATTAACGTCACGGGGAGTAACATACTGAGTGGCCGTCAACGCGAGTCGCTGAGATATCTCATCATTAAAGAGTTCAATCCTATCCGTCTGAGTAGATAGATTCGGGTGCGGAATAACCGGTCGTCGTGGTTCCTTGCTTATAAATCGGGCTAGCGACGTTGCATACGAATGGGCCAACTCGGGGGTTGGACCTTGACCAAGGGAGAAGAGCGCCTTGAGATAATTTTGAGCGTGCTCGAGGTCCCTCTCTTCCCTGCTCATGTAGAGCAGCGCCCTCATTGCTGTTTGGGCGAGCGGATTATCGAGGGATGGCTGACACGCTCGTGAAACAACCATGCGAAGGACCTCAGTCAGATCGCTTCGCAACACATCAGGAAGGGCAAATCGCTTATCTTGCCCTAAGAACATGCACACCATACACGCGACGGAGATGTCAGGCTTCAGGTCTCCGAGCAGTGCCCTTCTCAGCGCCGCTCCATGAAAGATAGCGTGCTCGGTCAACGCGAGGGTTGCCTCAGCGACGAGCCATCGATTGCAGCTCGTTTCAGGATGAGCCGCTATCCACTCTAAACAGTAGGCAAAGTCCGAAGACGCCACCGACAACACTGCTCTACGAACGGAGACGAGGATGAGGTCTTCCGGCGCGACGTCCTTTTTAACCTGTTCCATGGCCTGGTCCAGATGAAAGAGGCTTTGCGGAGAGGGGTCCAAAACACACAGAAGGACGACAGCGGGCCAATAGCCATCACGACCACTTAATCCCTTCTGACATATGCGCCAAAGAGATTCTAATTCTTCGCGCGAAATCTTCTGCCGTGCAGCATCACAAGCTAGAGATTGGGCCTGAAGGGTCTCAACCGCTATAGCTGTACAGTCTATAAGCTGGTCGCCAATAGCTGCGCTATAAGGCTCCTCACTTAGTACGATCTTCTCCGTGAGCGCTACCAATCCAGGAAGAACCTCGGGGACTATGCGAATAAGCCCAGAAGCACCCTCAGGGCGAAGTATCGTGAGCACACTCTCGAGAACCTCCGCAATAGTCTCGCGGTGGTTCATGCCTCGGAGAATCTTCGAAATATCTTCGCTCGCTATCGGGCCAAGCTCGAAAAGATCATGCGCGAGCGTCTGGGCAAAAACCGACTCCCGTCGACGCAATGCCTCGATGAGAGAGGCCACGAAAAGCGATTCGGGGGTATAGTGCAGAGCTCCCGCGCTCCTTGAACCCTCTCGACCATCCTCGCCTGGACCAATGTTTTGATTTGTCGGTGTTGTCATCGCTTGGGACGGGTAGTATCCCAAAAAACTGATCGATGGAAGAAAATTGGGTGGCAAAATAACCGTCACCAGCTTCCGGCACTTTTACGGTTCAGTTTCCGCTATTTCCGAACCGATTAGGGCTAATCGCGACTCTCTAAAAACTTCCCTCCCGCAACAGCTCGGCTACTATCCCTCCCTGGAGATCTCTCTATGAAAATGGACGTCACCGAAATTGGGACTACGAGACCACCATCACCGGCGGGAGCAACGAACTCTCCACTGGCGGAGCTTCGTGGCGCCAACGTGTCTCCTTGCGAGGCCCTCGGAGAGATCCTTCTGCGACGAATTCAATCTCACCTTTCAAGTATCGAAACCCCGTATTTTACCGAACCACACCTGAAACTCCTCGAACTCTCAACGCCACTAGGGAGACTCAGGGGAAACGCCGCTTTTAGGGAGCTAGCGGAGGATCTCATCTCCTTCTCCAAGATCTCTCGTCATACCGCTAACGTCATTACAACCACGGGTCCTCACCTTCTCGCTCTCCTTCCCTTTAAGGGTAAAGCTGTAATCATCTCATCAGCGCTTCGGGACAAAAGTAAAACCGCGAGGAAACACGTCACTCATGCTGTAGTACGTTCCTGCTTGACACGTGACGAGCTCATGCGGCTCCTGACCACGGAGCGTACTAAAAAGATCGTGGCGCTAAAACACAAGCCCCTTACTGAGATCATCGGCAAGGCGGAGACCTTGAGAGCACTTAAACACGTCGGATTACCGTCTATCCTCAAACAGAAAAAAAGCGGCCTGAACAACGCTCACGAACGTCAACTCGCGAAGCGGCAAGTTGTCGCCCTCCGGGACACAACACTCTCCGCGCGCGCACGCTTAGATGGACTCACGCATCTCACTTCAACAGCTCAGTCGCAAACGTCAACGCTCCTGCCTCCATTACCTCCAAAAGCCGTCTGCGACGCCCAGTCGACACTCTCTCTGATCATAGCACGCGCGGATAAGCTACTCACGGGAGCAAGACCTTCACTCCAGCAGATGAATCGCTTCATCACCTCGGCTTCACGACAACTCATTTTGGAATGCTCGCAAGGGATCCGCCTCTCTCAATCATACACCCTCTCGGATAAAGACCTTTGGACCCCAAAACGGGTTGAGCAGCTCTTGGAGGCGCTCTCATTTATCCCTGAAGGACATCGCATCATGGTGCCTAAGCTCAGAGATTTCCATTTCGCGAAGCTGGAGAACCTGGGAGAGCGTCGTCCATCAGGTCGGGTAGCGCTCGGTGTCCCACGCGTTTTTCGACACAACCAAAAGGACGAATTTGGCGGCTTAAGCCACATGGTCGGCGTCACTATTCATGAGGTAGGGCACAGCATTCAGATGGGAGCCGAAGGGGAGCATTTACGTTGGTGCCCCGCATCGGGTGAGATATGGTCACCCACAAACCCGCTATTCAATATGGCCACCTTCGCGGCCCTTAGCGATTGGAGAATCGTGGGTAGCATTTCGAAAAAGGAGGTCATCGGCAGAGACTCCGTTCTGCTTGGCGGACAGATAATCCCCCTTAATCGCGCGGTACTGATCACAGGGCACACCCACATCCCCGGACGCACAGCGGAATCGCCCTCAGAGTGGTTGGTGTTTCGCTATTCATCCAAAGAGAACATCCTCTACCGCCACGCGGCGACGGCTTCCTTCACTCGGAGCAGCAACGCTACCACCGACCCATTCGAAGATTGGGCCGAGAGCTTCACCGATTACTTTGTGTCACCAGATCACTTACTAGCGCTAGCTCCACAGAAGTTCTACTACATGGAACTTCTCTTTAAGCGCTTCACCCTTGCCCATGACTACGAGCGCCTCTCCGCACTTCACAGGGCCATGCGCGAGCACCAGAAACTCTACCCCCTCGAAGTGCGCTCCCAAGGCCTGATGCACGCGAAAAACTCCGCGTCTACACAACAGCTTTTTAACTTCATGCGTGGGCAGACAGAGTAAAACTCGCTTCCGATCTATCCTCCGATCGGCTAGGCTCTGGCAGCATGAACGCCGCCGAACCACTACAAATAGAAGCGCTAACCGACCCTCTCCAGAAAGCACTGCACATCAATCTTGACAACTCTAGATTTGGGGCTTTTGCTGAAATCGGAGCTGGCCAGGAGATCGCCAGTCTTTTCTTTCAAGTAGGCGGTGCTGCGGGGACCGTTGCTAAATCGATGTCAGCCTATGACATGCTCGTTAGCGATAGCATTTACGGCAAGACTGGTCGCTACGTTTCCAAAGAGCGCCTTATCGCGATGCTCAACCACGAGTACAACCTGTTAATTGACCGACTGGACACTACTCGGGGAGAAAACACCGACTTCTTCGCGATTGCTGACACCGTATCAGCGCGTAACTACGCGGGCACGAACGAGTGTCACGGGTGGCTTGGTATACGATTTCAACCAACTCCAAGAAGCCAACCATCCGACATCCTCATTCATGTCCACATGATGGACCACGACAACGTTCGGCAACAGGAGGCCCTCGGGCTCCTTGGTGTTAATCTGGCGTTCGGCGCGTTCTACCTCTCGCACGACATGGACCTCTTCCTTGAGCATCTGCTCGACGGAATCACCAATAAACGACTCGAGATCGATTATATAGAACTACGGGGACCAAAGTTTGAGGGATCCGACGCTAGACTGTTGACCGTAGCGCTCCTCCGCAAGGGCCTCGCGAACGCGATCCTCTTTGATGTTAATCAACAGCCCCTACCTCCAACTGAATTCTTTCACAAACGCCCGATACTTTTGGAGCGCGGTTCGTTCCGGGCCCTGCACCACATGTTTCCTGACCTCGTGGGAGCGTGCAAAGGGCAGCTCAGAGCGCTTGCCGGAGAGAAGGAACAGGATTCGGTGTACGTCCTTGAGTTAACGCTGAACAATATCCTTCGTGCGCAACAATCAACCGACGACGAGGTACTGACCGTCGTAGAGCAGCTCTGCAAATTCGGACACAACATCCTCGTAAGCAACTATTCGGAGTTCTTCAGGCTCACTGAATACCTGCGAAGATTCTCAAGTTCCCCAATCGGGTTCATAGTGAGCGCTGCTCTCTTGCCGCTCCTTCTTGAGGATTCACGGTACAAGCTCCTTGAGGGAGGCGTGCTAGAAGCCTCCGCGAGACTCTTCCATCAAAACGTTCACCTCCTCACCTATCCGGTCGAATCGAGCCTGTTTAGTTTCTATCTCGATCTGATCAAGTTTAACGTGAAACAGCTCACCTACCCCGAAAAAGGAATGGTCACGGCAGCCACCATAAACCTCACAAACGTGAATCAGCACCTTTTAAGGTTCTTGGTGGACTCCGGCATCATCATCGACGTGCCCGTAAAAGAGAGTCCTATCCCGCGCTAATGTCTGCGCGGTGGAGGGTGAGTCCCCACACCGGATGCTCTTTTAGAAAGATGTCACAATAAAGGCGTTGAATGACGCTCTCATCTTCCACAAACGAATACACGACTGAGTAGCGCCTCACGCCGGTTGTTTCAACTGAAAACGCCACGATCTCCCCTGATCCCATAGCGTGGAGACGCCTATGCGCATCCACCTCAGAGAGCTCGCGATCGATCAAGCCGTTCTGCAGAACAAAGGTAACGATCGCATCATCCAAGAGCGAGGCGATACAGGATCCGTGAGCAGCCCCACCACCCCTCAGGCTTTGAACGAAATGCCTCTCAGCCTCTTCCGAGCAAGCGCGAGACAACCAAGGCCGCGCGATGAATTCATCGCTCTCGGGAACATACGAAAGTTCTAGGCGAGCTGGCCCATCAAAAAACCGCTCAGCCAAACCCTCTTTATACTCATCGCTACCGTAACGAAGTTGGGTGTTATTTACGAGTGAGAGATCCGGTATAAAGTATACTTCACGCTCAGGAGAATAGAACTCCATCCATATCATCGGAGAGCCATCCTCACGCGCCCGATGATGCGAGAAGGTGACCCGAACGGTTGAGTCCTCAACCCTCTCCTCAGCGGGCCCCAGTTCTCCCGCGTCCAAAAACCCCTCCGCGATCTCGTGAGCGAACTCGATTATCCTATCGCGGATCGATAGCTGCGCGTGTCGGCCAATCGTCGGATACGCCTCGGCTAAAATATCATCGGGAGAGTCGCAAAGGTTTGATGAAACAGGTGCTACCTCAAGAGGCCTCGCATCCGCTTCCTCTGAACTGTGTGAGTGAACTAGACCCTGAATACTTAACGGGTCCGGCATCACCAGAATCGTTGTCGTCACTACTGGGGGGCTAGCCTCTTTTCGGGGCTGGTTCACTTCCGTCACGCTTCCCCCGTTATATTTATCCGCGGGCCTGATATCGAGCTAATTGCATCTTGTAAAACCGCACGATGTGCTGATTGGAGATCGTCCCTGCTTCAATAGCCTCCCTCACCTCGCCAAGATACGTACCTGCCGTACTAAGATCACCCATAGTAAGGGCGATCGCCACGAGATAGAGCATCGCCTCAGGCATATTGGATTCCGCCCGAAGCGCGTTCTTCGTTGCCTGAAGAGCCTCTTCATACTCACCACGTTGCGCCCTCAAGAATGCCGTGCCAAGCCACGCTGGAGCAAAGTCGGAAGCCACTTCATTCAGACCGTGAAGGAGAGCCTCCGCCCGTTTATGCTGGCCAGTCTCAAGCCACAACTTACCGAGCCTGTAGATGTCGGCGACCTCATCCGCGGTATAGCTGCGTCTGCTCGTCTCAGGTCTTTTCGGAGAAGGAGTTTCCATTACTCGCCTCCCTCACTTTTCTGAGTAACCCACTCAAGGATCTGCCTGAGCATCGCCAGCTCGGCGGCGCATCGTCGTTCAGCCTCTTTATCCGTGGCCTCCGCTTTTAGGGCACCAACTTTCTCCTGTCGAGCATAGAGCGACGACACCAGGGATTCTAGACGACCGATCTCACCAACGTCCGGCAAGAGAGCAAGCAAAGGAGACAGTGAAAAAGGTTCTGGTGGACCGCCGATATTTCCCGACATACAACGCGCGTACCCTAAGGCTAATTAGGTTATGAAAACTCCACAACAGCGTTTAGTATAGCCGAAAATACGCTTTCAACAACTCGTATCAAACGTATATGACGAGCTCCTACCAAGGCCTAAGCGTAACTGTTGACATCTTTGACAGCTTTTCACCTGGCTTGCGGTTTAAGACCTCCGGAAGATCATCAGCCCAACCGCCCAACGTATGCCTAGAGTGAGCATACCATTCGAGGTCAGCGACACTCGCTATGGACATCTGTCCGAACTCCCTATCCTTGAATTCCGAAATAACCGCTTTGGTCTTTCCATCGCGAAGACGCCCCTCAAAGGCCGTGGTTCCCTGATCCAACCCACCAACGAAAACTTCCGTTACGGTATTAAGCCATATCTTGGTAGGGACCACCTCAACCAGCGCAAGCTCAACGATCAATGTCTCATCATCTGGCTGATCGACCACCGTATACTTTTTGGTGTCGTACTCTTTGAAGCTGTTCCCCATATCTTTTTGAAAGATACCAGCGAGCTTATCTACCGACCCCTGCTCGTCAAAGGTGATATTCACCTTGTCCCACCACGACTGTTTCAAAAGATGCTGGGTGTCGACTGGCGCAACATATACCTTTGTGTACGAAGCCAAGTTTGCGTCTGGATGAACCCAAAAATCGTCAAAAGGAAGATCCTCACTCTTCGCGAGAAGCTCCGGCTGTGAAAGAAACCCAGCATCAGGGGCCGGCGCGGCCCGACACCCCGCAAGCATGACCATCGCGCTCGCGCACAGTAACCCCTTAGCGACAACAAAGAACTTTTGAAATGAATTATCCATGCGCTTCTCCTTATTCGAGCGGGGTATCCAGGACGATGGACCGACCCGGTAGAAAAGTAGCCCACCATCAATGAAAAAAGAAGGGGAAAATCCTCTCGCTATTGGACCTCTATGGCAAATCGCCCCTCATAGACACACAGGCGCGCTTCTCCAACCTTCTCCTGATTTATAACGAGGTTTACAACGCCGGACACCGGAATGTCGGTAACCAGAATCGCACCCGCTTGTCCAAGCTCGGCGACCCGAGCCCCCTCACGCTCGAAGGCTCCAAACTCAACAGCCAACTGAGTCGCACCTTCGGTTATCGGCGGAACCGCGAGCGCGCCAGGAATCATCTCGCACCCGAGAACTCCACCAACGTCCAACAATCGCGCAGGCATCCACGCTTTACTACCGAGCTTGATGGTAACACCGTCCGACGCCTTGACCTCAAGGTCGATAACCGTGCCCTTCGTAAGATACTCAGAGAGCATTTGGGGCGGAACTCCGAGCTGTGCCACTTCGATTCGCACCACCGCAGGACCACTCCCAAGTTTTGAGAGAGACTGTACCTGCCGCCTCCATAATCCGTCTAAGACATCAACGAGCGTAGGGCCCAGACCGATCCACATCGCGAACGAAACCGTATTGATCGAGAATCCGATCTTTACAGACCCCTGAACGGCAACACCTGAAGGATCCATATCCGGCTCAAACGTAACCGTCGCAGCTTGGGGACCACTCCACGATAGAGCCAAACTCGCGAGTAATCTTCGGAGGAAATATCCAACCACGATTCGAGCGGAGCCCTCGGCGGCTCCCGGAACGATCTCTTCGCTTAGAGCGGCGGCACCGGCGGAATCAATTGACAGCACCACCTGTTCCCCCGAGATAGTCCCGACGAACGAGAGATCTCCAATCGGTGGTTTCGCGAGAACTGTTTTAATCTCGGTAATACGAGCATCAGACCCGAGCGAATGAATAACCGGCAACCAATGCTCAGAAAATCCTGGGAACCATTTTTCTGGTCGACATCGTAAAAAGCCACAGGTCAGTCCAGCGTCCCCCCCTGACACCCGCTTAAGAACCCTACGAGGCTCCCATAACTGAACATCTTGTCCCTCTCCCGAGGATGTCACATTTTGCTCGCTCACTTAATCCTCTCTTCCGTTGTCTGATTCTACGGCTTCAATACCCTCACTCTCCTCTAACTCTTCAAGCTCGGTATCCACCTCTTCCAATCTCGTCTCAGCGCGTTTGAGATCCTCAAGAGCCTCCGCTCGTCTACGCCGCAACGCCTCGCGGTCCTTACTCAACTTCGCCTTGTACGAAGCGCGAGAGAGCACTCGTGCGGTATCGCCGGAGATCATCGTCCGAGCAGAGAGCGTCGCTTCGATGACATACTCAACCGAAGCCAGCTTACCGTCGATCTCTTTAAGCCTCTCTCCTCGGAGTCGAAGCTCCTGAAACACTCGCTCTCGATACTGTTCCAATTCCTCCCGTTTCGTTGCCACATCACGCATCCTCTTCGAGGGCGAGTCGCAGCGTAGTTCCAACGAACGCGAGCCGCGCGTCCATATCAAGACGACACAATTCCTGGGCCGCCTCTTTTAAGATCTCGCCCTTCTTAGCGTCACACTCAAGATAGGTAGCGGCGTCATTACCATCGACGAGTACAGCTACTGCCACCAGTGCCCGGTCTTGCGCTTGGAGGGAACGAAATTTCGCGAGACTCATACGTCCTCCTCCACCTCTTCTTCCTCACTACGTCGATTCTTAGCCATACCGACCTCACTCGACACTATATCCCCGGACCGAGTCACGCTAAACTGTCCCCAAATATAGCCGCTAACGCCCGCTAGCGTGGCGACAAGCGATAAAAGGGCAACAAAGAGAAACGCCAGTCTCGTGTACTCACTCTCGGGAACCTTCCAGTATATCAGAAACGGCACCAACGACCCCGACCCAGTCGGGCCAACGGCCGCGCTCGGAGCCTCCGAGAACGCGATCAAGATATTCTCCGCCTTCACTCCCGGAACGGCTCTCCCTACGACCTGCCGTATATCTGATTCGACGAGGGCGCCCCCTTTCTTCTTGAGGATGACGATGGATACCGAAGACTCCGCTCCACTGTTGATCGAATGAGAGCGAACAACGACGTTCGCCGAGGAGACCCCATTGTGCCCCTCAAGGAGATCTTCAACCTCAGATGCTATGGCCCTATCAAGCCGGAGGTCCTCCACGCCTTGAGAGCTTGGAAGTATCCCACTTGGAGCCATCAGCTCCGCGAACGAGGCCTTCTTCTCCCCCGGCAAACCCAGCTTGGAAAGCAGAGAAACCGCTTCGCCGAACTTCGATGACGCGACGCTCACGGTGTAGCGGGCCTTAGAACCTCGACCCTTTTCGGTCGTAGCATCGATACCGTTATCTCTCAGCACCGCGACGATCTGATTCGCCTCGCGTTGACCAAGGTCATCAGCCACGGGCGAAGAACCGCATCCCGTCGTAAGGAGCAGTAGAACGCACGTTATCAGGACCTTCGATACCCGCATGGAGGCGACAACCCTACTTATTTGACGGCACTATCGTTACCAGAAACTCGACATCACCGAACCGGACCCAATCTCCATGTTCTAAGTGGAAGACCCCGTCCTCTCGTTGGTACTGTCCTCGATCGCCAGTTCGATGAAATACCCCGCGGTCACTCATGAGGTCTTGAATCATCAATCCGTTATCGCCACTCACCGACATCAATGCGTGCGGGGTAGAGATGCTCGGGTCTTCAACCACGAGGTCTGTTCCCCTAATGCTTGTACCTGTCACGAAGAACTTCCCTTCTCGCAACTCGATCGCCCGACCATCGGGACTCTCAAAACTCACAAGCCACCCGAAGAGGCGTCCCGGTCTCATCTTGCCCATCTTAGGACCTCCTGATTGCACCTGCGGCCTGTCATTACTCCGTTCCGTATGCCGTTCCTGGTGCTTGCCACCTTGCTGCGAATGCTGAGGATGCCCGCCCTTGCGATTTTCCTCCCCTCGCTTTTCATGTCGCTGCCCATCGCGCCTTTCGTGTCCACCGGTTTCGCCATGCCTCGCGTCACGCTGCGAACGATTATCCTGATTGTGTTGACCCTGCTTTTGATTGGCTTGTCCACGCTGCGGCTGATTCGCCGGTGGTCGTGGTGGAGGCGTCGCCTCTCTCTTTGGAGGAGGCGGTCGCGACTCAACAACCGCCTCTCGAATTGGAGGTGCCGCAACGACCGGAGCCTTCTCAAGTATAGGAGCGGCTTCGACAGGACGAGCCGCTACGGGCTCCGAAACAGCCGCTACCGCGGGCTCTGGGATGAGCTCCTCATCCATCAAAGCCGTCATAACATCAAGCTCATCGTGATTGGCATGGGCGTCTTGCGAGGCCTGATCCGCGGGGACCGAAGCAACAGGCGCCGGCTCAAGGTCGAAGTCATCAAACATATCAAGGTGATCAAGCGCGCCTCCAGCCGGAGCACTAGCTGCCGCAGGCGCCGCCGCCTGCGCTACCGGCTCTTCCTCCAATTCCTCAAGATACGCGGAGAGCGGGTCTATCTCCTCCGACACCTCATGCGCGGGTGAGGATGGCTGAGCCGCGGCGGGCGGTGCGGATTGAGCCTCCTCGGCTTCAGCCGCCGCGAGCAACTGCTCAGCGGACGCCGAAATGGTGCGCTG
This sequence comes from uncultured delta proteobacterium, assembly GCA_903920005.1. Taxonomy (GTDB): domain Bacteria; phylum Bdellovibrionota_C; class UBA2361; order UBA2361; family OMII01; genus OMII01. The sequence goes on from CAIXKI010000140.1 coordinate 21,893, forward strand.
CCTTACCCGACCTGCCGCCTTCGCGCTCTCTCCGCCATCAGCACCACCTGAAGCCTCAAGCGGATTGTTACAGATTCGACAACGCGAGGCGCTCGCTGGCACCAAGCTGCGACATGAAGGGCACCTTACAAAGGTCAATTCGCTCGTTTCACTTGCCATAACCATCCTCCCCAAAATGTCCTACTTCAATCCCGCAATCAAAAGTCCACCTATTACCGCCACCAACCCCGTCATTCCTAGGATTGCGCCGGCCATCGCAAACTTACCTTTACCAGATAATCGAACGTACAGTTGGCGAAAAGCGCCTCGCCCCTTAACCGAAGCCACAGCCTGACGCGCCTCTTCCGGAGCTCGAAGGAATGTCGTCTTACTTCTTCGACGGGCGCGCTTTGCGGCCTTCGCCGCGCCCTCAGCCAAAAGCGCTGGGTCGTTTGCGATGAACGTTTGGGGAGCGCCACCAGCAGCAACAAATCGCTCCTCATCCTTCACAGAGAGGCACACACCAACGGTCACCCCTCCGCCGAAATCTAAGACCAACGGTTTCGTAGAGGTCTCAAAGATCTCATCCTTCTTCAAAACTTTTCCCTCGTATGCGGTCCCGTTCGTGCTCTGATCCGTGATTCGAACAACCCCTGCCATCGTGAGCTCAACCGCGCAGTGGCGACGCGACACGTGCGGAACACCGAGCCACATATCGCTCGACGGATCGCGGCCTATCTCGATCTTTACTCCTGGCTGTAGCACCACTTGAGCGGGGCGCGCGGTTTCGGAGAGTGAAATCAGGAGGGGATATCGCTTCTCCTGCATTGCGGGCTTCGATCCCTTTACATCAGGCGCGACAAGAGCCCCCGTGATCTCTTCCGCCGTCAAAACCCCGACGAACGTAACATCTCGACCAAGAGAAATCGGCACCCCAGGATCCACCTTCATTCGTCCCGATATCTGTTGTTTATGCACGAAGGTGCCAGTGGACGACCCGAGGTCTTCGACCCAAAATTCTCCCGACTCATAGCCAACACGAGCGTGCCGGTCAGAGATACTTTCCGCGTCGAGTCGAACGGTACATTGCCGTGAACGGCCGATCAGGACGGATTGATCAGGAGCAAAGGAAATCGTCGCGGTGGGCTGCGATACCAAAAGGATCGCCGGGAACCTTGGACCTGGCCCCGCGCATGCTTGGCGTAATACCCGAATGCCAGCGCGGTCTGGCGGCTCGGACTCTCGGGGAAGAAGGTCCGTGTCGAGCGCCGTTAGGTGAAGCACAACAGGACCCAGGTCGATAACAGCTTCCCCCTCGTACACACCATCGAGGAATTGCGGAGTGTATACGTTTCCACCTTCCGCAATCGGAGAGAGATGGAATCGCCTTCCTACGTCGCGCGTTATGAGGATCGCGTATCCAAGAGATGCCATATCGTCGATAAGCACGTGCGAACTCTCGCGCGACCCTATCAACGCCATCGGTCGACGAACAAAGATCGTCTCCGAAGAAGGTTGCTCACCTTTAAAGGATATCTCCAGTGCGAACATTAACTTCCCTTGGAACTAGTAACCCCTCGCCTTTGCCTATCGACCCGGTTCTCGAAGAGTTAAAGGTTTCACCGCTCTAGCAGTGCGGCTTTCATAAAATTCCGTCACCACCCTACACCCGATAAATCGGTAGGTTGGCCCAATACGTAAAGCCTATTCAACTATAAACACCGAGATTTCAGGCACATGCACAGAACAGCGTCTCAACGCGGCGAGCCCCCCTCCGGTATCCAAGACTTTTCCGGATCCCAGCCTTGCCTGACATCATCAACACATAGTGGGGATTCGCGGAAAAATGGATAGGAGCACGCAGGTGCGTTCCTCCCACCGACCCCAAAACCGCTCGCCTCATGAGAGGCCTCGGCTAGGATTGATTTTTTATCATAACCTATTGATATAAGGATAGATCGTGAACAACCGAATACTTGTTGTAGACGACGATGTAACCAGTCTCGATATCGTTGACGTGATGCTTGAGAGCCAAGGATTCGATGTAGTCCGCGCCTCGAATGGAAAAGCCGCTGTTGAAGGCGTAGAGGAAGCGGACCCAGACCTCATACTTATCGACCTGATGATGCCCCACATGAGTGGCCAGGAAGCAGTGAGACAGATCCGTAGTAAAGGTATCGATTGCCCCATCGTGGCCTTTACTGCCCTCGACGATCCTACCGTTCACCAGGATGCCAAGGATGCAGGATGCAACATAATCGTCACAAAACCTTGTAAAACCAAGGATTTAGTGAGGGGCATCCAAGAGCTACTCAAGAAAGCTTAAGACCGCGTTCTGAAGTTAAATGTACCCCTTATCGTCGTTATGTGGTACACGGGTATAAGTTGGTTTACCAACGAACAGATTTTTAATTGAGTTATAGGAAGGTGCTTCGAGCACACTGCCCCTCTGGGACAGTTTTTAGAGAAGGATGCCGTCACGAGTACGTGAACGGCAAAGCCCCTGTGAGTGGACTACACTACCCATACGATACGGTTATCAGAACACGAGATGAGCTGTTACAAGCCCTCGTAGTGTCGCCTGGATATTTTGTTTGCGCGCTCAACCCCTCTCTCCAAGCACCTCCTCTTCGGGAGGAAGATCATGGATCAGAAGATGATAATCAACGCGGTACACCAAGAAGAGTGCCGCATCGCGATAGTCGAAGGTTCTTCGCTCGCTGAACTTGAGATTGAATCTAATGTAGGAAAAAAAGCCAAGGGTAATGTTTACCGTGGCCGCATCTCGCGAATAGAGCCGAGCCTTCAGGCTGCATTCGTTGATATCGGAACTCAGAGAAACGGGTTCCTGCAGATAAATGATGTTCATCCATCGTGCTTCAAAGGCAACACGCCTCGTTCAGGTCGCGTCCGTATACAGGACGTTTTAGAGCCAGGCCAAGAGTTAGTGGTACAGGTCGTAAAAGAAGAGCGCGACATGAAAGGCGCGACCCTCACCACCTACCTCTCTCTTCCTGGACGATACCTCGTAATCATGCCGGGAAGCGATCGCGGCGGCATCTCGAGAAAGATCAGTGATGGAGATCAGCGCATTCGCCTGCGCCGATTAAGTCGAGAGCTTGAGGTTCCGGCTGGTATCGGAATGATCATTCGCACCGCCGGCCTCGACCGCTCACAAAGCGAACTCTCCCGCGACCTCTCGCTTCAACTAAAGTTGTGGGAAAGCATCCTCGTCGCAAATCAGACCGCGTCAGCGCCGTGCTTGCTATACAAGGACAACGATCTCGCGACCCGAGTTATCCGCGACTACTTCACCCCTGATGTGCGAGAGATAATCATTGATGACGTAGAGACCTTCACCACAGTGAAGGAGTTCGTCGGACAGGTGATGCCTCGCTATCGATCGCGCGTGCGACTCTACGAGGAAAAACAACCGATCTTCACCTCATTCGGCATCGACCAACAGGTCAACGACACCCTCGCCCGAGAGGTGAAGCTCCGATCTGGTGGGTCGATCGTTATCGAGCAACTTGAGGCGCTTGTCGCTATCGACGTCAACTCAGGTAAGGCTACCGACACCCAGAACATCGAAGAGACCGCATACAAGACCAACCTTGAGGCAGCAGAGGAGGTTGCTCGACAGCTTCGTCTTCGAGACCTCGGAGGACTCATCGTTATCGACTTCATCGACATGGTCGACAAGCGCCATCGAGCCGCCGTTGAAAGGCGTCTCCAAGATGCGGTCGCTGTCGATAAAGCTCGTATCGAGCTCGGTCGCCTCTCGAAATTCGGCCTCCTTGAGATGTCCCGCCAGAGATTAAGAGCGTCGCTCACGAGCCACAGCCATATCCGTTGCGAACATTGCTCAGGTACCGGCGATATTAAGAATCCAGAACTCGTTGCCCTTGAGGCTCTTCGAAAGATACAGGCGGCGGTAGTTGTTGGGCATGTCGCGAAAGTGCGCGCTCGACTTCCATCCGTCCCCGCATTCTTCCTCCTCAACAACAAGCGTGGATTCATCGCCAAACTCGAAGCGGATTTCGGCGTGCAGATCCTGATCCTTCCGGATGGTCGATTAAAACCTGACCAATACGAGTTTGAGATGGAAGGCGTGCTCGATCACAAGCAGGCTCATGCGCCAGCTGCGGTTGTCGTAAACACCGTAGAGGGAACGTCAAAGCCGGCAGACGCCGTGAAACCTCCCGCCCCGACCGAGGGTCGCACTCGCAGAAGCGCGCCAGCATCTCGGCGTGGCGCACAGTCGGCATAACGACCGCAAGGAAGGGACATAGTTCAGAAGAGAAGGGAACGCAGTGCGCGTCGAAAAAATCGTGCCCTATCGGCCACGTCTCTTCGGAAAAAATCTCTTCCTAATCATCGAATCTTCTCAGATCGACATTGAACGTTTACGCTCCCTTTGGTAAGTTTAGGCTGCTTAAAGCAAGGGTAGCTCCACCCACTTTTTTTGCCGGGCTCATGTCGATCGGTCAGATACGGGAAGATTTGAAAAAGCTAGCGAAGCTGGCTGCAAACGTAAGCGATGCTCATACCTGCGTTATTTTCCTACCAACGGGACTTTTAACGTCCGGCTCCCCCCTTAAGACCCTCGAAAACTCCCCTCCTCCGCATATTCCTTCAAGCATCCTCGCTAACAACGACACCATTGAGCTTAAGAAGATATTTCAGCTGGGCCCTGAGTTGACCATCGGAAGTATTGAGATGGTAGCCGTCCAGTCCCTATCCACCTCGGTAGTTAGAGACTGTCGCATTCAGGTTGGAAACGGTCTCCTTGGCTGGGTGTCTGAGAACTCCCGCTCAATTCACGTTGCTCCATTCGATATGGACAGCTCCGTTCTCGGGATCTACTCCGAAACCGAGAGCCTTAAGAGCCTCGCGGCGGTGCCTATACCGATGCCCGCAGAGAACTCTAACGACCGGAACTTTAGCGGCGTACTCATGTGCGACAGCAAAAAGGCGTTCTCATTCACCAAGCTTCAGATCAAACACTTGGAGGATATCGCCACACTTATTTCGCGACTCCTCTACTGGACGGTGTTCAAGAAAGAGGCGACCTCAACCGAGTCCTCGTGGGATAGCTTCCTCACCAAGACCAGTCAGTTGGGTGACGCTATCGGGCAGGATTCAATAGAGATCGTGCGCGTTCATACCGAGACCTTCGCCGAACTTGAAGCCGCCCATGGGATCTCCGTCGCGGTTCAACACAGCGAGCAATTCGTTCGCCTTATTCAGCAAGCGCTCCCTCCCCACTTCCCCATGGTGCGGTTACCAAACGGTGACATCCTCATCGCCCTCGACAACATGATGACGGCGTTCTTTCAAAACAAGATCCGAACCCTTGCGAACCACATAAACGAGCACGCAAAGCCTTTCGGAATTCGGGTTCAGAACTTCTCAGCACGGGCAAGTCGTGGTCGCGCATTCGATATCGATGCGATACTACGGGCTATACCCGCGCTATCAACGTCAAGCGTAACCAAAGTCGTTGGAGGAAACCGTGCTTAAGCTCCCAGAGAAAAATTCGATATTCGCGGCACAGATGTGGAAGAAGGTGTCATCCTGCATGAGCGCTGATATAGCCGTCGACCTCGGCACAGCCAACACCCTGGTGTACGTAAAGGGTGAAGGCATTGTTCTTAACGAGCCCTCGGTTGTTGCCCTCGATGCTGAGACTGGAGAGCTCCTTGCCGTAGGCCTCGCCGCGAAGCAGATGTTCGGCAAGACAAGCCGTGCGGTACGCTGTGTGCGCCCTATCAAAGACGGGGTAATCGCTGATTTCGGCGTCACCACAGAGATGATTAAGTACATGCTCCGCATTGTGCGAAATCGTTGGTCCCTCGTTCGACCACGGGCGGTTATCGGTGTTCCGTCCGACATCACCCAGGTAGAGAAGCGCGCGGTCCTTGACGCGGCTCTTTCATCTGGAGTTCGTCAAGTATTCCTCGTTGAAGAGTCCATGGCGGCGGCTGTTGGAAGCGGTCTACCAATCGAGCAGCCCATCGGCAGCATGGTGGTAGATATCGGTGGCGGAACAACCGAGATCGCGATCTTAAGCCTCGGGGGAACGATGTACTCGCACGCTATTCGCGTCGCCGGTGACGAGATGGACGAGGCTATTCAGCGCTATGTGAAGCAGCGTTGCGGCCTCGAGATAAGTATCTTCGAAGCTGAGCGAGTTAAGATAACTGTAGGCTCGCTACTTACCCACTCTCCAGCTCTGACGATGAAGGCCTTTGGTCGCGACGTGAGCACTGGTATGCCACGTTCAATGGAGTTGACGAACGATATAGTCCGTCCAGCTTTTCAAGAGCCGTTGTGCGCGATTGTGGGAGCTATCTACACAGCTCTTGAGAATATCAGTCCTGAGGTCGCTCAAGATATCCTCGCCAACGGCGTCCACCTCGCTGGCGGAGGCGCCCTTATCCGCGGCCTAGCGGAGAAGCTTACCGAGAAGACCGGCATCCGCTTCCTACGCGATTCAGATCCCCTTACCTGCGTTGTGCGCGGCGTTGGACGAATCGTCGAGAACCTCGACCAGCTGAAGGGCGTGTGCGTAGCGGCTTAGCGACATAGCGGTGCGCTCGCTTCTCCCTATCTCTTTTGAGATCTCTTTTGCGCAAAGAGTCTTCCAAGAGAGGGAGGAGCGGTTAGAGTCATGGCGCTCACGACCGCGCAACATACTACCAGTATCGACGCGAATAGCCCCCTCAAATAACCCTCAACGAGCACTACTCCGCCAACCACTCCGCGAACCCACAACAACGCGTGAGCCACTACCTCATTGAGGTCCGTCACAACCCGAAGAATAGATGCGCTACCCGGGACGCCGAGGAACATCCCAAACAAACTGAGTGCTCCCACAGTACAATTTACTATAGACCACGGTGCTGGCACGAAGAGATTTAAAAGAACGC
>CAIXKI010000141.1 GCA_903920005.1 uncultured delta proteobacterium
CAAACCCGCGAGGATTGTCCCTGGAGGGCCGGCGGCCTCGCCGGCTTGCTACAGCGCGATCTCACTTCGCACGTAGAGGATCAGATCGTTTGCGAGGTCTGGATTTCCGCCAGGATTAACCACGAACTGAGCATCCGGCGTTACGGTTAGCCAACCGTTTAGGGGGGCTCGATAGCTGATCTCGTAGGTGTGTTCGTTACTCTCCAGTCCTGGATTCGCCTCTCTGGCTTCATCGCTAAACTGAGCGAGCGCAAAACCAACTCCGACAATATCGTCATCTCGATCCGGCACTAAGCCTTGATAACGAAGGCCACCGCCGTAGTACCACGAGTTAAAGTTTCGTCCAGGTTGAGCCTGCGCCACCTGAGCAAACGCTCCAAAACCTTGGTCGCTCCCTTCAGCTTCTTTCCACAATTCATGCTCTCCGAGTAGGTAGGTGCCGTAGTTAGAGTGAGCATTAAGGCCAGAGATGTCGGAGAAGTCGCCAGAGCAATGCCACGCGCCGAAGGCGACCTTGCGGTGGTGCCCTGATGATGAGTTCCCCTTAATGCCGATCTCTCCGATTGAGTAGAGTCCATCTTGCTCGGTTACGCTAAAGTCTATCGTATTTATGCCATTATTCGAGATCGGCTTTCCATCATAGAAGCCCAGCATGGCGTAGGTCTCTTCGCTGGTTTTGAAGACCCCTCTCGTTCCCCAGCTCGTGTTTGGGTAGAAAGAGTAAGGCACTTGAGTGATTGTTGAGGGAGTAAAGAGAGAACTGTTGATGAACGTGAGCCCGTAATCAAGGATTGCGAAGTCAAGGGAGAAGTCGTGGATCCCCGCGAGCCAGGTTATTCGACCGTCAAGGAATGAGTGCTCGTAGTAGGCTTCGTATGGCTCGAGTTCTTGGGGGCCGTCGATGCTACTTGTAAATTGATAATCCCCGACCGCGTCGGAGGGGCGCTGTCCATATATCCAGATCCCCCAGAGAGTAAACGAGCCATCCTTCCACAGACCGAGCTTCTCGGTATCGGCCTCCAAGATGACGTTCATATTACCCAGGGAACCTACGCCGCGCTTGTTCCCCCCTCGGACGTTCCCCCAAGAATCATTTATGGCAATGACCTCGAGATTGAGACCGTGTGCTCGCAGGTCCTCTCGTCCCCAGCTCGGAAGGAGGGTTTCGTAGTCACCCTCCGCTTCCTCTCTGACTATTTCCTGTTCGATCGCTGCTTGTTCGTCGCTGAAGCAGGAAAGGGGCCTCACACTGACTAGCAAGACTAGTGCTGCAACAACGTGCAACCAAGCGTATCTGCGATGCGTAATCTCTCTGTGCATGAATATCCTACAACCCAACACCCCTATTAACAGCTTGTTTATGTACCGAGCAAGGCTTTGAAATGCCATTGTTATTAGGTTTTTATGTCTTGTCTGAGCCACTTTGCGCACTTTTCTTTGGGTTGTAGGGGATATTAATGAGCAATTTAATATGTGTGATTCTGGTACGTTAAAGAATTTTTTAGTACCTTTGTCTATCCTCATTCGGTGCATATCGCACCACAACGCTCAGTCCGCTAAAATCTCGTTTGCCCTCAATTTGACCCTCGTATCCAGTTGGCGTAACCTTCTGAACTTACTCTGCAGCCCGTTGGCTGCTTGGGATTTTTGCTGTGGGCAAGGAAGTAACGAGACTAAAAAGAAATGTTTGGAGATCTCTGCGACGCTGGAAAGTGTCGCCAGGGAAGGTCCTCTGTGTACTCTTTCTCCTTACGCTGGTCGTGGTTGAGACCCCGGCAAAGCACTTCGTCCTCGCTCTTACGGGTCGGTTTCAGGACGCGTACGTTACGTATCGTCTCGCTAGTGAGCGTGACGCGCTGCTCGCCGCCAATCAGCGGCTTTCGGAAGAGGTTCAAAGTCTTCGCAGCGAAGCCTTTGCCGGAGAGTTCGAGACAAAGGTGCTCACCCAGCTTGAAGAGCTTCAAGGGATTATTGAATCTGCAACTGAACTCGATCTTGAACGGGGAGCCGCTCCAGCATCAGCGAGAAAGAGTGTGAGCGGTCGTGACGCCCTGGCGGCTATCCTTGAAAATCCGACTATTAAGAACCCAAACGGGAGACCTTCAAAGCCTGCGAAACGAAAGGGGACAAGGAGGGATTCCGAGGGGAACGCAGAGAAGGAGAATATCTCTTTCTCTCCCGGACTTTTTTCGTTTAGACCTGGTATTTTTAACCCATCAGAAAGCGCTCCAGAAGTTGAGTGGACACGCACCCGTCGTGCGCTTGTGAGGAAGGCGGATCGTCTTGCTCATAGCCTGAGAGCTATGCCCCTTGGCTATCCAGTTGAAGGTGAGATTACGTCAGGATTCGGCTACCGGCGTTCCCCAACAGCGCACGGTCGCCACATGCACGAGGGGCTCGACATCTCGCTTGATCGCGGTGGCGACGTCCTTGTCACCGGGGATGGGGAGGTTTTTAACGTTGAGTATGATGGAGCGTATGGGTGGTTTGTCGATGTCCAGCACGCGCCAGGACTAACTACTCGATACGCGCACCTTTCAAAGCCTCTGGTGAAGAAGGGGCAACGCGTCGGGCGTGGAGATAGAATCGCCCTCTCCGGAAATACTGGCCGCTCAACAGGCCCTCACCTTCATTACGAAGTTCGAGTAAACGGCAATCCGCGAGACCCCCAGCCGTACGTCTTGTTGCCGCAGAAGCTCTCAAGCGCTTTCTAAAATCACGGTGGCGCTAGTATACCGATAATAGCGGATGCCGCCGACCTCGGGCGCGGATTTTTGCGGATATTTTGCCGTCTCTCACGCCCCGAAATAGCCAATAAGATCAATTTCCTAATTTGCCACCTTACCTATCGCATGGTAGTCAAGGGTCTGTGATGACTGCGCTGCGTAAGCGTCGTCAGTTCAGTCCTAAGGTAAGACACCCTCATGGTCTCGCAACAACATCTCTCACAATCCTCCCTAAGCTCCTCCCGATCTCATCGGGAGAGTGGCAAGTTTGTCGGTTCTTTTCTCTTCCTCATTGTCATGATGAGCGCCGTTCTCGCGGGTGTCGCGTTCTTCTTTGGAACGATCGTTCCAGTTGGAGCGGTTGGAGTGCGGAAGATCGCGTTTGGTCCGGGACAGGGGCTTCGCACAAAAAGTCTCGCGCCGGGGCTTCAATGGGCGATTCCAGGATATTCAACGATCTATCAAGTTCCACAGACCCTGCGAATTATCGACTTCTCGAACAGAGATGAAGGATCCGCGTCTCCGTTTGACTCTCTCGATATTCCAACGATCGATGGAACAACGGTGGATGTTGATGCTGCTGTAATCTATCGCTTCTATGCGAGGGCGGGGCGTGATGAGGGCATGGACCATGGAGGCCCCTCGGATCTCATTCAGAACGTGGGCGCGACTGATACGCAGTGGGCCAAGTACATCTCTCAGGTCGCGGAAAACGAACTCAAGCGAGCGCTCAGCGCGCTTTCTACCGCTGAGTTTTATGATCCGCTCGCGCGCGAGGCCCGCGTAGGTATCGCGGAGCATGAACTTCAAAATATCCTCGCGCCTCTCGGTGTTCAGGTGCAGAGCGTTCTGTTGCGACGCTATCGCTATCGAGAGGAGATCGACCAGGCGATCTTCAAAAAGAACCTTCAAGAGCTCGAGTCAGCTTACAATAAAGTTGGTGGTGAGTTCGCGGAAGCTCAACGTGATGTGAACAAGGTCGCCTCCGAAGGTGACGTGAGGATTAAGAATCTTGAGCGACAAGGTCTTGGTATGGTGGAGACTATACGCTCTGAGGGTGATCTCTATCGACGTGAGAAGTATGCCCAAGGAGATCTGTCGGTCGCGGAAGCTCGCGCGACGGTCGATAAAATGCGGAGTGATGTCCTTTCGAAAGTTGGAGCTGATGTGTACGTGGCTTTACAGCTCGCGCAGCTGCTCGCGTCTTTGAAGGGAGGTGTAGTTACGAACCTGGATCCCTACGACTTTGACGCATGGGTTAAGAAGTTGGCCGGGTCGACAAAGAATACAGCATCAGAGAACGCGGAGGTTCCAAATGCGCGTTAAATCGTTCGCCACAACTGTTTTGTTAGCGGCCGCGGGTCTTCTTTCGGGCTGTGACACTGGACTTCAGCATATGGGCACTACTGAGTACGGCGTAAAGTTTAGAACGCTGCCACCGTTCCTCGGGGGAGGTGTCGGCTCCGCTGAAAGTGTCGCACACCCTCTGCAAACCGTGGTGGTCCTGCCGTGGGAAAAGATCTATCGCTTTGACACGTCGCCCCAGTATTTAAGTTGGGGTAGGGGAATGGGTGATGGTGGCGTCTCTGGCCAGCTCGTTCAGGACGAGGATGTGTACACCCGCGCGAAAGATGGCAACGAGGCGGCCCTAAAATTAACCGTTCGATATCGTATCAAGTCAGACCCTCAGAGCCTTGTGAAACTCGTACAGACTGTCGCGCAAAGTGAGGCGGATGTACGACAGCTCGTGATCGCGGTGGTTCGCTCAGAGATCCGAACGAACATGAATAAGCTCAGGACCTCCGAGTTTAGGGATGACAAGAAGCGCAATGAGACGGTTGATGAGACCTTACGAAGCGCGCAATCGCACTTAAGTTCCTTAGGCATAGACGTTGAGGCGATTAACTTAAAGCAGTACCGATTCGTGCGCCCCTTGGAAAATGACGGGGAGGATACTCGCTATCAAGATCGTCTTCGTGAAATCCAAGAGAAGGAGCAAGACATCGAGGGTGAGCGTTCTCGAATTGAGACCGTTAAAGCTCGCAAGCAGAAGGAATATTCAGAGGCTGAGAGTGTGTATAACGCCCGAGTTTCGGAAGCGAAGGGGGTTCAAGGAGCAATCGGTTGTTCAGGGAGACAGCTACTATACCGCTCGTTCCAATGAAGCCAAGGCCATCCTCGCGGAAGGGCAAGCTGAGATAGCGGGTCTAACTAAGCAGATCGCCGCGCTTTCTGGAAAGGGAGGGCAGGCAATCTTACGACTTGAGGTGGCAAAACAATTAGCTAAAGCTAATCCTCGATTTGTGGCGATGAATCAGGGACAGCAGGGGGGCGCCTTAGAGCTTTCAAAGACCGATATGAATCAATTATTACGCCAACTAGGAGTGGTTGAGGGGCTTGTAGACCAAGCTCAAGGATCGCAAACTGAGGCCGGTAAAGCACAGATGAAACCGATGCCGCAGGCTTCAGAAGTAGGCGGCAACGACCAAGGAGAAAAAAATGGGAAGTAATGCAATTCGACGACGAAAGATAGCGCTTATCGGTGCCGGCCAGATCGGCGGAATGTTAGCCCTCCTGTGTGGTCAGCGAAATCTCGGCGACGTTGTTCTCTTCGACGTCGTAGAGGGAATGCCTCAAGGAAAGGCGCTCGACCTTTCGCACTTGGCGCCCGTATTCGGACTCGATTTTAAGATCACTGGAACGAACAACATCGCTGATATCTCGGGCGCTGACGTTTGCATCGTGACCTCCGGTCTTCCCCGTAAGCCCGGGATGAGCCGCGACGACCTCGTAAAAACCAACGCGGAGATAATTCGCAACGTCGCTAAGGGAATCAAGGAGCACGCTCCAGGGGCATTCGTTATCACGATTACGAATCCACTCGACGCGATGGTGTACCTCATGCAGAAAGAGACCGGATTCCCTTCTTCTCACGTGGTGGGAATGGCGGGCGTTCTCGACACGGCGCGCTACCAAGCGTTCCTTGCTGAGGAGCTTAACGTTTCTGTGGCATCTGTTTCTGCCTTCGTGCTTGGTGGACATGGGGACGACATGGTTCCTGTTCGTTCTTACACAACATGCAACGGAATTCCAGTCGGTAACCTTATCAAGGCCGATCGTCTCGATGCTATCGAGAAGCGAGTTCGTGGAGCTGGCGGAGAGGTAGTGGCGCTTCTTAAGACCGGCTCGGCCTTCTATTCTCCTGCGGCATCGGCTATTCAGATGGTAGAGTCGTATCTCTTTGACCAACGTCGGGTGCTTGCGGCCGCCGCATCGCTTAAGGGCGAATACGGGTTGAAGGATCTCTACATCGGAGTTCCCGTCATTATCGGTAAGGGCGGAGTTGAGAAGGTTGTCGAGATCGAACTGACAGAGAGCGAGAAGAAAGCGCTCAACGAGTCAGCTGGTCGGGTTCGTGAGCTTCTCGCGATTCTCTAATTCAACGAGTCATTTTTAAACGTAGTAGGAAGAACGTATGAATCTCCACGAATATCAAGCGAAGCAGGTGCTCAAGTCTTTTGGGCTCCCTGTCTTGAATGGATACGTCTGTTATACCCCGGGTGAAGCAGAGGCCGCCGCTGACCTCCTCGGAGGTGGTATTTGCGTCGTAAAGGCGCAGGTTCACGCTGGAGGACGCGGAAAGGCAGGTGGTGTAAAGCTCGCGAAGAGCTCCGCTGAAGCGCGTGCTCACGCGGAAAAGATTATCGGCATGAAGCTCGTGACCCCTCAGACAGGCGCTGAGGGAAAGATCGTCCGCAAGGTATATGTCGAGGCCGGATGTAACATCGGTAAGGAATACTACTTAAGCATCCTCGTTGATCGCGCGAGCCGTTGTGTGTCGATCATTGCGTCAACCGAAGGTGGCATGGAGATCGAGGAGGTTGCTCATAATACCCCTGATAAGATCCTAACCGTTCGTATCGACGCGACGGTAGGCTTGCAAGGCTTCCAGGCTGCGAAGCTCGCCATAGACCTTGGTATTCCCGTTGAAGCTCGCAAGAACTTCGCTGATGTGGTCAAGGGACTCTACAAAGCTTTCATGGGTTCAGACCTCGCGATGCTTGAGATCAATCCGCTCGTGCTCACGAAGGAGAATACCTTCGTTTTGCTCGACGCGAAGGTTGCGCTTGAGGACAACGCGGGTTTTCGACAGAAAACTATTCACGACATGATGGACTACGATGAGATGGATCCTCGTGATCTTCGCGCTCAGAAATATGGGCTCAACTACATAGGGCTCGATGGAAATATAGGCTGTCTCGTCAATGGTGCCGGACTCGCACTGGCCACTATGGATATTATTAAAGCCTTCGGCGGGGAGCCCGCGAACTTCCTTGATGTAGGTGGGGGAGCGACCAAGGAGAACGTCACTGAAGCGTTCCGTATCTTGCTTTCCGATTCGAAGGTAAAGGGAATCCTTGTGAACATCTTCGGTGGAATCATGAAGTGCGATGTGATAGCTACCGGAATTATCGAGGCGGCAAAAGAAGTGGGATTAAAGGTACCCCTCGTTGTTCGACTTCAAGGGACGAATGTCGACCTCGGTCGCAAGATGCTCGCGGAATCCGGTCTCGCGATTACACCGGCCGACACCATGGACGATGCGGCTACAAAGATTGTCGCTTTAGCGAAGTAAGGAAGGAGAGACGATGAGCGTTCTCGTAGATAAAAATACACGTGTAGTAACTCAAGGTATCACAGGTAAAACTGGAGCGTTCCACACCAGGGCGTGTCGTGAGTACGGCACTCAGATGGTTGCGGGCGTTACTCCAGGCAAGGGTGGACAGGATTTCGAAGGGATTCCTCTTTACGACACTGTGCACGAAGCGAAGAAACAAGCTGGCGCGAACGTATCGATTATTTACGTTCCGCCTCCCTTCGCCGCAGACGCGATCATGGAGGCCGTTGACGCTGACCTTGATCTCGTAATCTGTATTACCGAGGGGATTCCGGTTTTGGATATGCTCAAGGTATCAACCTATATGCAGGGTAAGCGTACGCGATTGATCGGACCAAATTGCCCAGGAATTATAAC
>CAIXKI010000142.1 GCA_903920005.1 uncultured delta proteobacterium
CTCTCTGGTTTAATGGGATGATCTTCCTTTGCTGGGAACGCCACCTGTTCACCGTAGACAGCTCCACCCGATGAAAGGAATACAACGTGTGTCCCCCTTTTCTCCTTGAGAGCTGAAAGGATATTAACAAGCCCTGTCACGTTGAGATCCGTATCCAACGCTGGCTGGTCCATGCTGACACGCACCGACACTTGAGCGGCCGCATGCACTACGAGGTCTGGAGAGAGGCGCTCAACACACTCTCTGGCATCCTGAGAACGAATATCGAGAACGTGGAGGTGAACGTCAGGAACATGCTTTAGGTTCTCCCGAGAACCGCTCGAGAGGTCGTCGATAACATGCACCTCATGCTTCCGGGCGAGGAGCTTATCCACAATGTGAGAACCAATAAATCCTGCACCACCTGTGACGACTACCTTTGCCATACGCGTATCTCCATCCCTGTTGCATCACAGGGCCTCTCGGCCCCCGAACCATCTGCTTTCCGAACAGATCGTACACTACCGCGCTCCTCCAAGGGAGGCTAGTCAGCATAGCAATAAGCAGTGGGGTCTGGCTCATTGCGCCAACAACCAACCACGATGATGATGGAGAAACGAAGATGCCTGGAAAGGAAAAGATTGCGCCCTGAGGGATTCGAACCCCCGACCCTCTGGTTCGAAGCCAGATGCTCTATCCAGCTGAGCTAAAGGCGCATAACAGGGATGAGGAGAGGAGGCTACACCATCATCGTGACCCCCGTAAAGTCATTCGACCGTAAAAGTGAGCCTCTCATCCCTACTAACCCCCTGTTCCCATACCCAAAATGCCCGATTTCCCTTGCAAGTGGCAGGGTGTCATATGATCCTCTTCAGGTATGTTGACCCGTGCGCTCAAAAGGCTCCTCTCTCTAAGATACCGCATCCAAGTCACGGGGCTTGAGACGATTACCGATCGCGCCGGCATTCTTATCATTCCAAATCACCCCGCCGAAATAGATCCCGCTATTGTTTCGATATACCTCTGGGACCTCCTAAAACCCCATCCGGTCGTTTTGGAGACGATGTACAACCTCCCAATCCTCAATCCCTTAATGAGAAAGATCCGGGCGATCCCTATGCCGGACATGGAGTTCGATTCCGGACCGTACAAACGCAAGAGGATCGGCAGAGCGCTGCACGATATCGTTACTCGACTTCAACACGGAGAGAACGTCCTTATATACCCCTCTGGTCGCCTCTCAGTAACCGGCGAGGAACGTTTGGGGGCGGCCTCTGGCGTCTCCGCTATCCTGCGAGAGTATCCCGATGTCGCGGTGTGCATGATTCGCACGCGGGGTTTGTACGGAAGCATCTTTTCGAAAGCACTGACGGGCGGACATACGCCAGATGTCGTAACAACCCTCAAGCGAGGTCTCTCCGTACTTTTTCAGAATCTCTTTTTCTTCGCGCCGCGCAGGGACGTATCAATCGACGTCGTCTTTAATCCATCGGACCTCCCCAGGAGTGGAGATCCCCTGACACTCAATCGCTTCCTTGAACGTTTTTACAATGCGCCATCACCGGAGAGGGCATCTCTCATTCCGTATCACTTTTTAAGCCGAACGCCTCCCTCGCTCCCGGAAAAGAACGCGGGAGCAACAAATGCGTTGGAGATCCCCGAAATAACGAGAGCGAAGGTATATGCCCACATCGCCCGCGTAGGAAGCGTTGATATCGGATCCCTTACACCAGAGACCCTACTTGGAGACGATCTCGGTCTCGATTCCCTCACCATAGCGGAACTTCTTATCTGGCTCGATCGCGAGTTCGAGGCGCACGATATAGATTTGAGCGAGCTCACCACGGTTGAATCACTTCTTCAAGCAGCAAATGGACAACTCGGATCTCAAGTCTCTCGGCACGATTTTGAGGTGCCCGCGTCATGGAGCTCGCGTATCGAAGCTCGACCAAAGCCAATGCTAGCCTCGAGTAGATCAATCGGTCACGCGTTCCTTCACACATGTTCAGTCATGGGTGACCTTCCCGCGATGGGAGACGAACGTTCCGGGGTTATTACCTGGTCTGAGCTGAAAATGCGGGCGCTCCTCCTCGCGAAGAAGTTCTCAGAACTTCCAGGAACTCACATCGGGCTCATATTTCCCGCTTCTGTTGGGGGCTCTCTGGCGACGATAGCCGCAATCCTCGGTGGAAAGGTTCCGGTTTTGCTTAACTGGACGGCCGGCAAGCGCGCACTCCTTCACGCGGTCGAATCCACAAGCATTCAAACGATAGTAACATCTCAATCGTTCTTGGATATCGTCCCTACGGATCTTGATTTTCTGGAGTCCAAATTTCTCTTTCTTGAAGACATCCGAAAGCAGCTGACACTTAAAGATAAAATAACGGGCAAACGACTTGCTCGGGAATCCGCGCCTCAACTCGTTGAGGCGTTAGGCTTACAACACGTCTCTCCTGACGCTACCGCGGTCGTACTCTTCACCAGCGGATCAGAGGCACTTCCGAAAGGGGTACCACTCACCCATAAAAACATACTTTCCAACATCTCCGGCATACTTGACGCCTTTCCGCTTGAGCGCGACGAAACGCTTTTAGGATTCCTTCCGACATTCCACTCATTCGGCCTTACAGTATGCACGATACTTCCATTAGTCACCGGCCTTCGCGTGGCATATCATCCGAACCCCAATGAGAGCAGGAAGATCGCTCGTGCACTGTGGAAGTGGAAGGCTACGGTCATGGCCGGCACGCCGACCTTCTTGAGGTCGATCCTTAAAGCGGGCACCCACGACCAATACGAAACTATTCGTACACTCATCTCGGGCGCTGAGAGAGCACCTCAAGAGCTCTTCGATGCCGCGAGCGACATCACCCCACGGATTCAGATCCTCGAGGGATACGGGATCACTGAGTGCGCGCCAGTTGTAAGCCTCAATAGACCGGGAGACCCCAGAATCGGCGTCGGGAAGCCCCTTATGGGAACAGAGATCTCGATCGTTCATCCTGAAACTTTTGAGCATCTTCCAAATGGCACAGACGGGCTCATTCTTATCAGCGGTTCAAATGTGTTCCCCGGATATCTCGATCATACGTTGACCCCCTTCATCGAACTGTACGGCAAGCGATTCTATAATTCTGGCGATATGGGCAGACTTGAGAATGACTCGCTGATCATTACTGGCAGACTAAAACGATTCATCAAGATCGCGGGTGAGATGGTGAGCCTGACCGCGGTAGAGGAAGCTCTCCAAAAACATATTCAGTCGCCTGATGGTTCTCCAACCGTGGCGGTCCTCTCAAAGGGAAGCGAGGGGGATTCCCGCCCTCGCCTCGTTCTCTTCTCATCGGAAACCGTGACGGTTGATAGAGCGAACACGCTCCTAAAGGAGGCTGGCTTCCCTCACCTCGTCGCTATTGCTCAAGTACAAAAGATCTCTCCTCTGCCACTCCTTGGAAGTGGAAAGACCGACTATCAAGAGCTAAAGAGTATCCTCGCCACGTCGGAAGAGACTTCCGGACTTACAGCGAATCAATAATCGCCAGAAACATCTGCAGGTCCTTTACCTGAAAAGAGAAAGGAGAAGGCCGCGCGGATCCCTTCTGCACATCGCATAACCAGAGGGCGTTGTGTGTTATGAGGGGAAACCCGACGCGCTGCAGCCGCTCAAAAAACGCTTCTTCTTCGGGCCCCTTAAGCATCGTGTAACAATATCCGCTAGGATCCGGGGTGTACTGCGCGGGTTTGAGGATCTTTTCTAGAGTGTCCTCCGGCTCTCGTTCGCGGTCCTTGTCTAATCCGATGGTGAGGAGCGCCGACGAATCGTTTCGTCGACTGAGAATCTCCTCAACTTCTGAGAGGAGTTCTGACGCGCTCTCGCCCGCCCCTAATCTTCGCTCAAAAGCGATCGCCTCGTCATATCGCAACTTGTTCGCTGGAAGATCGCGATTCTTCTCGAGAACCACCTTCGCGCTTCTATCCGCTTCGAAGATTTTGCCTAAAACTCGTCGAACGACCTCATCCATCTCCGCGACAGGGATACCGAGAAGCTCACGCACACCATCCGCGAGCAAAGTGCTGCCCTGCCAGATACTCTCCGCTATCTCCTTTGCCTCGCGGTGCCGTTCAATCAAAGGAATTATATTCGATGGAACCTCTCTTCCTTGAGACCATTCCTCAATCATGGTGAACACAGAGGCGTCAAGTGGAGGAGCCTGCTCCTGAGTACGCCGGAACCGCGGGATTCCCAACACCTGAAGGGTATCGAGAGCCCCCAGAATAGAAGCGAGTTCAGCATGCTTGCCCGGAGTGGCGACGAGGCTCGCCTTGCGTACGAGCGATCGAACTATCTTATCATCGTATACGAGAAGCGCCCGCTGAACATAGGACAGAATCGCTATCTCTGGGTCCTCTTTGAGACCTATCGGGACCTCGTCATCAACCAGAGATGGAAACCCTTCCAGCGTAGCGCCTTTTAGAGCGTAGGCACCTACGAGACTCGCCATCTCTCGGTTGTAAAGGGTGGCTCCTGTTAAGAGAAGCGCGTGAGACCCGCGGGCGATGTTCTCTACAAAGGTATTTTTTCCAAAGCCGTGGAACGAGTTACAAAAGACATTTTCTTGCAGAACTTTCAGCTCGGGGGGAGCCCCACGCTCTACGGTTACCGCGCGATGAACGGCCGCACAGGTCATGATGTTCGCGAGCGATCTCTGAAGGGGGCCGCGCTCAAGGAGAAAGAGCACTGTGTCCACTCGCTTAAGTTCAAGGCCGGTTTCGGGCGCGCGAAGCGCCTCCGATCGAAAGTGCCGTGATTCGTGTCGATTCGGCTCCAAAATTCCACCTACTTTTGTTTGAGGTGATCGGCGACCATTGTCTTTGCTTTCTCAAGGAGAGCCGTCTCACCGAATCCAAATTCGGCGATCGAGAGTACCTCTCCATCCACCTCAATTCGAACTTCAAGTCCCTCACGAAAGGGGCGACGCATAAAAACTGCCTCGAACTCCCGTCCATCGACCTCGAAAGTTTTTGACCATACCTCTTCCATGAAGAATGCCCCTACTCCCACGTACTCACAACGTAAGAACTTTTGTATACTGACAAGCACTTGTGTCCCCCTACGTTGGGAGGGTGACTTTTTGTCGTAGCCTGAAAACACTTCCTGCCGCTCAAGCGATGGTTAAAGTATAGCTCTTACCCGCTGTGTAGGGAACATAACAAACCTTGACAGGAATCTCCCAACTGCTTACTTCGTCATCCGAGAGTCAGGTGGCGCGTACGTAGAACAACACAACGCACAACCTAATCACCTCAAGTCGTGAAATTTAGAACGATCGCTCTACTCTAACAACTACAATCATATCTGGCTTCTTATCGGCGTTGGCTAACTCCAAAGCCCAATCCTCAGGCTTATGCGCCCAATGACCGAGATAACGAACTTCCTTAAAGGTGGCATTGAAGTACTGCTTTAAGGGGTCCGCGAACGAGTCACCAACGACCCAAACATACTTATCTGAAAGGGGCTTCTCATTTGCCACAAGAATGGCTGAGCGAAACGTAGTCTTTTGCTCATTTGATATTACTTTTTCTGTCCGTACAGGCTTATCGTTCCAAACAACGACCCAGTTGTCCTCAGCATGTAGAGGGAAGTCTTTCAACTTAGAGATTCCGATTAGATCACCACCGCGAGCAGAGCCGTTTTGAAATTCGACTTTCGGGACTGGCAGGTCAAGTAGTTTTGAAAAACCAGAATAAGTCAGGAAAGCGCCCTTGTTATTCCAGTGCGTGTCGGTCCTCGAATACAGAAATCCCTCTGATTGTTTTAGAGCCAGCAAATCGATCGTTGGATCATACACAGCAAGATTGGGCACTTCTTTTAGCTTTTCCAAAAAGAAGCTACTATACTTTTTAGGTGATGGAAGAAGCTCATCAGGCAAATATTCTGGATAGATGCTTGATTTATTCGGGCCAACAATCAAAACAAGCCTTGTATTGTGCTTAGAACTAGCTGCCGCGATGCTGGCAAAAAACTCCTTAGTTGATTCAACTTGGCTATCCTGAGGAACAATAGTCAGCTTAAGTTTCGCCACCGTGTTGTCGTAGGCGTTACCCAGATATAACCAATCGTTCTTCCCCCGGTACCAAGCTAGAGAAGATCCGAAGGCGTGTTCAAAGCCTTTCCTCTTAATTGCTAATTTTTCACAGCCGTGCGAACGAGAAAAATCAACATGGCTAACAACTAAACCAGTAATGCCGATTACGAAAACTGACCCGCAAAGCGTAGCGACCTTTAGTCCAATTCTTTGACTTCCAAACCGAAACGGTTTTTCAATCAATGTCACTGTGAGCCAGGCGAGCGCAACGGAAAGCACAACAGCCGTAATGCGTATAGTAAGGCTAGGCTCTTCATTCTCTACTATCCTGGCAAAAGACAACAACGGCCAATGCCAAAGGTAGAGAGGGAAACTGATTAAGCCAAACCAAACCGCAATCTGGTTGGAAAGAATATTTCGATTAATCCAAGCCTTAGGACCCGCTAAGATGATAGAGACAGCGCCTAGAACCGGCACCAAAGCCCACGTGCCTGGAGGACTTAAAGTGTTACTGGTGTTCCAAAAGCCGTAAGCCAAAAGCAAACAACCTAACAAGGAAAGAACGCTAGGCAACCTTCTACCGTCGGACTTTATCTCCTGGCGATAGATAACTTTGGCAAGCCAGCCACCACTCTTTGAGAATATGTTCGCAAAAGAATTCTTCTTGTAGAGTACGAACCAAGCCAAAATACTTCCACACAACAACTCCCAAAATCTCGCTTGAGGAGAGTAAAAAGTGGCGACTGAATCATGTTTCATTCCTTTTACATTCAGATAAAACGATACGAGGGCCACTACAACAGCGAGCGTCAGGAGATTAAACTTCCTTTTCCACGCAAACCATAAAAGCAACGGCCAGACGATATAAAACTGCTCTTCAATGCCTAGGCTCCAAAGATGTAACAGCGGCTTGGTCTCCGCGGAATTGTCAAAGTAACCCGCCTCACTCCCTGAAACAAAATTCGAAACAAAGCCAGCGCTCGCGGCGACATGCTTGCCTAGCTGATTAAGCTCATCCGCAAGCAAAACAAACCAACCAAAGCCTAAGCAAGCTAGCAAAACGACAACTAGTGCAGGAAAAATCCGTCTAACACGCCGAACGTAAAACTCAGAAAAGCTGAACGTCCCCCTATCTAGGTTCTCAAAAATAATTGTGGAGATCAGAAAACCTGAGATCACGAAGAAGACATCAACGCCAAGAAATCCTCCCTTCATCCAAGTAGGAAATGCGTGAAAGGTAACAACAGCTAAAACAGCAACGGCTCTTAATCCATCAATATCGGGGCGATACTTGGGATGTGACAGGTGGGAAGGCGGTGGGGTCATTGAAATGAGCTCAGTGTCGGGGGCATTTTTCAGGCCGTAGCAACGAGGTAAAACATCAAAGCCTTTGAAATTATATCCTGAGATGAGCACGACCATCAACGACTATGAGCCGCATCGATGATATCCTAGCCAAACAGAGGGCCCGTGCCTACTACCTTGAGGTAGCTAAACAAGAAGAGCGTGCGCTGCTTACGTGCATCCGTAATTTCGCGCCCCCTACAAATCAATGGCTTGGTGACTTTGCAAAACTTACGCCCGACAAATCACTCCCACTCAATCGTGGCTGGTGGCTTACTGGAGATATCAAGCACCACACGATTCACACCCTTTACCTCATTCACGATTCGATTGCTGACTCGACGGAGGAGCGACTCTGGCAAGAATGCCCAGTCCGCCGTCATACCATCCTCGGAGTGCACAGCTCTCAAGGCGATAGTCTCCTCATAGGTTCGACCATCTCCCATAACACCAACGCTCTTTACCGGGAGCAATACGGCGAAACTCTGCCACAATCCCGCATAGAGCCCCTCCGCTCGAACCTCTTCGAGGAAGATGTGGTCTGCTTCTTGTAATGTTCGTACTCGCTCCGGCGTAATCTCTCCAAGTATGCGAACCGCAAGCCCTGGCCCAGGGAACGGTTGTCTTTGGAGGATCTCTTGAGGCATATGAAGCTCTCGGCCGAGCACTCGCACCTCGTCTTTGAATAGCTCTCTAAACGGCTCAATCAGGGAGAACTTAAGTCGCTCCGGCAATCCTCCAACGTTGTGATGGGTCTTTATGGTAGCCGAAGGCCCCCGTACAGAGACGCTCTCTATCACATCAGGATAGAGCGTTCCCTGTACCAGATGAGTCACTCCCTTCAAGGATTTGGCGTGCTCCTCAAAAACCTCGATAAAGACTCGTCCGATTATTTTTCGTTTCTTCTCAGGATCGGATACCCCTTTAAGCTCCCCTAAGAATCGCTCCCGAGCGTCGACGAGGGTAACGCTGAGGTCGAGCTCATTAAGGCGCGCCATCACAGACGCCGCTTCATTCTTTCGCATCAATCCGGTATCGACGAAGAAGCAGTGCAGCCTCTCTCCTAAAGCCCGGGCGACAAGCACCGCGGCTACCGTCGAATCGACGCCTCCCGACAAAGCACAGATCGCTTGCGCGGGCGCGGGCACCTGCTCTGCTATACGCTTCACGCTCTGTTCGATGAAGTTTTCAGGCGTCCAATCGGGGGCACACTTCGCGCTTCCGTACACGAAGTTCTTCAAGAGAGTTTTTCCTTCGGGCGTATGCACCACCTCAGGATGAAACTGCAACGCGAAGATCGGCTTCGTCGCGTGATACATCGCCGCAATCGGAGCTCCACCACTCGAAGCCGCGGAGACGAATCCGGACGGGAGTTTCTCCACGTGATCACCGTGACTCATCCATACAGCGAGGCGCTCACCCTTCTTCCACGAGTCGAAGATGCCGTAAGACGATTCAATCGTAACCGTTGAGGGACCGTACTCGCGAGCCGCGCCCCTCCCAAGCGTTCCCCCGTGATGATGCGCCAGGAGCTGCATCCCGTAACAAATTCCTAGTATCGGAACGTTCAGAGAAAGCCACTCGGAGTTAAACGCTGGGGCATCGGCGTCTGTCACGCTGGCAGGACCGCCCGAAAGGATCAGCCCCTTAACTTTGGACAGGTCAACCGAAGCTGGGTCCGAGGTGCAAGGCTTCACCTCACTGTAAACATTAAACTCACGCACGCGGCGGGCTATTAGTTGGGTGTACTGGGAGCCGAAATCGAGAATGAGAATCACAGGCACTCCATCCGTTTATAAAACTTCGTTTCTGCAAAAAGGGTCGCTCCTTTTGGTGCCCCATCATGCTTTATTACTTTCTCAAGGGGCAAGAACAAAGTACAGCTAATGGACATCGGTATTTAGTGCCGATGACCCCTATAGGCCGAATATCCCCTTTTTGTCGGATACTATCGATGACTCGAAGACCTTTTTATCTTGCCTCTGCGCTCCTTGCCTCAGCGGTCACTGTGTTGGCGAGGACTCCCATGGCCTGCGCGGATTTCATCCTTACCCGGGCCTCGGGGGTTTACCAGCACACCAACGGGGCAACAAAAGTCATCTTGGGTACGAAGAGTAACGCGCAAGGGCTCTTTATCGTCGACGGCCCCGCGGTCTCCCCACAGGAGTTCAATCTAGAGACCATGTCCGCGCAAGGCGCCCATCACGTCTTCATAAAATTTGACGCACAAGCTCAACCCCCTACGTATTCAGAGATCATCATCAACGACAAAATCTACAAGATCTCTGGCAACCTCACGCTCGGAATAGGACAAAAAACGATCGTCAGTGTTGATAACAACAATCCCTACCTAACGGTCGTGACCGAGGGATCGACTCCTGGAGAAGCTCCATCTCTCCTTGGCTTTTCTGGCATAAACGAGATCGTCAAAGGAACGGGCAGCATCGCCGCAATCCTTGCGGCAAACCAACTGAATCCCGAGGTCGCGAAAGTTATCCGCCCCTACTTGGTTGAAAACGACGAACTCATGCTCAACGGTAAGCCTGTCACCACCCCCCTTGTCGGGACGTTCATCAAACCCGAGAGTGAGTGCTTGAAGCCCAACAGCGTTATCCTACTCTCTTCTGAGGTTACGAAGATTCAAGAGACTAAAACTGAGGACGAGCCCTTAAAACTCCTTGATCAATTCATCAAGGAATCAAAAAAGGGCTCACGACTGCAAGAGTACCTTGTACTGAGGACGGATCCGAAATCAGTAATCTTACTCGACATCAAAGAGAAGAACGTACGCGAGATGCACGCGATGGTCCCGAAGGCCACGAAACAGAGAATCTGCGTTATCTCTGATATCGGGGTTAAGTAGCCTTACGCTGCTCTACGTCGCTGATTCGTGATTCGACTTCGTCGTCGGAAGAGTATTCGAATATCGCATCCTGGAAACGGGAACCGCTTTCGCAACGTATTCTTTAAGTACCGCTCATAATTAAATCGCAAGCGATCTGGGTGGTTAACGAAAACCGCAAACGTCGGTGGATTCGTCGCTGCCTGAGTCGCGTAGAGTAACTTGATCGGGACTCCTCGATAGACAGGTGGAGGCTTAGTCAGGAAGGCGTCGGTGAATATCTTATTAACATCCGCTGTCGAGAGGCGAATCCTCGACGCCGCGTCTACCCTGCTCACCTCATCGAACACGGCGAGACATCGTTGCCCCGTTAATGCCGACACGAAGATTACCGGCGCATACGCCGCGAATTTAAACACTCCACGAATGGCCTGACGGTACGCTTCGGCGATACGAGGGTCCTTCTCGATAAGATCCCACTTATTTACAACGATTACGAGGCTCTTACCTTTTTCATGGGCAAGCCCCACGATCCTCGCGTCTTGCTCGGTTGGAACTCCCTCAGAAGCGTCGAGAAGAAACACCGCCACATCACTCTGAGCGAGCGAGCGAAGCGTACGAATATTACTAAATCTCTCAACGGAGTTATCCTTCACGCCAGCCTTCTTGCGAAGACCCGCAGTATCGACTATCTCAAATCGTTGTCCGTTGCGAGTAAGGTCACTCTTGATACTATCCCGTGTCGTTCCCGCGATCGGAGAAACGATCATCCGCTCCTCACCTAAAAGGCGATTTACAAACGTGCTCTTTCCAACGTTCGGTTTTCCGATAATTGCGATGTTTACCGCGCGATCTGAGTTTCGCTCCTCACTAATCGTCGCCTGCTCAGACAGCTCCGCGTCCACGGCGAGCTCTTCATACGCAACCGGGGCTCCATCCTCGTCGTCTCCGGCGTCGTACCGGTCATCTTCTCCATCCACGAGCTCTTGAACGAGGTCTGAAGGGCCAACAAGGCTCTCCATCTTGGCGAGAAGTTCCTTGATTCCACGCCGATGCGCGGCGCTTAATGGCAAAATCTCCTCGAGCCCCAATCCGTACAGTTCTGTGGCGGTGATCGCCGCGGAAGGTTTTTCACACTTATTCGCGATGTAGATAGTTGGCCTGTCCATCTGTCGCACGAGATCAACGACCTCGCTGTCGAGAGGATGGAGTCCGTGCAAGCCGTCGAAGACTACGAGAATGAGATCGCTCTGTTTCATGGCGAGCTCAGTCTGCGCCTTTACCGCCTCATGAAGAACGAGATCCTCTTCTCCGACAAGAGCGCCAGTATC
>CAIXKI010000143.1 GCA_903920005.1 uncultured delta proteobacterium
CGCCGTCGCCCGCCCTGAGAATCATCACGAGACTCAGCTATATAGGCCTCGATTATTCGCTCCGGCGCGCGCTTTAAGATCTCGTCCGCGCAATTACGCCCCATCACGAAATCACCGTGAGAGGGAGCTTCTTTTCTATGCTGCGGTGGGAAACGACGACGAGACATGACGCAGGGAACGGTACTCGTTTTAGGGACCACGAGGAAGGCTTTGTAAAAAATTTTGGCGCAAAATCCTAACAGGATAAAAATAATACCTAGTGCACTTTCCCCGTAGACCTTATACTCCTGCGTAATCTTTGGGGAACTTCCCCGACAGAGCAAAAAATCCGTTATACCCCAAGACGTCGCCTCCCGAGGGGCATCTTAAGGTAGTAGAGGGGCCAAAATGCCTTCTAGACCCAAGGGTCTTTGAGGTGGTTTCGGCCTAAGAGGCTAAGGTTTCCAAAGTACCGGTATCATGCTTCCAAAGGCGTCGTATATGGAGTCCGTCGGAACAAAAAGCCCCCGGATCGGATTTGAGGCTCCAGCCCCCCATATCGTAGTGGCTTGTCCATCGTGCAAAACCAGCTTCGCGGTCGAAACCGCGGCGGTAGCAGCCCTTGAGACACCCCGATTTCATTGTTCCCGATGCGATGATGTCTTTGTTCTCAAGGATTCCGCATCAGATACAAGGCCAGGGCCTCTACAAGTTCAATCGCTTACCCGCAACAACGCTTCATCCTTTAGTCGTACAGCCCCCGTGACCAACCGAGCCGTAAACCAAGAGTCGCTGATTAAACCATCAGACTTCTCAATCAGCGCACCATCATATTCACAGCCATCATATTCACAGCCATCACACTCACAGCCATCATATTCACAGCCATCACACTCACAGCCATCACACTCACAGCCATCAACTTACTCAGCGCCCTCGGCCCTTGGCGTGGCTGCACCCAAGGCCGCTTCACCAAACAACGCTCAGTCGGTATCGCAAATTAGGCCAACCACCGAGGAAAGAAGCAACGAACAACAATCAACGACAAAGTCATCCCCGACCCCTCGTTCGGAACTATCGCTCCTCTCTCAAGGTTTTCTCGACGCTGAAGATTCTTCAGAGTCAGAGACCATCCCCGCTCAATCAAGCACCCCGATTGAGGCAACAATTGCGCCGGTACTTGCGCCAGTAACCATTAACCACACCGAAGAGCCCTCCCCTCGTAAGTTCGTGCTCTCAGATCCAACACCGCAACCGTCAAAGCCGGTTCAAGCCAAGATAGAGTCTCCAACTACCGAAGCATACCGACCGACTCCACCTCGCCGATCCGAGACTGTTCAGACAGACCTTGCTTCAGTGGCCGCTCAGGGCCGACGGTTCTCCCCTCGTACACAGGGTCTCATATCAATGAGCCTTCCGATCTTAGGTGTCATGGTCGCCCTTCTAGGCCTTTCCTACACCGCTCGAATCAGTCCTCAATCAATCGACGCCCTGGCAAACGCAGCATTACCGTCATTCGCTAAAGAATCCGTCTCCCACCTCCCTCCTAACAAACTGAGCGTTCGAAACATCTCGTTCAAGTTCAAGAAGACTCGGTCCAAAGAGACTATTGGCGTCGTAACAGGTTCGATAACCAACGAGACCGGTAAAAGTATCGTAGGGGTAGAGGTTGAGGCTCTAGGCTTTAACGACCGAGGGGAAATAGTACTCAGCTCCCGAGCTCCACTCAGGTCGGCCCTCGGAAATGAAAAGATAGCGGACCTCTCTCTGGAGACCGTGAGAAGATTTCAGTCCTCTCTCAACGCTCGCGAAGCATCAATCGCTCCGAAAGAGACCATTCCGTTTACGGTCGCGCTCGTGAACAATCGTGGCGAAAGCGGAGACGAGACCGAAGACGACTCACTCGACCTCTCGAAGGTTAAATATTTCTCAGCGAGAATTTTCTCGGTTCGATAAAAACGATCCAGACGTATCGGATAGAAGCAGCCCGGAGCGTCGGCAACGCGTAGCGCGCTCGGAGTTCCTTACTTTACTTCTTCTTTAGAAGCAGACTCGCTCTTGGTCGTCGATGGAGTTACATCGATCTCCGCGCTCTCTTTGTATGAACGCTTGAAATTACTGATCGCCTTTCCTAGTCCAGATCCAAGCTCGGGCAACCGTTTAGTGCCAAACAAAAGCACCACGAGGACTCCAACAACACCTAATTCCATGGGGCTTAGCATCTTTCTTCACTCCCTAATGTAAAGATAGAGGGGCACTTAAAAACCCCCTATGACCAGGGCCATACTGTTACTTGCGCCCCGCGTTTGGTAACGTTACGCCATCAGATGATTAGCGGCAAGTCTACGGGATACAGCAGTGAGAATACGATCGGGTTATCGGTCTCGATAGCGCTCCATCTCCTATTTGTTATTGCACTTTTGATGGGCCGCGAGAGGCACTTTCCTGCTCCCACCGTTATTGACGTCACGGTTGAGCTACCCCCCGTCAAGAGTCCGAAAAAGGAGATCGTCTCGCCCTCGGAGGCCAAATCTATCCGCCCTCCAGAACAAACCAACAGGCTCTCCGACGACAACGCCATCGCGGTCAAAGAGCAGGTTAAACGTGGAGACAACGGAGGACTTCCGGGGAAACCGAGCGAGAGATCCGGAGAGAAATCTTCGCAACAACCGGAGCAAAAGCCAGCTCAGCAAAAGCCAGCTGAACAACAACCAAAGCCACAACCTCCTGAACCTCAAACTCAGAACAAACAGCAACCTCAAGAGAAGGCCCCCTCGGCCAAGCTGGATAAGGAACCTCAGCAAAAGACGCCACCTCTCAAACACCTAGCGCTGAAAGATCTGAAGCTCGACGCCGCCACGCTCTCTGAGAAATTCGGAGCCCCTCCTGCGAAACAGCTTCCCTCCAAAAATCCAACCTCGAACCAGAGCGATCTTTCAAAGTATTCCGCTTTTTCAAGACCACCGGGAAGTGGCGCCGCGTTTTTGGGTGCAGCGGGCATAAGCGATCACCTCCCCAATCTACCTGATGGCGATATCACCCTGCTCAACGCGAAGGCGAACACCTTTGCGGGATTCGTCCGACGAGTAGCTATTCAAGTATTCACGCAGCTTAGAACCCAAGGATGGGAACAGCTGAGTCGTCATGAAATAGCGCAGCTACAGGATTTTACGACGATCGAAGCGGTACTCTCTCCCGATGGAAAGTTCGTTACGATGAATCTCTTGGATGGATCCGGCAGCCTGCCGTTCGATTCGGTCGTCAAGCTCTCGGTACGAGCAGGAGCACAAGACCCGAATCCTCCCGAGGGGGCTCGCGCGTCAGACGGCCGCATCCATTTCATCTTTAAAGCGCGCAGCTGGGCCTCGTCCTCGATAAGTCCACGCTCTGGAGCCCCGGTAGAGCACCGCTGGATCATGTTAGCGACTGGACTTGAATAACGGGGCGGAATATTAGTCTTTCCGTAAGTGCCCTTCTAACGGGTTCTTAGAACCGCCGTACACATATCCTCTCAGATATATTAAGGATTTCCTCGCCGTCTCAAACAAACGAATACCTTCCATGATCCCTGTGCGCCGCAAGATTTCCTGCCCTACCACCCTACTCATGACTACCGATCCGAACCGTTAGAGCACATTTCCTAGCCAGATCGCCATAATGTGATAGGTTAGGTTCGTGTGACTCTATGAGCGATAGAACCAGAAATCTTCAGACGACTCCGCAAGAGGCAAACGACCTCTCGAGTTTGCGCACCGTCGCTCCAGACAAAGAGCCCGCGCACTCAAACACAGATCTCTCTTCAGCCTCAATTCAATCGATTCCAGTCGCACGTTTAAGCCGTCGCTCAGAGACACGTACACTCTCAAACCTTATTCCCTCCCCAACGATCTCAACGCTCCGCGACCAAATAAACAAGGATTCTCCTGGTCGACGGGCCGTGAGTTCAAAGCCCAATGGCATTCTCACCAACCCGTATTACAAGTACGAGGGTGGGCCACTCGGGCGACTCATCGCGTTCTTAGCGAATATTCTCAAGGCGATTGAAACGTTACTCCTAGGTAGAAGGAAACTAGCCCCACCAAGACCACCAAAGGTGAAGGCTCCTCCCCAACCAGCGGCGCAGAGTAAGCACTCTTCAAAAAAGGTCATTAAGCTTTCCGAGACTCATAAACCCGTTCGTGACAACCGGTAAGAGCACCGTTCAGATAAGCACCTCAGCAGAAACAGCGGGTACAAATGCCTCGGAGGTCTACGAAGTCCGGAATCGAAGCGCTAAAACGCAGAGCGGAGCGCCACACACAAGCATCACGCATTCTGCCGCGCAGTCTTCTTAAGATCTCCAAAGCTCATACCGTGAATGGTCAGCAACCAGAATCCTATACCCACTGGAACAACGTAGGATATAAAGTGACTGACAAGCGAAAACGCCTGAGCGTCCGCGTCAGGATAGGCAAAAAGCTTACATGCCTCAACGCACCCAAGCTGCCACACTCCGACAAAGCCCGGTGCTGATGGGATAGCGATCGCAAGAGCCACAAACACTCCAACCGCCACACTCATGAGAAGAAGCGAGGGCTGCTCGGGAAACATGAGAAAAACGGACCAAAATTGGAGATACGCGGTCGCCCAAATAACTACCGTTAAGCCTACGATGGCAAACATTCGCGCGGGAGTTTTGATAACCGCGGCACCATCTATCAGATCATTCAAAAATTTACCGAGGACCTTCGACGCACCTGCGGGGAGAGGCTTCAAAAATAACGCCACCACCGATCGAATAAACGAGGGCATTACACAGCTCGCCAACATGAACAACAATAGGCAAAGAGCCATCCCTCCGAGAGAGTACGCCGCAATAGTAGCCCACTCAGGGAGCGGCAAGGGCAGCGTCGCAATCACCGCGAACGATATAAGAACCGCGGAGAGATCAAAGAAGCGCTCGATCACCACCGAGATGAATGAGGAACCGAATGAGTAGGACGACCATCTCGAAAGGATCAGGGGGCGGATAAACTCCCCAACCCGGCCTGGCAGAACAAGACTTGAGAAACTCCCGAGCATAAAGGCGTCAAACAACGTCCGAACCGGAACCTGGGGCCCCTCCACCGGTGGTAAAAGGTAGCGCCACCGAAGCGAACGCGTAAAAAGATGGACGGCCGCGAAGATGAGGAAGAGCACGATCGGCCACAACCTAATGCCGGAAAGGCTCTGCCCCACTTTCGTGAAGTCGATATCTTTAAACGCGAAATACAACATCGCGCCACTAATGACACATCCTATAATGAGTTGAGTGCTCTTCTTCATGCCCTATGCTTACCTCAAGCAACCCGCTTAAGGGGACAGGTAATCGCACAATCGTTCACCTTTCGAGCCTCACCATCCAACCAACTACCGAGCTCCTCCCTAATAATGGCTGTCATTCCGTCGAGCCATACCGGGTGATCGTTGAGACAAGGCACCACGGAGATCTCCTCCCCACCAGCCTCCGTGAACTGCTCATGCCCCTCGTTCCCGAGCTCATCGAGGGTCTCTAAACAGTCGGCGGTAAAGCCCGGGGCACAAACCGCTATCTTTTTAACACCTGAGTGTCCAAGCTCCTCAAGGGTCTCATCGGTATACGGGGTCAGCCACGGATCTCGACCAAAGCGGGACTGAAAGGTGTGTATCACCGTCTCTGTGGGAAGAGCGAGCTGAGGTAATAAAGCTCCTGTCGTCTCCAAACAACTACAGCAATAAGGATCCCCCTTATTCACGTACTTCTCTGGAATACCGTGATACGAGAGCACCAAACGTTCGGGCTTCCACGGGAGCGACGCGCAGTGTTCATTGATCGTTGTCGCGAGCGCTTCGATATATTTAGGATGCGCGAAGTACGGTTCCGCGACACGAAGAGTTGGAACCCATCGACGCTTTAAGATGTGCGGAAAAACCGCGTCGTACGTCGATGCGGTCGTGGCGGCTGAATATTGTGGATACATCGGGAAAAGGAGGATCTTTGAACAC
Source organism: uncultured delta proteobacterium (assembly GCA_903920005.1). Lineage (GTDB taxonomy): Bacteria > Bdellovibrionota_C > UBA2361 > UBA2361 > OMII01 > OMII01. The sequence goes on from CAIXKI010000143.1 coordinate 5,983, forward strand.
CCCTTCTCAATCAGACGATCTACCGCGCTCTCCAAACTAGGATTGCCGTATCGCATCCCAAACTCCACCTCGATATGGGGATTTTCCGCCTTTAAGCGCTTTGCCACGCCCTCTGTCTGCTTTTTAGTAATAGTGAGGAGCGGAGATCCTTCCTTTCCCCAAATACGCGCGTACAGCCGGGCGGATCGCCGCGGACGAGTGACAAGCACAAGGCAATTAAGCAAGAGCCACCACAGCACTCGGTTAACTTCGATTACTCGCCTGTCAGAAAGGAACTGGCGGAGGTATGGACGCACCGCTTTGGCTGTCGGCGCCTCGGGAGTGCCAAGCTGCGCGATTAAAACTCCGATTCGATCCTTTGAACCTCGACACCCTATCTCACACGACTTTTTATCCATGGTTCTTTACTGTCCTTACTCGTTCAACACCACTTTTCGCTAAGCGAACACGATCTGAAACTCCGATACCCCCGCGATCAACGCCCACAAACGCCACGCCTGGGTTCGCAGCTTCCACCCGGTCGAATTCAGCGACAATCTTATGGTGCCCCACCACAAGCTGCGGAATCGCTCGCGGCCACTGGGTAATCCGCAGGCACTCTGCCGACGCCACACCGAGGTATCGCTTCAAGAGAAGTGGAACCTGTTCACGCAATCGCGACTCATCAGGTCGCGCATCACCCGCCTGAGCACCACCCACGATGACGGTGAGGATGTGCTTATCCGGGGGAGCAACGTGCGGGAATATGAGTGAGTTGAACATTACTCCAAGGAGATTTTCTGGCATACCCCCGGGGAAGAGTATTCCAAACGCATCTTTAATAAGCGGTTCACTCCTCGGCACCGAAAAATGAACAACAGTTAGGCTCGCATACTGTTGGGCGGAGATATACGAGCCAAGGTCTTTATCGAGCTCTTTTACGAGCCCCGCGAGGCTCGCCCCAGCGCTCGTAACGATACAAGACTCTACGGACAGTTGCTGGCCGTTTGAGCAGTTCACGACGTACCCACCTCCGTCGTGCCTTGCGATACTATCCGCTCGAGCCGGGATGAGATCGACATTATCTTTTAGGCGCGCCCATAACGCGTCAGCGATGCGCTGAATGCCTCCCCTTACAACGAAGATCGCAGGCTTTCCACCACGGGGCCTTCGTCGCATATATCCAAGCAAAGAGAGCCCCCGCTCCGCAGCGCTCCAGAGACCCGGGAAGATCGACCGAGCGCTCAACTTCGCCACATCTCCACCGTATATCCCCTTTAGAACGGGATCGAGGAGATTTTTCGTTACTTGAGCCCCGATTAAGGGGGTGAAAAATTCAAGTATAGATACGTCTTCCGCTTTGGGTTTGATGACACCAGGCAGTAAGAGCCTTCCGGGAAGTGAAAGCTTGATATTCCAAGGAAAGAGGGAGCTTCGGATCAATTCGCCAACGCCAGAAGGCACCTTACGCGCCTCGCCGTCACACCACACAAACTGCCCGTAGGGCTGAACAGCCGGATAACAGACATCGTCTTTAAGTCCTAATTCTCGAAATAATTGCACGACATCGGGACGTTCAACGAGAACATTCGGCCCGGCCTCTAGAGTAAATCCATCGTGCTGAACTGAGCGAAGCATTCCTCCCGGAGTGGATGGCTCAATGATGATGGGCCGCTCTCCGGTCTTAACCAATTCGTACGCTGCCACCAATCCGGCGACACCCGCTCCGATCACCGCTGTCGCCATATGCGCCTTAGAATAAGAGTCTCGTTTTAATGCTGGTAGGGAGTTGATCGATCTCTCCCTTCACCGCTGAAGATATCTGCTGATCAACATCAACGATGAGGTATCCAACCTCACCGAGAGTATTCAGGTATTGCGCCTGAATATTTCCACCTTTGCCCGCGATGATCGTATTGATCGAGCTCAACACGCCAGGCACGTTGCGGTGAATATTCAATATTCGGTGGCTCTCACGAACAAGCGGCAACTCAACCTGCGGGAAGTTTACAGAACCTGTCGTGCTTCCGACCTCGATGAACTTCAGTACCGTTGCCGCAACCTCAAGGCCAATATTTCGTTGAGCCTCAAGCGTACTTCCTCCGATGTGTGGAGTTAGGATCACGTTATCAAGGCCACTTAACGGGCAGGCGAATACCTCATCGTTTGATGCCGGCTCCTCGGGGAACACATCCACGGCGACACCACCGAGTTTACCAGTCTTCACACCCTCTTTCACCGCCTCCAAGTCTACGACCTTGCCGCGGCTCAAGTTGAGGAGGAATGCGCCATCTTTCATCTTCGAGATCTCACGAGCGCCGATAAGATTGCGAGTCTCAGGGGTCTCCGGCACGTGCAAAGTGACGAAATCAGATACGCTTAAGAGCTCATGTAAACTTGATACCGGAGTTGCGTTTCCAAACGGCAGCTTTCCAACGATATCGTAATAATACACCTTCATTCCGAAGGCTTCCGCGAGCAGTCCGACTTGCGGCCCTATGTGGCCATATCCTACGAGGCCCACGATCTTGTTTCGAACCTCAACGCACCTTTCCGCAGACTTCTCCCAAACTCCCCGATGAAGAAGTTGACTCTTATGAGCCGCTCGACGGGCGAGCATAACCATTTCAGCGAGGGTCAGCTCCGCTACGCTTCGGGTGTTACTAAATGGGGCGTTAAACACCGGGACACCGTGATGGGCAGCCGCGCTCAGATCAACCTGATCAGTACCGATACAGAAACACCCAACCGCTAAAAGACTATCTGCCGCCTCTAAGACCCGTTTAGTCACCTGTGTCTTGGACCTAATACCGAGAAAGTGGACCCCCGAAATCTTTTTAATCAACTCATTTTCACTGAGGGCATTTTTCAGGAGCTCCGCCTGATATCCGGCATCACGAAGCCTATCTACGCAGGCATGGTGAACCCCCTCAAGGAGGAGGATCTTTATCTTCTCACGGGGGAACGAAACCTGTCTTTCCATGGGCGCTATGTTATAGCGCCGTGAGGATAAACGGAAGTAATGGCTTACTAAAATCGCTCTTCACTCGCGGGACGGTGAAAAAAGGTTCCGTCGTGAGCGTTTTGAGGGCTCTGGCGAAACGAGTCGGCCTTGGCAAAAACCCGGAGGCGTATCCACTGAGATACGCTAAGGTTTTTTTGACGACCCCAACGGGGTTGCGGCCAAACCATCGAAACGCGCAAAAGGAAATCATTTTTCACCACCCTGCGAGATAAAAGAGCCCGCTTTGCCCCTTTGGCCCAAACGTCCCCGCTCTACGGGACACTCTTAGACCTCTTCAAGAGACTAAAACCAAGGTCTTTTTTACGTAGCCAGTGCCCTAAGCAGACACCGTGTGCTATCCTGCTCGGATGATTGGCTCTCATCCGTCATCGAAATCAAAGATTCTCAGCCACCTTAAAAAACTGGCCCCCTTCTCCGTCGTAGAGCGTGGCATCGGCTGGGCATCGCAGGACATGATCGCCGACCTCAGTAGTTCGGCACACGCAATCTCAGGTGTCGTTCGCGAAGACGAAAACACCACTCACACCGTGTCTCTTTCTATAATCTCAGCGCACGAGGTCGACGCAACGTGCACGTGCTGCACCCAAGGAGATATGCAGGAGCAGTGGTGTCCGCATGCGGTAGCCCTTCTTTGGAGAGCAGCAGATCTCGACTTCTTCGAACCACGGGGTGGCTTCGGAGAGAGAGAATCAACTTTTCGCGTTAACTCAAGCTCCCCTCAGGAGGTAGCCCAAGCGATCCGAGATGTGCACTCCCTCGAAACCTCGACCGCGAGTTCAGAGGCCTCCGCGACACCAACAGCCTATACCCCACACGTATCTATTATCTTAGATCTTTCCAGCGACCGACTTGGAATTAAGGTTGCATTTGACGACCAAGAGCAGGAACCGACGATCTTTGAGGGCTTCAAACACACCTCAACGCGCGCGCTCGACAACCTGCTGCTCCAGGTACTTGAGGATGAGGGCTCCTGGGACGAGAACTCTCGCCTCTGGTTTATCAACTCAAGCAAGGGCATCGAGCTTATCCTAGGCCTGATCGAAGAGTACGAAACAGTACTCAACATCAAGGATCTTCAACCAATCTCAGTGGTGCACTCAACTATCGGCGCCAGACTCCACGCGGAATGGCGAGCAGCCTCTCTCGAGCTCTCCATGAAATGGATCGCCCCTGAGAGCGCCGGGCGCCGCGAGATGAGGCGAAGTCAGGATGTGTTCGGGACAGGCCCTTTTTGGAGCTTAGTTGAGGGAAAGATATACCGACTTTCACCATTGGCGGCGCGAATTGCCTCCATCTTTGGTTCGAGCCACTCCCTCACCGTCACTCGCCCGCAGGTGGGACCGATCCTTGAAGTGCTCAACGAATTAGGCTCCGAGCAGTTCAGCGCCCTTGAGGTTGTTAATCCTGAGCTCCAGCCCTCAGTAGAGGTCAAAGACCCAACCCCGATCCTCTACCTCGAGCGACGAGACGTCGCCTCAGATCACTTTACTTCACACAGAAGCATCGAGATCGGAGCAACAATCGACTTTGAGTATCCGACTCCCCCCTCAAATTCGAACGTAGTGTTCCTCAGAAACCGCCGCCTTGAGGCTGAGCACCTCGCCCAACTCTCCGCGATCGGATTCTCAACCACTCCTGAACAGCGAAAGTATACCGTTCAAGGTGACGCGGCCCTCGACTTCGTGCACGAATCGTACAAGACCCTCGAAGAGCCCTGGAAACTGATGGGGTACGAGGCGGTCAAAAAGGGAATCCGATTTGCCGATCTCCGAATCTCAGTGGCCCTCTCGGGCGCGTCCGCCAAGAAAGATCTCGACGATCTTGAGGAGATGCAAGCCTCTGAGAAAAAGAGTGGCGGTATCGACTGGTTCGATTGCCACGTCTCCGTTATCCAAAACAACGCCAACCTACCTCTCTCAGCGGTCTTTAAGAACGCACGCGGCGACAATGATCGATGGACACGCCTCGATAGCGGTGCCTACGCGCGCATCCCGGGCGGAAACCTGGCACAACTACGAACGATCTTGGGAATGGTCGATCCTAACTGTCGCGTCAGCAATACAATCAAGACGCGGCTGTCACTTGCACAGGCGATCAGCCTTGGAAGAATCAACGACGCCGGATTTTCGGTTTCACTAGACCGTAAATTAGCCGCTCTCAACGCGAAGCTCTCCTCGTTCTCTGAGATCAAGCCAGTCCCGACATCGAAAGGATTCCACGGGAAGCTACGACACTACCAAGAAGATGGCGTTAGCTGGCTAAACTTCCTGCATGAGTTTGAACTCGGCGGAATACTTGCGGATGAGATGGGTCTCGGAAAAACCGTTCAGACCCTCGCCTTCTTCCAACACCTCCGCGACAAGCGGGGCAAGAAGAAGGTCAAGAAGCCAGTTCTGATTGTGGCGCCGACCTCAGTTATTACCAACTGGAATTACGAGATCAAGAAATTCACCCCTGAGATGACGGTGGTGATGCTGCACGGACCTGGACGCAAGGCTCTCTTCGAGCAAGTACAGGACGCGGACATCGTCCTCACTTCGTACGCGCTCCTTCGCGTCGATCGATACGAGCTTGAGCGATACGAATTCTCGCATATCGTGCTCGACGAGGCACAGAATATCAAGAATCCCCAGGCCGCCACAACGAAGGCCGCCAAGGCTATCCGCGCTCGGCACCGCCTAGCGCTGACCGGTACACCGACCGAGAATCGCCCGATGGAGCTCTGGTCAATCATGGACTTCCTGATGCCGGGATACCTCGGATCCTACGAATTCTTCCGGGCGAATATCGAGCGTCCGATCTTGGAAGGAGGAACCTCTGTCAACGTAGCGCAGCTTCTCAACGCCAAGACTCGGCCCTTCATCCTCCGTCGACTCAAGGCAGACGTAGAGAAGGAGCTTCCTCCAAAGATCGAGTCCGTGCTGCATGTAGACATGGCGCCGAGTCAGCGCCAGATGTACGCGCAGATCTTGAACGAAGTTCGGCCGAAGGTGTTCGACGCTATTAAAAAGAAGGGAATCCAAGGGGCGAGCGTTTCGATCCTTGCTGCCCTCCTCCGACTCCGGCAGGTATGTAACCATCCGAACTCTATCGAGGCCTTTGAGGACCTTGAAGGTTACGAATCAGGAAAGTTCAATCTGTTGAAAGACCTCGTAGTGGAAGCGCTTGAAAGTGGTCGTAAGATCCTCCTCTTCAGCCAGTTCCGCGGAATGCTTGGCATTATCCGTACATGGCTCGAAGAGATTCAGGTTAATCACCTCTACTTAGACGGCGCGACTCGCAATCGTCAGGAGCTGATCGATCAATTTACGACCGACGAGTCCGTTCGCCTCTTCCTCATAAGCTTGAAAGCCGGAGGATCAGGTCTAAACCTCATGGCTGCAGACACCGTGATCATCTACGATCCGTGGTGGAATCCAGCAGTTGAGAGTCAAGCTGTTGATCGCGCACATCGAATCGGCCAGAACAAAACGGTATCCGTGTATCGACTCGTTACAGAGGATTCTGTTGAGCAGAAGATCATGGCGCTCAAGGAGAAGAAATCCAAACTCGTAGACGCGCTCGTTAACGAGAACGGACTCTCGACACTTAAGTTGGCGAAAGCAGATCTCGAGAGCCTGTTCAGTCCTCTTCCTGAAGTCGGAGAGTAGCGTCGGCTCTTTGGTGGCTCCGCGCATGCGCGGAGCCGGTATCCAGACACCGCCAATCCCGACACACCAGCGCAAAATAGACAATTTTATCGAATCCTTTCCGACCATTAGAAGCGTCTTATCTAACGGACGCTATCTGATGTTTATGGGTCCTTTGCCCCTGTTGAGGGGAGGTTTTCGCTGCCGTTTCATAGCGGTGTTTTGTTTTCGAGCTTTTGGGCTAAAGAGACAAACCATCGTTAAATCAGTAGCTTACCTCTCATGGGTGGGATTGGTGAGGGAACCCTTTTTGACGAGATTCTCGCTAGTTGCGTGTAACCACTTGTCATTGCTTAGGTAGTACGTTAATTGATTTTCGATCGATACCTTCATTGGGGGATCTTCCTGTATGGGCAATGCACGTTACTGTTTAACTAAAGCTGACCTTGCTGACGCTATCTACGCTGCTATCGATATCGATAAGCAGAAGGCCGCAACTATTGTTGAGGACTATGTCGAGCTCATCAAAGAGGCACTCGATAAAGAGGCTAAGGTCATGCTTTCCGGCTTCGGATGCTACGAGGTTAAGTCTAAGCCGGCTCGTCGAGGACGCAATCCTCAGACCCGCGAGACCATAATCCTCCGCGCCCGTCGCGTAGTTAAGTTCAAACCAAGCCAACTTCTCCGCCGCGCCATCAACGGCGAGAAGGTTTCTGACGACGAGATCGACAAAGAGTACTAAGAGATTCTCGATTCTCAGTCAGAAGCGCGAGTGGATAGGCCACAAACCTACCCCTCGCGCTTTTTTGTTGCCTAGCCCGACCTGCCCATCCCTGGTCGAATACGCCCGCGACAAGCGCACCTGGGGGAACGGCGGCCTCGCCGGCTTGTCTCAACCCTCGAACAATCCTGGAGGGGCCCCGGCCTTGGTGCCCGTGTCCCCTTATTGAGCAGAACCAGCGATTGTACCAATAAAAAAACTACCCCAAACGGAAGCGCGACGCCTCTCAGAAGGAAGAATCCCTTCGAATTCTTATATGGGCGCATTCGCCAATTTCGACTTATGAATAGCGACAGTGTCTGCGCCAAAATTAGGATAGACGACCGGAACTAGCTTGTCGGTGTTCGGATCAATCCCAAGAACCTCATACTCCAAAGATCTTAAGTACGCGTCCGTCTTAAGGATCAACTCGTGACTGAAATTATTGAGAAGCGTCTCATAGATGATAGTTGGCTGATCACGCTTTAAGATACCATCTGCGCCCTTGAGCACAGAATACTCCATCCCCTCGACATCGATCTTAATCAGCCCCACTCTGCTCGAGTCTTTGAGGTACGAATCTAAGCGGACAACCCGACATCGTATAAAGTCGTCAGCCGTCCCCATATTCCACAGCTCTTCTTTGAACGTGTTGCTTATGTAGGCGTTCCCGGGCTCAGCGCCTGACTGAAATATCTTCATCTCACCTTCTTCCGACGCAAGGCCCATCTTCACAACGGAGACTCGCTCCTTAAGCGTCGGATTGAGTTCGAGGTTCTCTATGAGCTTTGTGTAGGTTATGTCGTTAGGTTCGAACGCATAGACACATCCTTTTGGCCCGACGGATCCGGCCATCGGAAGCGTATGATATCCAGCATTGGCCCCTACATCTACACACACGTCTCCGGGCTTCACGAATCTGTGAATAAGATGCACGACGTGCAATTCCCATGTTCCCAGCTCCATGATGTACCGATCAATCGGGTATGCGGAATCGAGTTTAATTTTGTAGCTACCAAGAAAGTTATCTTCTATTCGGCTAACCATACGCCCCCGGCCGCAAACGCCACTACCCATTGCTGGGCCCCTCTCCCAAGGATAGCTCTAAGCTAAGGAGCGTAAAAGGCTCTTTATGCGGACCATCCCCACGAAGAAAGCGAAACAACTTATGAGAAAAGGGATGCCAGTGCCTCAGGGAAGAGCCTCTGGCGTTAAGGTCAACTCGCGTAATCCCTCGCGTAGACCCACAACAACTTGGCCCGCAGGTCGTCTCGCCATGGGCTTAGAAGATGTCCCTGATCTGGAACCTCTTTGAGCTTTTCAACGAGCGCTAGGATGACGGGGGCGTACTTCGCTCTCAAGCTGTTGAGCTTGTCTCCCTCCGGCAATCTACTGAGCTCGAACGCGTTTCGGGAGAAGTCCGCCAGCTTAATCAAGAACGCCTCTGGATCCCGCTCAAGGATATCCAGGAAGTGCTGCTTGTAAAACAACCTCTTTAACTCAAGCTCTCCTCGAGGATCTCCATTCATCTGGGCCTGAAGCGCCATCTCTCGATAATCAGGATTTGTCAGATGAGCTACCATCTCACTGACGCGCTTCCCAAATCGTTCGCCGATAAGACGTAGAGCCTCGTCTTGTAAGTTAACTCCGCCCGAGACAGCTCCCCCGAGTAACTGAATAAGAACGTCCGGCTGATCCTCGACCGAATCATGCAGCAACGCTGCCTTAAGAGCTTCTCCATTCGTCAAACAATACTCATTCGCGCAAACTAGAGTGACTTCAAGAGGATGATTTATGTACGGCTCTCCATCGGGACGATCCGCTTGTCGAAAGTGAACACAAAACGAGAGATCTCGCGCCGCCAAAACATCGAGCCCGCCGACGTAGCCGAGGCTAGAATTGATGACAATCCGATCGAGCTCTTCGATGAGCGCTCGCGTTCTTTCATACCTAGGGGAGCACGAAACGACACGAATGGGGTCAAATTGGTTGTCGAGATGTAACACCGAAAATCCTTGGCAACAGAATCTATAAAGCCAATCGTACTTGAAGGGACGCTCTTTACCTAGAAGTGGTTTTAAAAACCGCTCAGCTATACTTGACCGCGATAGATTAAGTCCTCGTCCTCGACCAAAAACGCACTCGAGGCATCATAGCGACGCATCCCTACGCGCATTTTTTTCCTGCATCCTCACCACATTGGATCTCGTCGAACCTCGTGGCGAGGTTCTTTTTGAGATCGCTTCTATTATACTTAGCTTGGCTGCCTTATCAAAAACCCTCGGTAAACCAACTCAATTGCGCCACCCGTCTTAGAATGTGATGAAATACAGCGCTGGTTACATTCGGTAAGAGCGGCATCTGACCGAAACAGCCCCAAACACCTTTTCTAAGGCGCTTATTCGTGCCATTTTAGGGGTCATTCAGAACGGTACTTCCGCACCATCAATCCGCGAGGCTTCTATGTCACTTGATCTAGATAACATTCTTACACAGTCCTGGGACAACTATAGCGTTCCGGAAACCAGTCTGAGCGCGGATTTTCCAAACGAGCCTTGGGTAGAGGATGCCGATGAAAATGACAGTGAGGGAGAGACGATCGCCCTCTCCCTTGATTATTCCTATTCAGGACTGGAGATACAGTTCGACCTCTCCCTCACGTTAGGACAAACTCTCGAGGTCTTATCATCCGAGAAGCTCGCGGAGGAGTTGAAGAAAGAGCTCAAAGCAAATAGGGACTTCGAACTCATCTCCGTTGAGCCGCGACCATACGACGAATTTCCGGGTGTCGTTCAACATATGCGAATCAAAGACACGGGCGAGATCGTGATGCAGTGGTTGATCGCCACTCCAGAGGACACCATCTTTGCCGGCGTTACATTCACGGACAAACGTCTTGAAGCCATCGCGAACAGATTCTTCGCCAGTATCTCAATCGACTAAGGAAAGTCATTTGGAGGGGCACCGGCCTCATCACAACGCTCGAAGAAACCGAAGCAACGCCTCTCGTTCCTTAGTTTTTAGAGCAACAAATCTCCTCTGCGCACGAGCGGCCTCTCCCCCGTGCCACAAAATAGCCTCCTCAATCGTGCGCGCTCGGCCGTCATGGAGGTATACAGAAGCCCTTTCGCGATCCGGAATCGCTCGCAGGCCCCACAACGGCGTAGTACGCCACTCAGTTCCCGTAGCACTATATTCCCTAAAACCATCAGAGAGCCGCGCGCCCATGTCGTGAAGCAGTAGGTCGGTATAGGGGTGGATGGTTTGATTACGTAGCTCGGGGTCAGGATGTTCTCCGGTAACCAACGTCGAGCGGTGACACACCTCACATCCAAGAGAAAAGAATAGCTTCTTCCCGGATATAACCTCTGGCGCATCCTGATCGACCGCCGCAGGAACCCCTCCCAATTTCTGATAGATCGACAATGCGGAGAGCTCTTCCTCCGACACCTCGGGCACCGAACCAGGCTCATTAAAGATCGGATTCGTTATCTGCATATCGTTATATAACGCCGCCGCAGATTGCTGCTCTACCGTAGGATGAGTAGCTTTGAAGCCGAATCGACCAACCGCAAAACGCCCAGTTCGTACCTCCGTTACCCAATTTATTCGCCCAGACACCCTCTCTTGAATGGCATCGGGAGCAAGGCTTTGCTGAAGCAGGGTCTCCCATGGAACAGCTTCAAGTAATCCTGGGCCAATAATCGGGGGCGACATTCTTAAAGAGGTAACAATCCGCCGTTTAGAGCCTTTGGCCAAGAGAACTGAAACCTTCGGTTTCCGCAATTCATACCTCGCTCCGCCGGGATATTGTCCTACAAGATACGTCCATGAAAGTTTGACCCTTGCAGTAGGCGACCCGTCTACGGAATGATCCCGAATCTGTGTTCCTTCATCGAGAACAACGCGAGGAGTCGCTGAGGAGCCGTCATCTGGAACGCGAACCTTAACGACCATTTGACTCGGAGCACCTTGAGAGCGGGAGATCGTTGCGGCACCGCGACCGTTATTAACGTGACATCCACCGCACGATGCATTGATGAAGGCGGGCCCCAAGCCCTCATTTTTCGTCCGTATGCTATGAAACGGTGCGAACCCCTGCCCCTGTGCCTCTCTCCGGGCTGGATCGACCACATTCGGTGCCGCAACCTGCACCGCCAAAGGGTTGGGAAGGTCGGAGGTTAGGTCTCCCCCCGGCCGCGAAGAAAGCTCCTGCGCGAAGCTACGGGCGGCGAAGAGAACCACACCGAGAGCAAATATACCGCGCGCTACCGCATACCGGAGGCGACAGACTCCTCTCTGAGCCCTCTCCAGTCCTTTAGTTCCTGCCGCGCCTCCCATCAGAACCCGCTAACACTTACTCTCCGTCTGAGGCAACTTAGAGGACTGTTGGTCAAAGAGCTTGGCACCTTTTATAGCCTCAGCTTTGCGGCGCACTACAGCTTTCTTAGCTGCGCTTGAGGAACTCTTTCCCAGTATTCGGAGAGCTCGATTCGCGATGGCTAACAGTTCGCGAGAGCCGGATTGAAGCAATCCGATCTCCGTTGTCTTACTAATCGTGGAACATCCCTGCGTACAAATGACGACCTCTGCGGAGAAACGATTCCAAATCAACGTCCACTGCTGAACATATAAGGCGTTCGCCTCGGCAACCAAGTCGGTTGCGGCCTGCTGCATTTTTCTCGACTTATTGTTCTTCTTGATAGCACTCGCGATAGCTTTGACTATATCCGCCTGGGCCTTAGAAAGCTGATCTAACTGACCCAGAATATCCTTTATCGGAATCGTCGTACAAACCTCAAGATTAGCGTCACAGCGATTTGTCTTCGCCGTAACTCGCGCCTCCGCGGCAGCGAGTATCCACGAGCCTCCCGTGGTTGATGATACCGTAGCAGTGAACGCGTTTCCGAAGTAACCAGGCTTAAAGAGCGTCGGCTGTCCCCTATCCAGCGGATTTGGCTGCACGTTATTGAGCTCTCCTAGAGGAATCTCAACGGTAGCCTTCTCATCACTCCGGTATCCAAAGTGTGCGAGCATCTCTCCGTTCGTTAACACCTCGACGCACTCCGCCACGGGAGTAACAGCGAATCCTGAGACCGTTGTTATGACGGGTGTAGGAGTAACCGTTGGAGTCACGGTCGGACCACCTGTCGGAGTAGCGGAAGTGGTAAAGGTAGGTGTGGCCGTCGGCGTGCTCGTCCCGGTTGGGGTATACGTTAACGTCGGAGTCGTTGTTGGAGTTCGTGTCGACGTATACGTAGGAGTTGGTGTTACCGTCGGCGTGCTCGTCCTCGTATACGTAGCAGTTGGAGTTACCGTTGGCGTACTTGTCCTCGTATAGGTAGCGGTTGGAGTCACTGTAGGCGTGCTCGTTCGCGTGTATGTGGCGGTCGGAGTCACTGTCGGCGTATTCGTCCACGTATAGGTAGCGGTTGGGGTCACCGTCGGCGTACTCGTCCACGTGTACGTAATAGTTGGAGTCACCGTCGGCGTGCTCGTCCAGGTATACGTAGCGGTTAGAGTCGCTGTTGCCGTTCTAGTCGGAGTGTAGGTAGAGGTCGGCGTCCACGTGGGCGTAGCGGTCGATGTACGCGTGGGAGTACTCGTTGCCGTGGACGTTGGAGTATTCGTAGGCGTAACTGTTGGAATTACGACGGCCGGGCAAACAACGGTAAGGGTGCCGGAGAATACACCACCTCCATGATGCACAACACCAAGCTGCTGCTTTGTAAAAACCCCACTGAATCGAATAGCATTCCCGCTTCGGGAAATTATCGAAGCAGGTGCTGAGAACATAGTGCCATCGGCGGGTCTAGACCATGTAAAGGTTACGGCATTCGGAACGACCTTAATCGCGACCTTCGTCCGACTTCCAAGATTACCGATTCCTGGGACTATAGCAGTTGCGCTTAGAAAGGTGTCACCTGCGCACACGGCATCTCCCGTAGCATACGTGCCAACGGTTGGACCGAAGCCCTGCCAACCATCTTTGAGCAGTATCTTGTAATTGGCGGCAGTAACTACTCCCTTGGTTTGCGGCACAGCTAACGCGATCGTAGCGGAGACTGACCATGCGACGACCAACACCTTAAGAGCAGAGTTAAACAACTTCATACACAGCACCCATAATCAACCGCTCATCCATTTTCGAAGAACGAGCACACACTCCCCTATGGCACGTGTAAAAGGGCACCAGAGGACCAGCAATAGTAGTCGGTTTTTTGCGCTAATCAACTTCCGGTGCACAAATTCGGCGCCTCTGATCTGAGCGATGTATCAGGCTAAATGTCTGGTTGAATTTGTTTGTTCCTGATTTTGAGGCAGCTTCGTTTGTAGACGCGGCACCACCTGCAGTCTCTATGCGCAATAATGCGACACTCTAAAGGGCAGTTGCTTAGGGCGCACGATCCTCTCACAAGCCTCGTCGTCGAGGAGAGCTTGAATCTTTTTTTATTAATTTAAGGAATTCTTTTTGGCGGCAACCGGTTCGCTCGCCCTCAATATCTTCTCTAATCGCGCCGCGGATATCGGATACTGCGTCCCCAATTCCTGGGCAAAAAGCGAGATCCTAAATTCTTCAATCATCCACCTAAATCCCGCGGGCAGGGAGGGGCCTTTCTTCTTCACAAGCTCTACGAATGGGGCGAGCTGCTGAGCTCTCTCTCGATCACGCTTTGGATCGTTATCCGCTCGCTCAGAGCGGAGCATCATCCCCTTCAGATAGCGAGGGAGATGCGAGAGGGTCTCATAGGGAGTACTGGACGTGAAGTTGACGGGGAGAAGCGTATCAAGATCTTCACGCATACCTGGATAAGGGCGTTTTAAGGCGATCAAAGCGCGCCGGAGTTCAAGCGCTGACTTTATCCACCCGAGGATCGAGCCAGCAAGATTCGGCATTCTGGTTCGAGCTATCTGAAGCATCGCCTCAAAATCGCTTTGCTTCAGGGGATATATAAGCTCGCCCTCAAACATTCGAGCCAACGAAGCGTTCACCACCTCCTCCTTCATGTGATCGGGAGTGCAGTAGAGAGTAATGAGGTTCTTGAATATGTCGACCTCCTTACTTTGCTTTTTGATTTCGTGAACCTCTTTGGCGAGCGTATGCTGCGCAAGTTTTCGAATTCCCACGAAGCTCTCAGTGAGCGCATCCTCTTTACTGTCAAGAAGACGAAGAGAAACCCCTTCGCCTTCGCAAACAAGAGCAGGATAGAGAAACACTGGTACCCCAGATACCTTCGTTACCTCCACCTGGTCCGGAAGGTCCCCGAAATTCCAGGCTGTGACCATCTCCCTCTCCCACTCCTTACGAACATCTCTCCATGCGGCAAGATGAGTCGTCTTAGCGTTATGGGAAACATCTGCTACTTCTGTAAGTAGACTAGAGAGGTCTCGTCCGCTCGAAACTACCCCCGAATCGGACACCAACTCAATCCGCGGCTTTAAGTGTTCCGGAAGCGAATCGAGCGAGATGACGCGAGGGGGAATCGTGACGCCATACTCTTGTCGCAGAACCTCGACAAATGCCTCAAGGAGTGGCCTATCGTGAATCAATCGGTGCTGCGCTATCAGCTGAGAGGCTCCCGGAATCGCTTGAACGTGTTTGCGGTACTCCTTGGGGAGCGCGCTTATAAGGTAGGCTATCTGCTGCTCGCGAAGCCCCGGAATCGCGCCGTCAAGCATCCGAGGGGGGATACGTTGCGCGAGCGCCAAAGGAAGAGCCATCGTCACCCCATCTCTCGATCCTCCGGGCTGGTACCGATAATGAAGATTCACGGCGGTTCCGGCTATCTCAATCGTGTCAGGAAAAGCATCACCCTCATCAGGAAGAGGATTCCCACCGGTAAGGTGCGCCTCCGTAATATCGAGGCAGGCAGGCGATTTTGCTAAAGTCGTTTTTATAAATCGCTCAAAATCGCTGGTGGTCGATATGTTCGGCAAACGCTCGATATAAAATCCAACGAGGCGATCTTCCAGAGCGATCCTGTCGAGCCTACCCATTCCAGATAGCCGCATGGCGACCTTGTCAGCCACCTTTCGATTACGCTCAATCCACGGGAAGTCAAAGATAGAGGACTCTCCTGTAAGCGTGTTCCGAACGAAGATCTCAGTCGCTTGATGTGAATCATACCGACTAAAGTTCATGCGACGATAGGCGAGTACAAGACCGTAGAGCGTTACGCGCTCCTTGGCGACTACCTCTCCACGAGCCGCTACCCACTGGGGCTCTTCCACCGTGCGTTTGCAGAGGTGCGATCCCAACTCCTCGATCCACTGCGACTGAATTCGGGCCGCCATTCGCGCAAATGTCCGGGAGGTCTCTACAATCTCTCCTGACACAATCCACTGCTCTTTTTCCGGGTTTCGCGTGTCTCTCGCCTTATGACGATGCTCCCCCTGTTTAGGACCGGATTTCTCACTAAGCGCCGATCCGGGAAAGATCGAAAGCTCTCGTCCTCCACTCGCGCGATACGCGTTTCGGTCTGAGCGAAAAGCCACCTGCCCTAGAAAACCACTCAGAACGGCCCGATGAATCGCTCGGTATCGGCCATCGAAACGCTTTATGTCTGACGCGGGCGGAAACTCTTGAGCCTTGGCAGCCATCGCCTCTCGCAATTCAAAATGGAGGTCGCTCCATTCGCGCATGCGCATAAAAGAGAGGAAGTTCGCCTTACAGAACTTTCGAAGATGAGACTGACTCTTTGAGATCTTCGACTCCGAGTTGTACGCATACCAGATATTTAGCAGGGTAAGAAAATCAGAGTCTGGATGAACAAATGCCCGATGAGCCGCCTCCGCCTTCTCTTTCTTTTCCAGGGGGCGTTCGCGTGGATCTTGAATACTTAAGCCGGCGGCGATAACGAGCGCCTCGGGGAGCGCGTGTTCCCTACGCGACTGAAGGAGGATGCGGCCAATAGTCGGATCAACGGGAAGTCGCGCTAATTCTTTTCCCAGTGGGGTAAGAATATTTTCTACGTCGAGAGCCCCCAGTTCGTGTAAGAGCGCATAGCCACTTCGAATCGCTCGCCCCTCTGGAGGATTGAGGAACGGGAATGTTTCTATCTCGCCCAACCCAAAGGCCTTCATCCTCAAGATCACTTCGGCTAAATTAGCGCGAAGAATCTCGGCATCCGTGAACTCAGGTCGCTCGTTAAAATCGAGCTCGTCGTAGAGACGTATACACACGCCCTCACGAACGCGTCCCGCGCGACCAGCCCGTTGCTGAGCGCTACTCTTCGCGATCTTTTCGATCGGAAGCCGCTTCGTTCGTTGCTTACCACCGTAGCGGCTGATGCGCGCCAAGCCTGCATCAACAACGTACCGGATTCGCGGGATGGTGAGAGAGGTCTCGGCGATGTTGGTCGCGACAATAACTTTTCGTTTATCTCCGCACCGAAACACTCGCTCCTGCTCACCCGCGGAGAGGCTTCCCATAAGGGGCAATACCTCAATCGCCTTCGCGAACCGTCCCTCTAGACGATCACAGACCTCTCGAATATCTCGCTCCGTTGGCATGAAGACGAGAACATCCCCGTCATATGATGCGTTCAGCACCTCTTCAACGGCATGAAGAGATCCATCGACATAAGAGATCTCATCGGCGTCATCATCAGAAACAAGGGGTGCGTAGCGCACCTCAACGGGATAGAGACGACCAGACACCTCAAATATGGGCGCGCCACCAAATGCCTTTGAGAAGAGCTCGGTGTCGATCGTAGCGCTTGTAATAATTACTTTTAAGTCGGGGCGCTTTACGATCAACTCTCTTAGGTATCCAAGGAGGAAGTCGATATTGAGCGAGCGCTCATGCGCCTCGTCGATAATGAGCGCTTCGTACGCAGAGAGGCTCGGATCGCCGCGTACCTCGGCGAGTAAGATACCATCCGTCATTACCTTGATCCGGGTATGGCGCTTCGTCTTATCGCTAAATCGGATCTTACACCCAACATCCTCTCCCCACGTCGCGGAAAGCTCCTCCGCGATACGTCGCGATACCGAGAGAGCCGCAATTCGTCTAGGTTGAGTGCATCCTATCTGCCCATGTAAGCCGAGTCCGGCTTCAAGGCACATTTTGGGAATCTGGGTTGTTTTACCTGACCCTGTTTCACCCGCAACGATTATGACCTGATGAGCTTTGATTGCGGCGATTATATCGCTCGCCTTCTCCGAGATAGGAAGATTTTCAGGAAACTTGACTGTAAGAGGCGCCCTGGTGACGGGGTCCTTCGAGGTGTGGTCCATGAGGAATAAGAAAAGTTGGTTGGGCCCTTATGTGCCTGGGGCATGATATCACACCCCTGAGGAGGGCTCAAAAAGGAGGCTTTGGTGTACCCGTGGGCACCGAGGCCGGTGCCCCTCCAGTTGAATCCCCCGTAACATTATTGGAAGAGCACCGGCCCGTCTCGCCGAGGCGGAGCCTCGGTGCCCGTGTCGACCCCGCGAAATCATGAAGATGAAACATTTGTACCAGCGGCCGGCGAGGCCGCCGGCCCTCCATCAATGATACGCGAAATTAAGGGAAGATCCGCTACACCAGCTACTTCAATTCATCCACTCGTTTCGCCACCCAAAGGTAGCTTACTCGGTCCTTACTAGGCCCTAACTCCTCTGTTGTTACGCCCGCAAGCACTGAACCGTCATCAGAGAGCCCCGCAACCGATCTAACCTCTCCTCCGTGCATCGTACGGGTCGAGAAGGTCACCTGAGAGCGTCCATCTTTTGCTTCTGTGGTTTCACCCTCGATAGTGCTACGAGTTATAGACTCCGCGAGACCTCCGGTATTCGGCGCAAGCCTGCTGGCGACATAGGCGGAACCAGCGATTCCCTTTTCAGTGCGGTAGAGAATGAATGAGCCATGCGGCATATTTTCGGGAAGTTCCTCCCCCTTGGTATCTACCGCTCGCCAGCTCCAGAGGCCGGCGAACTGCGCCTTGTGGTTGTCACGCTGGGCGAACTCCTCCTTAAACTGTTTGATGGACTCTTCCGAAATTGGAGGGGCTA
>CAIXKI010000144.1 GCA_903920005.1 uncultured delta proteobacterium
ACCTTCGCAACTTGGTAGGTGCGGAGAGATCTAAGCTCTTCTCATTTTTTGAACAGGATATTCGAGATAGAGATGGGGTTGTCGATCTCATACAGCGACATTCTCCGCATGTGATCTTGCATCAAGCTGCTCTTGGATCTGTTCCTCGTTCGATAGCGGAACCAGTTGCGTCTCATCAGTCAAATGTAGATGGTTTTGTGAACATGCTTGAAGGCGCGCGTGTCGCCGGGGTAAAGCGATTCGTCTATGCATCATCGAGTTCCGTGTACGGCGATATTCAGGATGAGTCGAACACCGAGGACCGAATCGGAAACTGTCTCTCTCCCTACGCCGCGACGAAGCGAATCAACGAGATTTACGCGCAGGTGTTCGGACTAACGTACGGAATTGAAACCCTAGGATTGCGCTACTTTAATGTGTTCGGCCCGCGCCAGGACCCGACTGGACCGTACGCGGCTGTTATTCCAAGGTGGCTCTCCGCTATGGATGCGGGTGAACAGGCAGTTATGTACGGCGATGGATTCACCTCGCGTGATTTCTGTTTCGTCGCGAACGTTGTGCAGGCCAATATTCTTGCCGGATCGGTGGAGGGTAATAACCCCGCTATCAATAAGGTGGCGAACATCGCGTGTGGGGTGACGACCTCGCTCAAACAGCTATATTCGTTCCTGAGAGATGAAGTAGCGCAGCTGAAAGGCCTCGACCGATCTTCGATTCAGGATCTCAAAGAGGAACCTTTCCGTAACGGGGATGTCCGGCACTCGCTCGCGGATATCTCTTTCGCTCGGGAGTCGTTGGGGTATGAGCCCAGTCATTCCGTGCACGATGGGATTAAAAAGCTCGTTGCGGCCTCTATTCGAAGGTAGGCCGGCGGCTTGGGATTGCCTGCTCGAGGGCCTTATCCGGCCATAAATAGCCACTGTTTTTCTTCTCTCCTCTAGTGAAATCAGCAGGTTAAGCTGTTTTCTTCTCTTCTGCCTTTTGCGCCAAATCCTAGTATTTGGTACAGTCAGGGAGCGAACCGATTAAAACGGGCTCGACTTTTTGTAGTTATTTTCTCGTAATAAACCCTTGGGCTTATTTTCCGAATGGGGGACTTGTGGGCAGTACAGCTTCGTCAGTTAATGAGCCACTTCAAGATAGTAACGTGCTCAAAGTAGTTTCACCCTTCAGCAATCCATCCGTAGCGTTCACGCTCGTATCCGCTAAAGATCTCGATGGATTCCAATTGCACCCGTTAGAGCAAGAAGCGTTAGGTGACGCCGTTTCTTTGAAACGTCGCCACGACTTCACCCTCGGTCGTGCGGCGGCTCGCAAGTCGCTCTCGCAGATCGGATTCCCGGTGGTGTCACCGGTGCTTCGTGGAGAGCAACGTGAGCCTCTGTGGCCCGTTGGAATTGTGGGGTCTATCTCTCACAGCGGTCCTTACGGCGTCGCGGTAGCCGCGTGGCAACAGGATGTTCCGGCTCTCGGAGTTGATATTCAGAAGATTGAAGAGCGATATACCGATGAGTTAATCGCCCGTTTCGCGGATCCCGATGAATTTGATTGGGTGCTCTCAGATCCCGAAAAGAGAACTGAGCGGGCGGTGAGGCTCTTTTCTGCGAAGGAGAGTATCTTTAAAGCTCTCTATGTGTTGCGCCGGGTCTGGTTCGCCTTCGACGTGGCTCACCTCACTCCAAAAGATTGTGGAACGGGCTTTACGGCCTCCGTGAGGCTTCCCGCACTCTCCTCGGGCGTCGTGAATCTGGAGGTTGGTGTTTCGTCTTTTGACGGGTACATCATCACGGGCGCATGGCTCTCGAAGCCGCTGCCTTGGTAAGCGATCGTTCACCAGCTTGATCTTTCAGTTCCCTGATCTTTCTGTGCCTTGATCTTTCTGTGACTTGATATTGTAGCGCCGTGCTATGGAAGCGCCGTGATATTTTAGCTCCATGATCGGTTAATACACGACCCCGTTTTTTTCAGTATATCGCTTCAATACGACGCACGCCTCTTCCGCGAGTACGTGTTCGATGACTTCAACGGCTCGTTCTTTAGGCGTGCGGTTTCGAAGGATGTCAGCCCAATTCGGAGGAATTGGCCCTTCATCGAAGCCGCCAAATTTCTGCGTTTGCTCTACCGAAGTTCCAGTTATTAATCGCTGTATGCCACTCCACCAAACGTTCCCCCAGCACTGAATGCATGGCTGCGAGCTGGTAACGAGTTCTAGTTTTGGTAGGTGCGTCGCGCCTAGGTCGTACGTGCCTACCGCCTGCTGAGCGACCATGAGAGCCATAGCTTCCGCATGAGCGAGTGAGCACCTTCCTGCTTCAACGATATTCACGCCTGGAGCTACTAGGATACCGGTGTCCGCCTCAAACACAGCCGCACCGAAAGGCCCGCCAGTGTTCCGCTCGACGTTTGTCGCCGCGAGGGCTATCACAAAGCGCATTCTTTCTTCGATCGAGGGATATCTCGCCCCCGCCTGGGCAAGTTCTGAAATCCAATCAGGAAGGCGTAGCGTAATGTTTGGAAAGGTGGTCATGGTTTCTTGCTATTTCGGTAGGCTTAGACAGAAAGGTGAGAGAGGCGCTTTGTGCCACCCTCTTCACGTATATCCCCAGGTATTTGGATATTGAAGTCCGAATAGAGAGCGCTTAACCGTAGCCTTAAAGCCCGATGGGGATAAAAACCCATCGAGCTCCCAGCAAACCTCAATCGCCTTCTATCTCACCAACGACGATAAGAACGCCCATGGAAGTAGTGTCCGTGATATCCTCTATGGTTGTGCCAAGAGAAGCTCACGAAGGGACTATATCCGCCGTAGGGCGCAGGGACGTAGTACACCGGTGCGGGAACCACAACTGGTGCATACACCACTGGAGGGGGAGGAGCACTCACATAGACAGGAGCTGGACTAGCCACCACCTGTACAGGAGCGCTCACTACGTATTGAGTGGGACTTGCGACGACTTGCACGACGGGAGCGGGATAATACGCCACCGGAGCAGGGTATGCACCCCAAGCACCGATAGATACTACCACCCCACCAGCCAGAGCTTGAGACGCCACCAATCCTCCACCGATCACTGCAGCGAGAAGTTTCATGATGATTTTTTTCACCTCCTTTCCGCGCCGCTGTGTATTTCTGAGAATTTTCTTTGCAGAAAACTCCTTGGTACTCAGCGATGCCTTGAAAGATTGTCGTGGTCTTCGGGGATTTTGGCGCGGTGGGAGAGAACCGCTTGTAGGACAATACAAAGTCCGCGAATGGCACGATGACCTCTTAAGGCATCGCTGAGAAAAACCTTTTAGCACTCTCTACCCGTATACTTCGTATCGACCACTCTATCCCCGGGCACGCGCATAGCCAACGGAGATTGCGCAGGTTTCGGGTCCGTTTTGGAAGGGTTGGGGCGAAATAGGGTGTTTCGCGTTAAGATTCAGGAGGTATTTGGGGATGAAGAGAAGGTGAGTAGAGAGTGCGAAGGACCTCTACGGAAAGCCTGGTAGGGGGTTGTTAACCACCACTACCAGGTTTCCATATTCAACCTTCTGTATTCTTAGTTGCCGTGGCCTGGAGGATAGTAGTTACGTCCCCATCCAAACCCAGCACCGGTATCGACATAGGGTCCCACTCTCCATCCACGACTGGATGCCATGGATGGAGCGGGGGGTGCCGATACCGGTACATATCCACCAGGGGCCTGTTGAGCCACCGGTGGAGCGTAGACGTTGGCCGTAGTCGGAGCTGGGCCCTGCACCACCTGTTGAGGCGGGGCGGGGGGAGGCGCCGATTGGGTTACGTAGGGTGTCGCGTTAACGACTTGCTGCGCAGGTTGAACCGCCGCGCCAGTTGGCGCCGCGGACGCCTGGGGCGTTACTGGAGCCGGTTGCGCGGGAGCGGCCTGTTGCTGAGGCGCTGCAGTCGGAGGAGCCGCCTGCGGAGCTTGAGTCGCGGGTTGTTGTGCCACGTAGGCAGGGGGCTGTTCGATCTGCTTGTGACTGCGACCGCCGAACCCGATGCCGAAGTGGAATCCAAACCCGATACCATCTGCCACGACTACAGACTGAGACAGCTGCAGAAGAGCCGCGCAGACAACGATTGATGTAACTTTTTTCATGTATTGTTAGTAATCGCCAAAACCTATCCGAGAGGTACTCACTCAAGAACCTCTTCGCTGGATTAGCGATGTCCGAAGTCACCTCACCTGGGTGATTTTAGGCATCGCTAAACCCAAACCTTGTGCACTCTCTACCCGTATTCTTCTCGTCTCTATTTTATCGCCGCCTCAATCCTTGTTAAACGGTAGCGGTTTGAAAAATGAGAGGGGTATAGGCCCGTAATGAGGTGAACGAGCGTGTAATTGGCTGTTTTAGACTAGTCTCTTTGGTGGGCTATTTTCTGGGGATTCCAGCAAGCCGGAGGATTCGATCCCAGTTCTCCACGTGCGCCTCAACTGAGAAAATGGCCCAATTAAGGACAGCCTGAAGGGAAGCTTTCTTAAGAGAGGATGAGCCCGCGCTGTGTGTCAGGTTGATGGTAAAGCCAACTCCATCGTGGTCGCGTATATCCTCGACGCTAATCTTGCTGATGCGGGATAGGCCGCCTCCGAGCTGGAACGTTTTGCGAGAGGATATTGCCACGTTCTCATACTCCTCTACGGGAAGAGACGCGAAGTTTTGAGGGGCGACTTCTTGGTTATTCTGGATTGCGAGGATGAGTTTTCTCATCAGGCTTGGACTCGCGGGCATACCACTAAGGTTTGCGATCTTGGACAGCTGGATCGCCGTCGGGTTCGTGATGGTTAGCTCTTCTCCCGGTTCTGGTGTCAGTTTTCGATCGTTTGACGTAGACGGCGCTTCGTCATCATCATCAAGACCCTCATCGTCTTCATCTTCATAAATGCCAGCCGGATCTCCGTCCTCTAAAGGAGCGATAGGACCCCAAGACTCCCTTTCATCTGTTGGTGAGTTCTCACGATAAGTGAGAATTACCTCTGGAGGTGTGGGATAGGCGGCGAGAGTTGTCCCTTTGTAGTCAAAGAGCGGATCGGGAACTTGGCCAGACGGATCGTGCGCCAGCGGACCGAGGTCGAACGGAAGGACTGGGAGGCCTAGATCTGTATAGAGTTTGTCGACCCGCTCCCAGCGCTCACGGAGCATATTGAGGTCGGTTGAGAGGCTCTCGTCTTCCCAAGTGAGGATCGCCTCAATTTTCCCCGTTATGGATTTTGTGATGTGAAGAGCGAGGTCTCGGTGGTCCTCGTCGAAGTATTCGAGTTCAATTTCGTCAGGGGGAAGGAGCTTTGATATAACGACTGCGCGGATGCACGTCGGTTGGCCCTCCTCTACTCTCAGGGTAACTCTCTCTTCAACGAGTGCTCGCGAGGTCTCCGCCGTTTCCGATAAGATCGCGACATCAAGAGGGAGATCGTTCGTGAGGGAGTGCTCGATCATCTGAAGGACCGTTGGGTGAAGAGATACCTCAACCTGAGAGAGGCAGAAGTTCAACTTGTCCTGTGGGGGATCTAAGAGGATGAGCTCAGAGGGATCATGCTCGCCCTTATACATAAACTGAGCTTCGGGATTCGGATCATTAGGAGATGTCGGAAACGAGAATCGCGATGAACTCATACTACAATACCGCAGATAGACAGCCTCACGGAAGGTAAGGATACCAATCGGGGTGGGGTTGATTCTACGCATGGCGATACAAAAGGCGCGTAAGGGAGCGAGGATTTTTCTAAGGATTCCAGAAGATGCCTAAAACCGACGCTATCGAACTGCGCGACTGGGGGGCTATGGTACCGTCTCGCTATGCGGCCCGGATAACCTTACCCGTATTGGTGAGGGGAATAGCTGGAACGATAACCACGCGCGCGGGGATTTTGTACGGCGAGAGTCGTTCCGCCGCATAGGCGAGAAGTCCCGATATCTCGACGGTCCTACCTGCCTGGAGCGAAACCTCAGCGATCACGACCTCTCCAGAGTGTGGCTGCGATACCCCATAGACTCTTGAGGAGCGAATGCCGGGGAAGGAATTGAGAATCCCCTCTACCTCTTCCGGAAAGACCTTGTGTCCCGCTACGTGAATGACTGAACGCTCCCGTCCGCATACGGTGATGGAACCATCAAACCCTCGAGTCGCCAGATCCCCCGTGAGGAACCATCCGTGAACCAAGACATCCTCTCGTGTTCGATAGGGGGAGAGGTAGGCGTCAAACATGCCGGGGCCTCGGACTGCAAGTTTTCCGATCTCGTTTGCGGGGAGAGCTCTCCCACGTTCGTCCAGGATCGCTACCTCATAGTGAGGCATCGCTGAGCCAACAGATTTTGATGGATAGTCGTTCGGGTGGGAGTTCCCTATAGGAAGTCCGACCTCTATCAGACCGTATAATTGGCCGACCGGTATGCGGAATTTATCTTGGAACGCGCTGGCGAGCGATGGTGATAGTCCCGTTGACGTAGAGACGATTCGAGACGCGTTCGGGAGCGTCACAGAGCTCCTCTCTGACGTTAACGCTTCGATGATATCTGGTGAAGCGTAGATCATTGTTGGCGAGAATCTAGTAGCTGTCCTGGAGATAGAGGTCGCGGATGCGTCTGGAGGTAGAATGATTCCTACGCCAAACCGGATGTAGGTGAGGATGGAGACGACGAAGTGATACGCCATGGGAAGGACCCAAAGTACGGTGTCTCCGTGCGAGAGTCCGAGGCCGTCTATCGCCGCGATACTACGCTCCGCTACGGTGTCGTTCGATAGCACGACTCCTTTCGATGACCCTGTCGTGCCTGATGTGAATCGAATTACCGCCGCGTCCGGCACCCCGCATGCTACTTTGCAGTGGTACTCTTCGGGTCGCATGGCGATGTGAAAAATTTTGTGTCGCGAACTCGTCGTGGCTCGAGTGTGCTGATTGAGCGATCCGTCATGTACGATGGCGGCCATGGGGACGAGTTCTAGGATACGCGTGAACTCCTGTTCCTTTAAATCCGGCGCAAGTGGCATGACGACCGCTTGGCAGGCGAGGCCGGCAAAGAGTCCGATTACGAATTCAGGACTGTTCGAGGCCATGAGCCCGATTCCCATGCCCGGCCTGATCCCTTGGGCGACCAGGGACTCTTTCAAAAGCAGCGCTTCATCAAGAATCTCCTTGAACGTAACGATCCGAGTCTCGGATATGACCGCTGGTTCAGTTGGCCACTTGCTCGCGGCGTCTATGAGAAAAGAGAAAACGTTCATCGCCGAAAACTATAACGCGACGACCCGGGTAATAAAAGTGAGGTTAATTACTTCAGCGTAACCGCGGTTGTATAGGTATCTATCTCCCCTTTGGGGGATTTGAGCGTTAAAGAAAACTGAACAATATCGGGCAGTGCAGACGATTTCGGTCCGCTCCAATCGTCCAACCACTGGCGGGTCTTCTTGTCGTAAAACTTGTACTCGAGGCCCACGAGGTTGCTCGTGATGGGAAAGCGAATCACGTTTTTGCACGCGGCTTGAACGGGATTGCGGTTGGGCATCTCATCCCGAATAAGTAAAAGGCCCGCGTTTTTGTCGTTTTTTGAATCAGGGTCGGATTCAACCCGATAGGTTAGCTGAACAACGCCTGAACGCGTGCCACCTTGGGGGATGAATTGCCCCGCCTCTCGCGCGGAGAAGGTAAGAACCGCTCCATTACCTTGACCACCTGGTGTGGCGACAAACACGGTGGAAGGGCGAGGGGCTCCAGGTTGGTCGCAGGGTGGCAGAAGTTTTGGTTTTGTTACCGCAAGCTGTAACTCGCGCGTGAGTCGGGAGAGCACAGAGTTGGCCACGAACATCGCCTCCCGTTTGTCGTCAACGATGAGCTTTGCGTCGATCAGGTTTTTAATCATGCGGTAATTGAGTACTACCATGATTGAAAGGATGCTGATCGCTAGTATTACCTCAATAAGGGTAAAGCCCTTAGAGCGAGATGATGATGATGTGCGGGGAGATTTCATGTCGGCTCCTATTACGGGATCGGTAATAAAGAGGAGATGACAAATGAGTCATCGATGGTGGTGCCCCACGAGACTCTCAGGGTCAGCTTGCTTAGGGGGACCGGAACGGAATTAGGGATTGGAAGAGGAAATTCCTCCACTAACAGGGATGCCTTTAGCGGTTCTAGGGCCTTTTTTTCCAGGTCGCTTGATGGATCTGGGACTCCGTATACTTGCATCATCTGCAGGGCGGGTTGCTCATCGGCGTTTGGGATGTTGCCCGCTCCGAGAATCTCGGCGGAGGACATTATCCGACGAGCGAAGAGCATCGCCTGCTGCGCGTTCCTATCTCTAATTGTCCGAGAGATGGCGGCACTTTGCATTCCGACCAATATCGCGGACGCGGACGCCAGGATAACGAGGGCTAAGAGTACCTCAATAAAGGTGAAGCCGCCTTGTTGTAGGCTAGTTAGTTCGTGTTTTACTTGCCGAGTGTCCATTTAAATTCTTTGTACTCGCGGTAGGTCTCCGCGAGACCGGTCCACGGATTTACGAGTATAGTAACGGGTTCTCCTGGGCCGAGCGCAAGGTGAATAACCCCGAACTCCGAGTTTCCGCGCGGTGAAAATATGAGATACGGGTTCTCACGCTTATCGCCCGTAGCCACTTTGCCGCGAGGAGTGAGAACATCTAAAAATTCCATCCTACCAGGTAGGGTCTTTGGCTCGGCCAGGGATGGATAGGAAGGGGGAGGGATGAGCGTTGATTCGTCTCCCATGTCTGGGCTGAGCATTCCGGCGAGCTCCATCTGTAGAGGGGGGAGGTTGATCCCGGTTGGGTTTGAGGTGATGGAGCTCTGATTCTTGACTACATTAATGCGGTACTGCCGATTCTCTAGATCGAAATCTATTCGATAAAAGCTTTGATCCATGACGGCCTGGTTGTTCAAGAAGACTATCGTCTCGCTGAGCTTCTTCAGCGCGGCTTCCTCCTTCCAGAAGTTCATATCGCTGAGGCGCACGGAGACCATGCCTACCATCAGTCCCATGATGGTGATCACAAGGACGAGCTCTATGAGTGTAAAGCCCCTGGATGTACGTCCTTGTTTTTGGTGCGTCATAGGGGCGATAGAGTTACGGCCCCTTAACTACGATGTCGCCGTCGCCGCCCGTTCCGCCTTCGCGGCCGTCGCCACCGAGGGATTTGAGCTCGTAGCTTCGCCCGCCATCCATAAGCCGATATTGGACCGGGTGTCCCCATGCGTCCTTAGAGAAGTCGGGGTCCGAATCAACGGCGTTAAGGTCTTGGGGGAAGGAGTTGTTGCGCATTTGATAGAGAAGAACCGAGCTCTTTATCTCGTTCATCTTGGTCTCGGTTAAGCCTTTCCTAGCCTCGCCCGCGCCCTTGAATACCCCTTTCATCAACATTCCTGTCGCGAGTCCTATGATCACGAGAACAATGATGATCTCGATCAGGGTCAATCCGCGTTGGCCTTTGATTGAGGATTGGGGGGCTACTTGTCTGAAGTATCTTACGAGGTTGTTCATAATTCGTCTTTATATCAGGCGCGTTCTGTCTGTTAGTAATCTCTGTTGGCGGGGACAGTATCAATACTCCTTCGCACGTTATATGGACGCAGGCAACGGTATTTTCTTCAGACCGGACCGGAGGTTTTTATCCTCCTGGCTTTACTGCCTGCATGAGCTGCATCATCGGCATGAGGATCGAAATGACGATGGCGAATACGATGCCTCCCAGCACGATCATCATAAGAGGCTCTATAAGGGATGTAAGGCCCGCTATAGAGGCGTTTACCTCGGAGGAGAAAGCCTTCCCAGCCTTTGCGAGCATTGTCTCTAGTTTGCCACTTTTCTCTCCGATGGACACCATTTGTGAGAGGAGATTCGGAAAGTACCCACTCTTTGAGAGCTCCTTTCCAAGATTTCGACCCTCGCGAACGCCGTCCCGGGCGTCTTCGAGAGCCTTTTTCATATGAGTGTTACCGACGATGTTTTTAACGATGTCCAGGGCGGTTAGAAGCTCCACGCCTCCATTGAGGAGGGTACCGAGGGTGGCGGCAACACGAGCGGTGGCGATCTTGCGGTATATCTCGCCGTACAGTGGGGCGCGTAGAAGCTTAGAGTCAAACCATGCTCGCCCTTTTGGTTGGCCATAGTAGTATTTGATGAGCGAGAGCGTGAGAGCTATCGCGATGATCATAGCCCACCAGTACCCGGTGATGGCGTTTGAGGCGAAGATAACGATCTGAGTAGGTAGTGGAAGCGTTATTTTCTGTTTTACGAAGATCTCGACGATGTTTGGTACGACGAAGGTTACTAATCCGATCACGATAAGGATGCAAAATCCGAACATCAGGATCGGATAAAAGAGCGCGCCAGAGATCTTTCGACGCAGCTCCATCTGAGCCTCGTAGTAATCGGCGAGATTTTCGAGGATCGTATCGAGAGTTCCCGAAGCCTCTCCAGACGCTACCATGTTGACGTAAAGTCGGGGAAAAACTTTTGGATAGTTGGCAAGCGTCTTCGCCAGAGAGCTTCCCTGTTCTACACGCTCTTTGATATCCACTATGATGCGCTTCAAGCTCGGGTGATCAATCTGCTCCGAGAGGGAGGTAAGCGCCGCTACCAGAGGGAGCCCCGCGTTTGAGAGCGTCGCGAGGAGGCGAGTGGCGATCGTGAGATCTTTAAGGGAGACGCGGTCGCCAAGGATGTTTGAGACGTTTTGTTTGTTATCCTTCGCGGCTTTGATCGACTCTTTGATATCAGTTGGAAAGACGTTCTGAGAGCGAAGTTTCTGGCGGGCGGCGCGGAGCGTATCGGCGTCAACGAGCCCCTTAATCTTCTTTCCCGCTGAATTGAGAGCTGAGTACTCGTAAATTGGCATGTGAAACCGGTCTATCCGTTAATCAGGCGAAGTCGTCATGACTTGCGAGGATTACTTCTTCCACTGACGTCTGTCCCATGAATACCTTGCGAGCGCCGTCCATGCGCAGCGTCGAGAAGCCTCGTTTGATCGCTGATGTCCGGATTGAGTTCGAATCCATTCGTTGCAGGATCTGAGCTCGCACCTCATCATCAATAACCAAGATCTCGTGAATGCCGAGACGACCCGTGTATCCTGTGCCCTGACACGTTGGGCACTGCGTGTTTCCAGGACGGAATATCTGTCGTGAGGTTACCTTAGATGGGTCTATTCCGAGCTCCCGAATCTCCTCATCGGTAATCTCTCCTGCAACTTTACATTGCTTGCAGAGTCGACGGACGAGTCGTTGCGCCAAAACCGCTAACAGTGACGATGAAACGAGGAACGGTTCTACGCCCATGTCCACAAGTCTCGTAACGGCTCCCGCGGAGTCGTTCGTGTGAAGCGTGGAGAGTACAAGGTGGCCAGTGAGTGATGCTTGGATCGCGATTTCCGCTGTCTCTCCGTCTCGGATCTCTCCCACCATCACCACGTCTGGGTCTTGACGAAGGATCGCTCGAAGCCCACTGGCAAAGGTGAAATCGATCTTTGAGTTCACTTGCATCTGTCCAACGCCGTCAAGCTGGTACTCAATGGGGTCTTCGACCGTAAGGATGTTGAGGTCTGGTTTGTTAATGTTTGTTAAGCACGCATAGAGTGTTGTGGTCTTTCCAGAACCGGTTGGTCCAGTGACGAGCACGATTCCGTTCGGTTTCTGCAATAATTTCGTCAGGAGTTTAAGATTGCTTTCCTCGATGCCGAGTTGCGCGATATCGAGCACCGCTCCGCTCTTATCAAGAAGACGCATAACGATGCGCTCACCGAACTGGGTGGGGACGGTTGATACACGGATGTCGACATCCTTACCGGCGATCTTCAGACCGATACGACCGTCTTGCGGAAGCCGCTTCTCGGCGATATTCAGACCAGCCATTACCTTAACGCGAGAGATGATCGCCGGTTGAAACGATTTATCCTCGCTCGCGACGTCATAGAGTACGCCGTCTACGCGGAAGCGTACCTTGAGGCGATCTTCGAATGGCTCAATATGTACGTCTGAGGCGCGCTCTGAGCTCGCCTTGAAGATAATCGCGTTGACGTAGCGGATAATTGGAGCGTCGTCATCGTCAGAATCGGTAACGTCGATCTTCAGTTGTCCGGACGCGTCGTCGCGGTCGTCTTTGGAATCAGAATCCGCCAGGTTGCTTGAGCGATCGCTCATGAGGCTCGTACGGATATGGTTAATAGCTTTCGTTACCTCCTCAGGAGAGGTGACGAGGACTTTAATTGGTCGTTCATAACATACTCGAAGCTGATCGATCGCCTCGACATTAAGAGGATCGGCTGTCGCTACAACTACGTGAGAGTCATCTCCGCCAACGGGAACAGTTAAAAACTGCCGACCCCACGAACCGGCGATACGGTCAAAGTCCCCGCGCACAGGATTGCGTGGAGGGGAAGGGTCGGGGAGCTTGTCGACATACTGCATGCCGAGAAATTGCGCCAAGACCTTTCCTTGAGCTCCTGCTACTGGTGCTGCGACAGCGTCGCCTAGTGGAGAGTTCGGTGTGTTCATCGAGATGAGCCTTTCTTGGACCACGGTCCCTTTCCGAGATTCATTATCTCGTACGGCGAGAGGGTGTACCAGTTATTTCCGATTCCTGGATAGGATATCCGGGCCGCGTCGACTGAAGGATAGGTCGCGCGAACTTTTAGTGGTATCCCTTGTTTGTTCCACATGTACAGGTACTGTCCGCCGGACGAGAAAAATGTGAGGGCGTTCTCTGGACTGCCATTAGGAACGATGAGTCCACCGATTCCTCGCGAACCTTTGGTCAGGAACGGAAGGTCCTTCTTCGCGTCGTCCTTCTTCGCGAGCTCAAGGATGACAAAGCTGCCCGAGGCGCCCTTTGGCGCGCTCGGGAGCGCTGAGCTCTTAAGCGACGATCGAGGAGATGCCGACGAAGGAAGTGAATCCAGGTTAAGCGCCTCGCCCTTCTTCTCGGAGGCCCCATTGGGAGCCGAGAATCCATCAAGATCAAGCACTCCATCTGGATTCTCTTTCGGAACAATGACGTTGCTTTTCGCGGCGGCCGCGGCCTTCGCGTCGTCGGCGTACTTCTTTGAGGGAAGTATGGTGCCTGGTTTTGTTCCTTCGTATTGCATCGACTCAGCGACCTGATTGATCCGGTCGTTGTCGAGGATCGCCTCACGAGGTGGCTCCGCGTCATACGCCGCGATGACATCTTCCATTCGGTCGCGGCTCTCAATCGTCGCGTCTCGTGCGTCGTACTGATCTTTCACGATCCGTGGTGTGAGGAAGATGAGAAGGTTCTTCTGAAGTCGAGCCTGAGAGTTTGATTTAAAGGCGTGCCCGAGTACCGGAATGTCCTTTAAGTAGGGGATACCCTCGTCTGTCTCAGAGACATCATCAGCGATTAATCCCCCGGTAACGATCATCTGACCATCCTTCGCGATAATCGTGGTCTCACTCTGTCGTTTGGTCGTTGTTGGTCCAAGCGATGAGTTGAGTGTCGATGGAATCAACGCGGAAACCTCAGTAAACACCTTTAAGGTTACGTAGTCCCGCGAGCTAATCTGCGGGGTAATCCTAAGGGTAATACCGACGTCCTGACGATCCACCTGGTTAAACGTGTTGTTTAAGTTGGTGGCGTTGGTTGAGGTGCTTGCGAGGAACGGTACGTTCTGTCCCACAACTATTTGAGCCTCCTCATTGTCCGTCGCGAGGATAGTCGGAGCGCTTAGCACGTTAATGTTGTTGTTGTTCTGAGCCGCCGATACGAGCATCGTCTGAGTTGGAACAACTAATCCTCCGGGCAACGTCAGTGATCCCGAACTCGCCGCGGCAAGAGTGAACCCTTGAAGCGATTTGGGGTCAGCGAAGAGTCCGGCGAGGTTGTTTGGAGCCCCACCGAAATCGCTTCGGATAATACCGCCTCCATCCGCTCCGCCAGTCGAGCCCATAAATGAGGTGCTCGCGCGGATGCTGTGGTCGATATCCACCTCAAGAAGAGTTGCTTCTACCAAAGCCTGTCGTCGCTTGACGTCGATCTGAGCAATGAGACCCTTAATACGCTCATAGTCAAGTTTGCTGGACGCTATGATGAGTGAGTTGGTGGCGGGATCTGCCGTAATATTTATGTTCTCACCGAGCTGAGTGGAGACAGGGCCTTGTGATTGTGAACCGCCGGACGTCCCTCCAGTCGCGCCGCCAGAGGTTCCCTGGCTCGAGCCGAACATGGATTTATTTGAGCCAGAGCTTGAGCTCTTGCTCCCCGATAGGGAACTCCCGCTCTGACGCGAGGTTGTGCCACCGCCTGTAGCTCCTCCACCGCTGCCTGATAATCCCGCGAGTACCTGCGCGAGTTCTTCAGCGTTCGCGTGCTGACATCGATACACGTAGAACTTATTTCCTGACAGGTCGAGCTTACTATCGAGCTGTGTGATCAGCGCGCGAACGCGGGCTGTCGTATCGCCGTCAGCTACGACAATGATAGCGTTTGTACGTTGGTCCGCGATGATCTTTGGCTCAAGGGCGCGCGCGGATACGGTTTTTCCCGAGGTTGAGACGGCACGAGGGGCGCCTCCTGACAATGCGGCGCCGCTACCATCACCGAGGCTGGCACGAGCGAGGTCTCCACCTCCATCCTTTTTTGAAGGGTCCCCGAGAATGTCGGTGAGCTTCTGAGCGATGTCTTGGGCGTCGGCGAATTGGATCGGAATAATCGTCATCTCTCGGTTGGAGAATGGAACATCGAGTTCATCTATCAGCTTGACGAGGCGCTCGATGTTATCTTCAGAGTCGATCATGATGAGGGAATTTGTTCCCGTATACGCGTTAACAACACCATCTCCTGATACGAGGGGAGAGAGGATTTGCTGAATATCTTGGGCGCTTACGTATTTCAGGGTAACGAGACGGGTTACAACCGCGGCCGTTGGTGTGTCTGTTCGTGACTCTGTGAGCGTTGGGATGGTCGATTGCCGAGCTTCCTTCGAAGGTACGATCTTCCAGAGATTGTCTCCGATCGGTACTGAAGAGAATCCTTTGAGGGCAAGTACTGAATCAAGGATTCGAAGGGATTCTTCCGCGGATACTTTGCCTGGAAGGTAAATAGATACCTTTCCGCGCACCTTTTCGTCCAAGATAAAGTTACGCTTTGTCTTTCGTGAGAAGATTCGAATAATAGCGGCGATATCAGCGTTCTTGACGTTGATCTCAGTGCTAGAATCCTTCGCGTATTCGTCTGAGTTTTGCCCCGGGGTTGTTCCAGGAGTCTTCGGCTGAGCGTCGGCTGTATCGATCGTCGCGACGGAGAGAGACAGAGCTATAAAAAGGGCAGACAATCGTTTCATGGATTACCTTATCGTGTATTTAAATTCGCGGTCTTGTTTGTCTCTCTCAAGCACGAGGTTGATGCTTCTCTCTTGCTTGAGCTGCTCAAAAAGTTTCAATGCCTGAGTAATATCGGCGAGGCTGTTGCCGTTGATAGCTTTCAGGATGTCCCCGTTCTTGAGACCAATCTTTTCGTAGAGGCTGCCAGTCTTAATAGCGAAGAGTCTGAGGCCGACCGATCGTCCATCTTTGAAGTACGGCACCGCACGGGCCTGGGTGAGAAGGAGAGGAAGATTTTCAAGCCCCTTATCAAGTTCCGCTTCGTCCACGGTGAAGTCGTCGCCTTGGGAGGTTACGCCACCAGGTCCTGACGCGTCCGAACCGCCGAATTCGTCGAGTTTGAGGATCTCAATTTTTCCGAGTCGCTCTATCTCAACGCGGTCTTGATAGATCTGCTTTAGTAAGGCTTGGTCGAAGATCGATTGGCCGAGGAGGAACATATCTTGGTTCTGTTTCTTCTTGTCCTCGATGATTGCGTACGGCTCTTGGCCGGCCGTAACAAACGTTCCAACGAGGGTAAGGCTCAATGGGCTGGGAGGGGGAAGGTTTGATGCAACTGGCGCGGCAGGCTTACCGAGCGGACCGAATACAGAGCGTTGCGCGATAATCTTCCATTCTTTCTCCGGGGCAGGGGTTGCTTGAACCGGTTTTGTAAGGTTCGCGATAACTGGGCCAAGTCGACTCTCAAGATCGGATTGAAGGCTTAGTCTGTTCAGAGTGTCTTCGATGGCGACCACTAAGACGGCGATAACGGAGAGAGCGACGATTGCGATAGATGCGTGTCGGAGTCCGCGCAC
>CAIXKI010000145.1 GCA_903920005.1 uncultured delta proteobacterium
AGTTTTGGTTGGATATCCCTAGTAGTTGTGCACTTTATCGGACACGCGTTCTTACGGACCTATCAGATCTTAAAGTGCTCATCAATCATCCATCAATTTAAAGAGTTTGAAGATGCCCATCAGCATGACGTCGATAGGGCTAAGGCTACGCTCATTCCGGTCTTTCTGACTAGGCAGATAAGAGGATGGCTATTCACAACGGCTTTCGATCTATCTATTAGAGCTGCGTCAGGACCGAGCGTAGCCGTGTCGTCTCTGGAGAGGATCTCCACACTTCTGCAACGGGGTGAAGAGCGCTGGCTTGAGGTCTTGGCGAACGTTGGAGTTCGATCAAAAGGAAGGCGGGGAGGGAAGCTATGATATTCGATCCCGTGGGTGAACTTCCTTTGTTAATTCTCGCTATTGGATACGTACAGGCCCGGTTGTGGGAGCGGCGGTCTGAGGGGCGGTTCCCCCGAAGATTAGCCTTCGCCGTCGTTATATCAGCTATCGGTGCTGCTCTCGTCGATATGATGCTTGGGGGAGGTATCGCGGGAGCCCATCGAACGAGCGCAGGATCCTTTTTTGGCGGGGAAGGGATTTCGTACCCGATGGTTCTTGAATTTGCGGGCGGGTCCTTCTTTGAACTAACAAGCCTTGTGGTGCTGCTCGCGGGTGTTTTTTTCTGCTCCTCAGCGCCGCTTGTCAGAGTCCGTCTAAGTCGAGTGTTTTTGATGCAGGGGGTGCTCCTCGGTCTCATTAGTACCCACAGCGTTACCGTGCTGCTCGTATTGGGATCTATTCTTATAGTGTGTTTGGTGAGCTCGGTCCGACACCATTCACGTAGTTTGCATGAGGATGAGAATGCAGCGACTATTCGCTCAAGCGCCTTCACCAAATATCAGGTCCTCGCGTTGGTAGCGATGGGCTTCTCTCTAGGATTGCGAGCGCTGGCGGAATTTGATTTTCTTCAGCCGACGACATCTCTCACTCAACTCGATCTCATGAGCCTCTGCTTGGCGTCCTCGGTCGTCATGGGACTATTCCCGTTTCATGGATGGGTGTTGCCATTTCTGGGTAGTCCTCGGACCTCTGTCTTTCTGCCGATGTTTTCGATTCAGGCCGCGCTCGTGATGTTTCTCAGAGTGTACGCGCCGATCGCCTCTACGATGGTAGAATGGGAACATGTGTTGCTTGCGAGTGCGGTCATCGGCCTTGTGTACGCCTCGTTACTTTTTTTCGGAGAGCAGCGCCTCAAGAGAATTCCTGGATATCTCTACATGAGCCACATGTCGCTGATGGCGATGACGGTCGCGGAACTCAAAGAAGTTGGGATCGCTTCGTCCATGCTTGATGCGGTAAATGTGCTCCTGGCGACACTTGGTCTTTTGGGCGTATGTGCCTTATTAACATCCCGATTCGGGGCACGGGGAGTAAAAACTCCCACCGGTTTAGGCGCATTCTTCCCTGAGTTGGCGGTGTGCTATCTCATCTGCGTTCTCTCTCTTGTTGGATTCCCTGGAACTCTTGGCTTTATCGAAGAGGAGGTGATGATGGGGGAGGGAGTGGGGCACCACAACGTACTGGTGTCCCTATTTGCGGTCACTTTGACTTTGAACGGTTTCTCCAGTTTTCGTCTCTTCGCGCGTGTGTTCTATGGTCAACCCTTGCTTGGACGGGACCCTGAGACGGCACTGCTAACGCGAGAACGGTGTGTCATCTATTGCATCATTTTTCTGATAGTCCTGAACGGATTAGCGCCGTCATATGTAGTTGACCTCGTGACTCGATTGTCCTCATAATACGCGGCTGATATCGGGGATTGTATGGAACAGCAGACGAAGCAAAACAGCTACCTTGTCTACGGACTCATCGCTGGTCTGATGACCGGAGCGATAACCTTTGCGCTTTGGTTTTCGACGGAGTTCTCTCTCCTAGGGTCCTTCGGCGTCGGAATCAACGTCGGGGCATTATTTCTCACGGGATTGGATAAATCTTTGTCGCGCTCTGGGGCCCTTCGTATTCCTGAAGTTGTCTTCTTCGTCATGGCCCTGTGTGGCGGCGCTCCGGGAACGATTCTAGGTATTCACGTTTTTCGGCATAAGACGAGGAAGGCGGCGTTTCAATTCGTGCTTTTATTGATTGTGGTAACGCAGGTGTACCTTCTCAATCTTCTGGGTATATCTTTACGAGGAGAGTAGGGCACGACGTGCGTGCCCTACGCGCTGGTTTTTAGCTTAATGCGCGGCGGTCCCGGAACGTGGAGTTGCCTTCGAGGAGTATCGAAGGAGCTCTCGCGCGTATTGCTCGGGAGCTTTTTCAGCGACATCCGTGAGGGAAAGTATTCCAACGCAATGTCCCTTCTGATCTACGACCGGAAGTCTGCGGATCTCTTTCTCTTCAAAGAGCTTACAGCACTGCATAAGGTCGGTTTCAGGGGAGACTGTCACAGCGGGGGATGACATCACCTCGCTTGCGGTAGTGGTCGTTGGGTTTTTGCCGCGTGCTATCGCGCGACAGGTGATATCGCGATCTGTTATCACGCCAAGCAGTTCAGCTTTCTCTTTTGATCGAACGATCGGGATCTCTCCGCAGTCGCTATCAACCATGAGGCGAGCAACTTCGTCGAGTTTAGTTGTCGCAAGGCATAGAACGGGATTTTTAGTCATAATCTCTTGAGCTTTCATAGGTTCTCCTAAAAACAGGGTCGTGTTGTAGGGAGTGAGTATAGCGAGAGCAATACAGAGGTGGGGTGATGAGCCTCACCACGAAGGAGGTTGTAACTATCTGACTGATTGGCGGATGATGGTAGAGCCTGTTGTCTTTTGCGCGAGCTAGTCTTTCTCTTCGTGCTCAGGTGAAGCAGGCGCGTCGGAGTATGCCTCCGGATGTCGAATCTTGCCGCCTTGATATGCCGCGTATGCTAGGGCTCCACTTGTGATGACACCAAGAAGCAAGATAATTTTAACGCCTGTATCGTAGAGGTTTTGAGCTCTTCTCCGTAACGCGAGGAGGAAAAGACTTCCGATGCCGAGAGCGACTGAGAGCCAGAAAGCAATGTCCGCGACCTCCTCGTGCTCTTCAATAAGATCTTCTGAGACTCCTGGCAGATGTTCGATAATTTCCTCAGCTCCTTCCCCCAAGAGAAAAGCGGGGACGCACGAAAGCGTTGCGGCGACGAACAGTGCGAGCGCTACGGTTGAAGTCGTCGATTGGCGGCGAGATAAAGCAAACGCTAATAGGAGAGCCGCGGTAGGTGTTAAAACAACAGGAAGGTGAACAAGAGTAATGTGGAGGTGGGCGGCGTTCATACGTTTACTTCTGACAGTTTCTTTACGTTCATTTGATGAGCGCCCTTATTGTACTCCACATCTAATTGAAGTCTACAATCAACCTCATCCGCATGGATAAACTGGTGTTCGTAAAAAAGTTTCCTTCACGTAAATGAGCCTGCTCGAATTTTAAGCGAGCTCAAGAAAATCTAAGGTATTAGTATGACGCCCCTCATACTCAGTGATCGATATGAGCTTCGGGTGGTGCCCTCGATCATAGAAAAAAGCCGCGTCTGAGCCCTGGTTCCCTCACCCCAGGAGCCTTAGGGTTACGAAAGAGGTGTGAGCTCCCCGCTTGTGAAGGTGGGAGCCGGTTTTTGACTCACCTCTGAGTTTACGTTGGTTCGCTTCAATTAGGTTTTTTTGACACCCTACCCACTCATGTGGGTGGGGTGTACTTACTCCCCAGCCTGCTTGTGCGCTCCGACCCCAATCGATCTTCTGGGGAGTATTTTAAGAGCGCACATCATGAAAAGAAAGTTCATTCGAACGATCCTTGCACTCTCCGCGACGGCATTCTCTTCGAATGCCTTCGCGCAAACGTCGCCGTTACCCGTATTCCCTGGAGCTGTTGGCTTCGGGACGACCACGGTAGCGGGGTCTGGGAGGGGAACATCCCCGCCCAATGCAACGATATACAAGGTGACTAACCTTAATGACTCCGGTACGGGCTCGTTACGGACCTGTATGCAAGCGAGTGGTCCGCGTACCTGCGTGTTTGAAGTTGGCGGATATGTCAATCTTCTGACCAGAATTACGGTAAAGTCGCCGAATCTGTCCGTGTTTGGACAAACGGCTCCATATCCGGGAATTCAGGTTCGAGATGGTACGATCGTCGTTCAGGCAGACGATGTGCTCATTCAGCACATCGCTTCGCGGCCTGGAGACCGA
Source organism: uncultured delta proteobacterium (assembly GCA_903920005.1). Classification (GTDB taxonomy): domain Bacteria; phylum Bdellovibrionota_C; class UBA2361; order UBA2361; family OMII01; genus OMII01. The sequence continues at coordinate 4,203 of CAIXKI010000145.1, forward strand.
AACCTGCCAACAGATGGTGGTAGTGGTATTAAGGCGAGTGATCGAGACGCGATGGGCGTTTGGGGGATTAGTTCCTCGGATCCCGTTGAGCGAATCGTCTTCGACCACGTGTCCCTCACCTGGGGCATGGATGAGTCGTTTTCGACCTACACTGGAGTAAACAGCACGGCTGATGGAACTACTCCGATCAAGAACGTGACGATCTCGAATTCCCTCATCGCGGAGGGATTAAACAATTCTAACCACGGCGACAAAGAGGGCAAGCACTCTATGTTTTCGCTCCTGGGATCGAATTCGAAGAACTTTACCTATTACAGAAACGTGATAGCGAATTCAAACGGGCGACATATCCGAATGAAGAGTAATTCGGACATCGAGTTCCTGAATAACTACGTGTACAACTTCGCGAATACAAACACGAATGGCTATAACGAATGGAACATGGATTACAGTTCGAGTGGCACTGCCAACCGAATTAACTTCATGAACAACTACTACAAGCGTGGTCCAACAACCGCGGATACAACCTCGCCGGTGTTCTACTACAGTAGTTCGACGCCAACGGCTTCACGCGTGTACGTCTCCCATAATATTGGGTCCAATACTCGCCCAACTGACTCGGGTAGTGAATGGCTGATAGCGAACGCGAACGGGAAGGGGCTTCCATCCTCAATGCAAGCGAACTCGCCCGCGTTCACTTCGTCGAATGCTGCGAGCGGTCTTGTCGCTCCAGATAGCCTGCTCAGTACGCTTGCCCCAATTGTTGGAGCGCGTCCTTGGAATAGGTATCCGCACGATAGTCGTATTATGAATGAGGTTGTTACAAATACCGGAAAGCATAAAGATTGCACGACGACAAAGACGTGTTGTGTTACCGGAACTGGCGGAAGTGGGTACTGCCCCGTTCCCGGTAGTATTTTGATCGACGGCTCGATTAAGAATACAAGTAGCCCCAAGGATGCTTGGTCAGTTATCTCATCGGCTACGAGAACCTTCACGGTTCCTGCTAATCCGATGGCGGTTGCGGCGAATGGATACACAAACCTTGAGAACTACATATTCTCGTTCGCGAGTGATGATAGCTCAGGGTCGGTCGCGACACCGACACCGGTGCCTCCGACAGCAACCGCAACTCCGACGATGACGCCTACGTCTACACCGACGGCTACCTATACGCCGATTCCGGTGCAGCCAACCGCGACTCCGACGAGAACGTTCACTCCGACGCCAACATTTACGGCGACGGTGGTGCCACCAACAGCTACGAGTACGGCTACAAGGACACCTGTTCCACCGACTGCGACGAGTACCTCGGTGCCTGCGACGGCTACGCCGACGCAGACCACGGGCAAGTTGTACAATGTCATCAAGGTGACGTCGCTCGCCGACACTGGGACTGGGACGCTACGTAGTTGTGTTTCGCAATCCATGCCTCGAGCCTGTGTGTTTGAGGTATCGGGGCGCATCAAGTTGGCATCTGACCTGATAATAGCCGCTCCGGATCTGATAGTTGTGGGTCAAACCGCTCCATCCCCGGGCATTATGGTGACGAATGGTGGATTCACTATTCAGACACATGATGTAAGGATCGAGCACCTCGCGATTCGCCCTGGAGATGAGTCTACTGGCACGACTCCGGCGTCGCGTAGAGCGGTGACGGTCAGTGGAACGTCTGCGTCCAACGTAATGCTTAAGAACCTGTCGATGTCATGGGGAGTGGATTCTAATATGAACACGGTTGGTGGGGTGGATAAAGTGACAGTGAAGAACTGCATAATTGCGGAATCGCTGTGGCACTCGATTCATCCGTCGGGAGCGCGTGGAAATGGAGTTTTGGTCTCCGAAAAGGCCAGAAACGTCATATTCAACGGGACTCTCCTTGCGGCGAACATGGATAGAAATATCCGCTGGAAGTACGATACTCGTGGAGAGATGATCAATAACGTTATCTACGGATGGGGAGGAACCTCAAACTGGAACACGACCAACATCTCGGACCTTGATAACTTCGATGTAGGAACCTATCTCGACGTCATCGGAAACGTGTATCGCGCAGGACCTGCCGGACTGTCTACAGCCTACGGTATCTATAGCGAGAATACGCCTTCCGGTACTCGCTTGTTCCTGTCGGATAATATCGCTCCTCAGGTAACGAATGTGGAGTCTCAATATCGCGCTCTCGCTAGAGTGCTTACGGGACCTACTGCGATACCGGCGTCTCTGACCTTCGAGAGTGTACTTGCTCAAGCAGGATCAAGACCGTGGGACCGAAATGCCGATGACGTTCGTATCATCAGCGGCGTGCGAGGAAAAACACTTCGCCTCCGAGATGCTGTTGGTACGTGGCCGACGTATGTGAAGAACTCTCGTCCAGTAACCGTGATCGCCGATCCGATTACTGAGGCAGACCTTGACGCGTCGATGGCGCTGTTCGAGACGAACTAACCCTAAACGCGGTTAGAATCCCGGGGGGGCGAGTGGTAATACCACGCGCCTCCCTTTTTTGTGGGGACTTCGATGCCCGCCTTTCCTCCTAGCGAACTCTACAGTTGATTTTTAAACCGAGAGAGGTAGGCTTGCCTCCGATGCGGGGAGACTTAGACAAGCCTTCGCTAACGATCGTGGAGGATATGTGAGAACGGGTCATCACCTTTTAGCTTTTGTGGTTGCTATCGCAGCTGTGATTCCTAACGTAGCTCTGGCGCAAGGCCTTGGTGGTCTCGCTAAAGGAACTGGACAAGAGGCTCCACCTCCAGCGTGCCCGACTCCGATTGCGGATCCATCGCTGTGGAGCAAGAGCGTCACCGGCGGATTCAACTACACAGAGGGAAATAGTAAGACCAGTAGTATAAATCTCAACGGGAAACTCCTCCGGGATTATCTGAACGAGGCGTGGCGTTTCGAAGCAGACTATAACTATGGAAATGCGGCCCCCCAGGGAGACGCCGTTCGTGAAGAGACCAAGAATAATACCCGCGGTACCGCTGAGTACAAGCGCATCATTACTGATGGTCTCTTCTGGGGAGCGGGAAGCTCGGTTTTTCATGATGACATTTCAGATATTAGGTATCGAGCTATCGCGAATCCGAGTATCGGAGCGTATGTCATTCGCGAAGAGGATACGAAGCTAAGTCTTGAAGTTGGTCCCTCGTACGTATGGGAGAAGCTGGGAGACGTGACGGAAAACTATCTTGCGCCCCGCGTGGCTGACCGCTTTGAATGGCGAATTAGTCCGACGGCTAAGATCTTCCAATGGACGGAGTATTTAATCAGCGCCGAGGATTCGGGAAACTATATCGTTAACGCTGAATTTGGAATAGAAGCAGCCCTGACGTCGCTCATCAACCTCGTGGTATTGGTGCGTGATAACTATGTCAATCAACCTGCCGAGGGGCGGGAGCCTAACGATGTAGCTACCATCACAGGCTTGAAAGTAAATCTTTAATTTTCAAGGAGTCGACCGATGAAAGCAGCTACTGACAAGGCCGTATCTATCTTACATGAGTTCAAGGCGTTCGCGTTTAAAGGCAACGTTGTTGATTTAGCGGTGGGAGTTATTATCGGAGGAGCTTTCGGTAAGATCGTAGACTCCCTCGTTAAAAACATCATCATGCCGATACTAGGCAGTTTGTTGCCAGGCGACCAGGGCTACATGGGATGGAAGTTCGTGATTAACGGGAAGGAGATTCCTTATGGTCTCTTCATCGGGGAGATACTTAACTTCCTCATTGTAGCCGCTGCTCTGTTCTTCTTTATCGTTAAGTTCCTGGGCTGGATCTTAAAATCGAAGGAGCAGGCTCCTGCTGCACCTCCGCCGCCGACGATGGATCAGCAGCTCTTGTCGGAGATTCGAGATCTATTAAAGAAGTAGGTTGAAAAGGCCCAAGATGTTCTCTAGTTTTTGCTTTAGTGATGCCTTTACCATCGCGGCATTCATTTCCATCGGTGTGGGATCGCCGTGTTTGGCCGCCCCGAATAATAACTTTGAAAAACCGCCAATTCTCTCCGCTAAGGATATTTTGCCGGAAAATATCTTGAAAGGTCCGAACCACACGGTTAGCGATAGGGTGGTGAGTGATGGGTATTTCAATCAATATCAGCTCAATTCTCCCTTAGGAAATTTTAGTGTTGAAGGACAGCAGCTCCTTGAGATCCGTATTGGCGAGCTTCACGCGTTAGCCGAGCTCGATAAACTATCGAGCTCTAAGGTGCTCGGTGACGCGGTGTATGAGGGGGGTAAGGCGACCGTTCTAGCGCCCGTGAAGATAGTGCAGAAGACCTACGATACGGTATCCGACCCGCAGAAGATAGTTGATACGGCAAAGAGCGTTCCCGACGGAGCGGAGAAGCTGTTCTCGTGGGCGTATCGACAAACGAAGGGCGCCGTCCAGGGGGTCTCTGAGTTTGTGAGCTCCGATAGCGAGACGCAGAAGAAGGAGGCCGTCGACGATGGTAAGTCGACACTCTCTCAGGGAAAGGACTTTGGCTTGAAGTATCTTGGGTACACGAAAAGAGAGCGCGATCTTTTCAGGCAGCTACAGGCGAACCCGTATTCGACCAATCAGGTTTTGCAGAACGAGGTGGTTCGGGTCGCAGGTATCGGAACCGCGGTGGGGACGGCGTTTAGGTTTGTTCCGGGGCTTGGTATCCTCGGAGAGTTAAGCACCTTTAACCGATGGTACGGTAGAGCGGAGCAGCTCTCCTTGTATGAAGATCCAGATGAGATTAGGAAGAAGAATCAGGCCGGTTTGATGGTGATGGGCGTAACTGAGGATCTGGCGAAACAATTCCAGAATAGTAAGGCTTACTCTCCCTGGACGAGAAGGTTTATTGTTTCCTCGCTCACCAATCTTGGAACCGACGTAACAGGTCGCGCTCTCTTCATTAAAGCCGCGGTTGAGGCGCGTAACGAGCCATCATCGCTCTACTTTGTTTCGGTTGCTGAATATCTAGAAAAAATCGACAAGACGAAGCCGCTCAATCGGATCGTATCTTCACTCTATCTGCCCGCGGGCATCACGAAGAAGGGGGTGTTGGTTGTTCCGCTCTCGGTGGACTATCTCTTCTGGACTAAAGAAGTGGCGGGCATCTTTGATGACTTTAAGAGGAGGGTCACTCTTGAAGAGAAGTTCTCATCCGTCGAAATATATATTCGAGGCCGCGTAAGTCCCAGGGCCCGTCAGGCTCTGGAGGGCCTCGGCGCAACCGTCAGTGAAGGTTCCTGGATATAACCGTGGCCCCCCGTTGAGGCTCCTGGATAGGGCCATGGCGCCGGCGCTTTAGGCACCTTGGCCTTAGCAGGGGTTCCTCTTATCTTGTAGATGGAGGTGATTGCTGCTGAGAGCTGGACCTGCTTTGACTACGCGCCTCTCCGCCTAATCTACCGATCTCAGCCATGTGTTTGCGATCGCGACTCACAGCCATTCCCCCTTTTCGCCCCGCCTCTCGAGCTTCCTCTGGGGTGAACTCGTGGGCGTGCCCTCTCTCGTGAGCGACTTTGCCGCCTTTGCTCGCGATCTGCCTCTGTTTCTCGGCGTCCATAGCCGCAAAGCCTCTTGGACGTTTTCTTTCCTTCTCTTCACCGTGTGCCATTTCGATCTCCTCCGCTTGAGAGTTGTTTACTCGAGTCGAGCTTACGGGGGCACTTTGGGCAGTAGGTATGATTGGCGTTAATCACCTGGTTTCAAAGGGCTTGCGATATTTTAGGTGTGCGTGACGCAATAATTAAACAATGTTGCCGTAAAATGGATACCGAATCTTGAAGGTTTTGTTCGAGTATTGGCTTGCGACTCAGGCCTTCGCACCCTCTGACAACAACTAAATGTCGACCTTAACTATGCGTAATAATGTTGGTATTTTTATGTGGTAGCTACACCAGAGTGGTTCGAACGCATTCTCGCTCTGTAGAACATAACCGAGTGCCTATTCTTCGTCAGTTGTCACATGAGGTGTGGTCACACTAAGAAGGGAGCAGAGTTGTCGGTATGGTCTACGGGGTAGGCCGTCTCAAAAATAGTCCGACAACTTGTTAGCTAACATAGATAAAGAGGGATCTCTTTTTATGGAAATGATTAATTTAGGGCAATTTGAGCTTGTATCCAATGCATTCTCATTTGCTATAGCAGTGATGGGCGCTGCAACCGTATTCCTTTTCTTGGGACGTTCGCAGGTTGCTCCACAATACAAAACGGCAGTTACAATCAGCGGTATCGTTACCCTGATTGCTTTCTACCACTACTGGAGAATCTTTGATTCGTGGCAGGCTGCTTACACAGTAACTGCTACTGGTCTTACAGCTACAGTACACAAGTTCAACGATGCTTACCGCTACGTTGACTGGCTCCTTACTGTTCCGCTCCTTCTCCTTGAGCTCATCCTTGTGATGCGTCTTTCGCGTGAAGAGACCGTTTCTAAGGGCAAGTCCCTTGCTACGGCTGCGGCTCTTATGATTCTCCTTGGATATCCAGGAGAGGTCAGCAACATCACAGGCGAGCGCTGGAAGTGGTGGTTTCTCTCGATGATTCCTTTTGTGTACATCGTGATTAACCTTGTTTCTGGTCTTACTAAGTCGATCAACTCACAGCCTGAGTCTGTTCGTCAGATGGTAAGCGATGCTCGCACCTTGACTGTGCTTGCATGGTGCTTCTATCCAGTTGTATTCGTTCTCCCAATGCTTGGCGTTGGTGGAGCTGAGGCAACTACTTACGTACAGGTAGGATACACGATCGCAGATATCGTCGCTAAGGCGGTATTCGGTGTGTTTATCTTCGCTGTAGCGGTTCGTAAGTCTGAGTCTAACGCGTAAGCGAGAGACTGAGACCATATGGTCCGTTGAAAGCAGCGCCGTAAGGCGCTGCTTTTTTTGTGCCCTCCACGCGACGCTTCGGTTGAAATACCGTACCGACAAACACCGGTTCCTGATACCGTAATACCATGAAAGCGGTTGTTGTCGGAACAGGAGCGGGGGCACTAGCGAGCGCTTTGCGTCTTCGAGCGATGGGGCTAGATGTCGATGTTTTTGAGGCATGTCCCGATCCCGGAGGTCGAGCCCGAACGTTTAATTTTCACGGACACTCGTTCGACGCGGGGCCGACTGTAATTACAGCACCGTGGCTCTTTGATGAGCTCTTTGCCCTCTTCGGAGAGCGTCGGCCAGAACATGTTGAATTCCTTCCCTGTGATCCTTGGTATCGACTCTCATATTCTGATGGAAGCTCCCTGGACCTTGTCCCTGATCCGGCTAGGCAGAAAGATGAGATCTCGCGCCTATGTCCAGCGGACGCGTATTTCTATCCGTCGTTTCTCAAGCATAGCGAGGAGTTGTATCGTGTGGGGTACGAGCAACTTGGCGCTGCGGACTTTACATCCTTTTGGTCGATGATCAAGGCGGCGCCTCACCTTGTTCGGCTTGGTGGTTTTACGAGCTTATGGCGGCACACCGCGAAATATTTCCGCGATCCAAGGGTGCGCCAAGCTTTTTCTCTCCAACCCCTCCTTGTTGGAGGAAACCCTCTGAATACGACGGCGATCTACGGATTGATTCACGCCATGGAAAGGAAGGGGGGGATCTGGTTTGCCAAGGGGGGGACCTCGAAGCTCATTGAGGCGCTCGTATCCCTTGCTAAGCGGCATGGTGTGCGCTTTCACTTCGACAGCACCGTCAACGGATTTGAAACTGATAGTATCAAGAGGCTTGTGGCTGTGAGATACCGCCATGGTGATGCGCAGTATTCGATCCCATGCGATCTTGGCGTGTGGGGTGGCGATCCGCAGGTGGGATATAGCACTCTTGGGTCAGAGAGACTTTCGCTCTTTGAGAAGATGAGATTAAAAACTGTCGCCTCATCTATGGGGTTGTATGTCCTCTATTTTAAAACCTCCCGGCGATATCCGGATGTAAAGCACCACACTATTGTGCTTTCCGAGCGGTGGGAATCTTTGCTCAAAGAGATATTTGGAGGCAAAAAGTTACCACCAGATCCGAGTTTGTACTTACATAGGCCTGTCGCTACGGATCCGAGTGTCGCGCTTGACGATGGGGAACTGTTCTACGTACTCGCGCCCGTCCCACACCTTGGAAACTTCTCTTCATGGGAGACGGCGGAGGGGGCCTTCCGCGCCAAGGTTCTGAGCATCCTTGAGGAGCGTATGCTTCCGGGGCTTTCTGACTCTCTTGTTTTTGCGGAAGCGGTGGATCCGCGATACTTCAAAAAAGCCCTCTTGAGCCCACTCGGTGCCGGATTTTCTATCGCGCCTACGCTCAGTCAGTCAGCGTGGTTCCGCTTCCACAATCGGGCAGACAAGGTGAAGAATCTCTACTTCTGTGGAGCGGGGGTTCATCCCGGCGGAGGCTTACCCGGTGTGGTGACCTCGGCTAAGGTTGTTGAGTCTCTTGTAAGGCGAGATTATCCAGGCGTTTGTATTCCTCCGCGTGTTGAGGACCGGGTTCCGCAAGGAGCGCTCGCATGAACGAGGATTTGCGTCTGATGACGCGTGCGGGAAAGACCTTTTACTTCGCGACCTTCTGGCTTACCGCGGAGGCGAAAAATGATGCAGCTATCGCGTACAGCTTTTGTCGAAAGATTGACGATGTCGCGGATGGAGGGCTCCCTCAAGATCAGCGGGATGAATATCTCCGTAGCGTGACTCGGGCCTTAAGCTCCATGGATAGAACTTTCCCTGGAATAGAGCGGGTGCTCTCTCTGATTGAACGATTCCCAGATATTCAAGAGCCGATCATCGCGCTTGTGGATGCGTGTCGGGAAGATACCACGGGGCTCGTCATCGAAACGCAGGACGATTTGGTGAGGTATTCGCATGGAGTCGCGGGAAATGTGGGATTGATAATGTATCCAATCCTTGGTGGACGAGCTCCGGAGGGACGTAGCTACGCGGCGGATCTCGGTATCGCGATGCAGTGCACAAATATCGCGCGCGATGTCTTTGAGGACCTCAGAAGAGGAAGGGTATATCTTCCTAGTGAGTGGCTCGGAGGGATCGATGTTCAGGGCCTTCTTGAGGGAGACGCTCACGTTGAGCAGGTGGTCGTGGGAGCCATCAGGCGACTGTTGGATGTTGCCCAATCGCACTACGAACGGGGACTTTCTGGTATTCATTTCCTCGCGCCTCCGTCTCGGTACGCTATTAAAGTTGCCGCTCGATGTTATGGAGCGATAGGGAAGGGGATTCTTCGAGGTGGAGTTTTATCGCGTGAGCGATCTGTAGTTCCCTTATACAAGAAGGTTCTCCTCGCGTGTGAAGTGTCCGTGAAGAATGTGTGTGCCTCTCGTGTAACTATTTCCGCAAAGTAAAACGTGGCGCAATCGATAGGCATTCGTGGGGCTGGTGTTGCGGGGATGAGTTTGGCTCGCGAGATACTCCGCTCGTCTCCACACTGTGCCGTACATCTCTTCGATAAAAGGCCGAGGCTTCCTCATCCTCAGAGAACGTTCTGCTTCTTTGCCCCCGCCGAAGAGTCCTTACCGGTCCAGCCATATAAGAGATGGGAAAACGTGCGTTTTCGAGGCCAACATTTCGATCGCTCCATCGCGACGGAGTCCACTCCCTATGCTCTCGTGCGGGGGGACGATTTCTTTGATAGCACGCTGGGAGAGCTTGAGGAACGAGGAGCTCGTTTTTCGTGGGAGTGTGGGCACGCGGACATTCAAGGTAATTCAATACGGACGGGTGTTGGCGTCTATGAATTTGATAAGGCCATCGATGCCTCGTTTGAGGTATCTGAGGCTCGGTCTCTTTTATGGCAGTCGTTTGGAGGGGTATGGATACAAACGGAAACGGATTGTTTTGATCCCTCAACGGCGCTTCTCATGGACCTTCTGCCGAGTGTCGAGAGTTGCCCTGTAGCCTTTGTGTATGTGCTTCCGATTTCAACAAGGGAAGCATTGGTAGAGCACACAACGTTTAGCTCTCGGCAGATGCCATCTGAATGGCATCTCTCCGCGTGTCATGAGTGGATTCGGTCTCATGTTCATGGGGACTGTACCGTGATCGCTCGTGAGGCGGGGTTAATACCTATGGGGCTCGAGCGCTCCGTCGCGATAGAGAATATTGTTATAGGCAGCGCTGGCGGCGCGATTCGGGCTTCTACTGGATACGCGTTTCTCAATATCCAGAGACAGGCACGCGACCTCGCCAGAGCGTTGGTGGAAGGAGGCGGGGGGGATGTGCCACGGATCCACGACGGGCTCCCTAGCTGGTATGCGACAGCGGATGCGCTCTTCTTAAAGGCCTTGGCCAAGGCGCCTCTTAAAGGTAGCCTCCTGATGGGTCGATTACTCGATAAAGCACCCGCGCAGCCTCTGATTCGGTTCCTTGCGGGAGACGCCAATATCGTTGAGGCCTTGAGGGTAATGTCATCTGTTCCCAAGATGATGATGATGAGGGCACTGGTGTCAGTATGAACTTCGGCACACTTCTCGTTTCAGGGCTCGCTATCCTTCTCGCAGTAACCACTACGATTGAGTCGTCTATGGGCGAGTGGCTCGCTCTAAGTTTTATCGTCCTCGCTGGAATTCCCCACGGCTCCTTCGACCTGCGGGTCGCGGAAGCGAAATGGAGGGAGAGCTCCCGTTCCCGGCTTTCCATCCTTACGATCTACGTTTTTTCGGGAGTGGCGATGAGCGCTCTCTGTATAGTGTTCCCGACTGTGGGGTTGGCGCTCTTTCTACTGATCTCCATCCTTCATTTTAGCGAAGGAGAGATGGCTCATGGCGGAAGGGGGCGAGGCTGGATAATCGGGTGCAGCGCGGTAGTATTGCCGATAGGGTTGCATCTCTCGGGAGCTCAGGGATATTTACGGTATTTTGTTTCATCGGACCTTTTAGAGAGCTTATCCCCATTTTTGCGACTCTTCGCGATTAGTTTGGTTGTCGTGCTTTCTATCCAACTTTGTCGAGATACTCTTCAGAGGGATCGGGGCATCGACTCGGAGACACTTCAGCGCTGGGTGTGTCTTGGAGCATGGCTACTTCTTCCGCCACTCTCAGGATTTTGTGTTTGGTTTATCGGACGACATTCGCGCAAGCATCTTGAAGTATGCAAAGAGCTCTTCCGAGGAAGTCGCTTTGGAATGCCACTCGACTTTTTGGTTATCTCTCTTGTCGCGATCCTTCTTATTATACCGCTCTCATTACTTTTTGATTTGCGAGATATTAACCAGCTCTTCGCCGCCTCTATCGTGCTCATCGCGGGTCTCACGCTACCGCACATGCTCGTTACGCACGACCTGCGGGAGACGATGAAGCGGATGCGACCGCGGGCCTGAAGGTATTCATCACCTTCCTGTCGCCTGGAGGCGATGGGACAGGGTGTTCTGATCTGTCGGTATTGGTCAAAACTCTGAGAAAATGGGGCTGTTTGAGGCACGGGATAGTGATTCTCCTCCATAAGGTTGATACGAGTGCTTTGACGAGCGCATAATTCCCGTTCAGTTAGGGATACGCATATGAACATGAAAGTAACAGAGGATGGGAGCGACCAACGAGACGCTTCTCCTGATAGACGCGGATTTTTGGCATCCGGTCTCGCGGGGCTGTCCGCGGTTATGTTCGGTGCTGGATGCGCCACCGTACGTCAGGGGCAGGCCCCAGACACCGCGTCTCGCCACCAGCTCGGCAGAGGGGCGGAGGAACCTCAGCGTCAGACAACCGCAGAAGAGGTTGCTCAGCAGAGAATTAAGATAGGTGTTTTTGTTAATCAGCAGGGCGTAGGTCAGATATTTGATCGCTCGTTGCAGACGTATACGTCTTCGCAGACTGACAATAGACTCGTTCTTGAAGTTAATCGAGGAGAGGGGGCCCCTTTCACGGTTGATGTAGCGGCCATGGGCCAGTGGTCTCGGGCTGTCGAGCAGACCCTTAGGGCTCGTGGACAGACCTCTGTCGTCGTGGGCCTGGACGGAGACGTTCATCCTATTTATGCGGGCCAAAAGCTATCCATCGACAAGGTTGCCCACTGTCCGCGACAGTATAAGAAGTAGAATCTTAAACCTAAAAGAGAATAGCTCCTCTTATATTTTCGCGTCGAACGAAGGTTCTCCGTACGCTTTCTTTCTGATCTCCTCCAGGTGAAGTCTGACCTCATCGGGAAGGTGCGTTCCGCTGCTCCCTGTGAACTCATCAAAGATGTTTCGGCGATAGGCTGTGTACGCGAGCTTAGCTTCGTGAGTGTTCGGGAATTCCTCGATGCACTGTTCAAGATACATCTCGCCCCATCCTTCAGTGAAGAAGAGGGGTAGGTTAGAGTAGGCTAGGCCTACCATATAGAGACCCTTTCTGCGCTACTCTGAGGATAGAGCCCCTGTCTCTAGAGCGTCGTGAACCATCGCCGTTCCGCGTAACAGCGCCACATCGTCCTGTTCAAAGTCGATGCCGTGAGATAGCCCCGAACGAATGAGCTTTTCGCCCGTAGCTATTCGAGCTGAGTTTGGTACAGGAGGGCTCTTGGACCAGTCGGTCAGTCCCTTAATCCACCGACGTACTGAGCGGCTGTCGTCCTCGGGAAGCTTTGTGGTGACGAGGAGATCCTCAAAGAGTTTTGCACCGTCACTCGGTTTCTTTGATATTCGCGTAACCACGATGAGGAGGCTGCGCAGGGTTTGATCGTAGTACGGGAGATACTCTGGGTCGTGGAGTACCGATAGGAGAGTTTTTTGAGCCTCTACGAATTGACGGGTCGCCAGGAGGAAGCGCGCGCGTTCGAGAGAATTGAGCGAGGGGTCTATAGCAGCGTCATTTGAATAGTGAGCGCTCACTTTATACGTTGAATGACACGTGAAGCAGTCAGTGGGTAATCGTTGTAATCTCCACCATGCGTATGAAGCTTTTTTTTCATTGAAGCGCCGTGTCGCGTCGTCGATAAGATCCGTAGTGTTCTCAAGATTTGTTTCGAAGCCCGGGAGCTTTTTATACCGACTGGGCACCTGAGAGAGCGAGTGAAAATCTCGGCGAAGAGTTTGGAGGAGCCCCTCGATAGCCTCTCGATTCTCCGGATTGGTGAAAGCCTCTTCGTTGACGAGGTACGGTTGGAGGCCCCGAAGTGGGTGAACCAGCGACTGCATTGAAGATTTCACATCTTCCGCGAGGGGCGTGGTGAGGGGGAGGCATAGGGCGAAGAGGAGGAGGCCGGCTTTTGATCTGTTCATAGTATGGATGAAAGGGTAGTACGCTCGATTCCGTTATAGCCAGGTGGTAAAAAAGTGAAGTGACTTGAACCAGGTAGCGGGGTTTTTGTCCAGCCGTCCTTGCGGGTCTGAAATCGTGACACGGTGCCCCTTGGATGGTACGCTGCCGGACGTGTAAGGGGTTATCCCCATTCGTGTTTTTCAAATGCTACGGAGCCCACATGTCTGCTGAAGAGATGCCCAAACAATTCGCCCATCAAGAAGCTGAGAAGCGTATCTCTCAGATGTGGGACACACTTCAGGTCTCTCGTGGCAAGGTGGACAAAACTAAGAAGCCGTTTTGCGTGGTCATCCCGCCTCCGAACGTCACGGGGATCCTTCATATGGGCCACGTGCTTGATAACGTACCTCAAGATGTGATGACTCGTTGGCACCGTATGCGTGGCTATGCCGCCGTTTGGATCCCTGGAACTGATCATGCCGGCATCGCGACCCAAAACGTGGTCAAGCGAACCCTTGAGAAAGAGGGAATCAAGATGCGCGATCTCGGTCGCGAAGAGTTTTTGAAGCGAGTATGGGCATTCAAGGAAAAGCACGGAAGTATTATAATTGAGCAGCTAAAGCGTCTCGGATGTTCCTGTGACTGGGAGCGTGAGCGCTTCACGATGGACGATGGCCTTATGAAAGCCGTTCTTACGGCCTTCGTTCAGCTCTTCGACAAGGGGCTTATCTATCGCGGCAAGCGAATGGTAAATTGGTGTACAACGTGTATGACGGCGCTCGCTGATGATGAGGTCGAGCACGGAACGCACGGAAGTCACCTCTGGCACCTCAAGTATCCCCTCGTCGATGACAGTGGAAATCCGACTGATGAAATGCTCATCGTCGCGACCACTCGCCCAGAGACGATGCTCGGGGATACCGGTGTGGCAGTTCATCCAGATGATCCACGCTATAAGAAGATCGTTGGGCGCAGGGTTCTTCTTCCAATTCAAAACAGAACCATACCTGTTATCGCCGATGACTTTGTGGATCAGAAGTTCGGAACAGGAGTTGTTAAGCTAACCCCAGCGCATGATCCGAACGATTATCAGGCTGCGTTAAAGCACAATCTTCCGCTTGAGACCGTGATTGGCGACGACGGAAAGATGACAGAAGCCGCGGGTGCCGCGTATGCGGGTCTTGATCGATATCAAGCGCGCAAGAAAGTTGTGGCTGATCTTGAAGCTTTAGGAGCGATGGAGAAGATCGAGAAGCACTCGCACGCGGTTGGAGAGTGTTATCGATGCAAGAGCGTCCTTGAACCGAAGGTTTCTGACCAGTGGTTCGTCAAGATGAGACCTCTAGCCGAGAAGGCGAAGCAGGTGGTCGTTGATGGGCAGTTAAAGATCGTGCCTGAATCCGAGAAGCACGATTACTTCCACTGGATGGATACGATCCAAGATTGGTGTATCTCTCGTCAGTTGTGGTGGGGGCACCGTATCCCGGTTTACTATTGCGATTCTTGCTCTCACGTAACCGCGAAGGTTGAGGCACCGTCTCAGTGTGAGAAGTGCGGAAGCTCCAAGCTTCGCCAAGACGAAGACGTCCTTGATACCTGGTTCTCTTCTCAGCTGTGGCCGTTCTCCACCCTCGGTTGGCCGGACAAGACAGAAGAGCTCAATTTTTGGTACCCGAACAACTGGCTTATGTCGGGTCGAGACATCCTTTTCTTCTGGGATGCTCGTATGATTATGGCTGGTCTTGAGCTTCTTGGGGAGGTTCCGTTCCGAACGTTAGCGTTACATGGCCTCGTCCGAGATTCTCAGGGAAGAAAGTTGTCTAAGTCGCTCGGAAATTCTCCGGATCCACTCAACCTATTTGATCAATATGGTACTGACGCGGTGCGAGTCGCTATCGCACTCAACTATCCAATGGGTCGGCAGGATACAAAACTCAACGATGAGATTTTTAAATCCGGACAGGGATTGGTTATCAAGTTGTGGAACTCCACGCGCCTTCTTCTCTCTAATCTCAAGGGAGAGGCTGTCGCTTCAGATTCCCGTAAGCTCGATCTCTCGGCCCTTGAGGACCGATGGATTATTTCGCGTCTTGGGGAGGTCATTAAGACGCACGACGACTATCTTGAAAAGAGTGATATCGTGCATGCGGTTGGCGCGATTCGTAGTTTCTTTTGGGATGACTACTGCGACTGGTATCTGGAGATTATTAAGACCCGCCTCTGGGCTGGTGGGGAATCGAAGCAACGAGCGCTCGAAGTAGCGCTCGTTTGTCAGCGTACGATCTTGAAGATGCTCCACCTCTATATGCCATTTGTGACAGAGGAGCTGTGGCAGACCTTGCAGCAGAACCACATCACTGATGCGGCAGAGGAGGGGGATATTCGTTCAATTGCGTTAGCATCGTGGCCTAAAGCTGAGATCTATCCCAAAGACAATGATGCTGAAGCTCAGATCGGTTTGATGGCTTCCATCGTTCGAGGTGTTCGAGATGTGAAGCAGAACCTTAATATCTCGCTCAAGGCCGGATTGGCGTCAAAGCTTCTCTTCCTGACCGACACGGCTCGTCACAACTTTGAACCGGTTCGTGGTGTGACTCAGACGATCGGTGGTATCTCGGATATTGTAGAGCACTCCGAGAAATCTACCCCCGCTGGATACGTGCCATTCAAGTTTGATGGTGGTATTGGATACCTCCAACTTCCGCAGGATATCGACGCGAAGGATATCTCAAGCAAGCTTATGGCTCGTATTGAGAAGCTTCAGAAGACTCTTGCTGGCATTGAAAGAAACCTTCAAAACGCTGATTTCGTCGCCAATGCTCCTGCAGCGCTCGTAGAAGAGACGAAAGGCAAGGCGGATGAAATGAAGGAATCTATCGCTAAGTTGGATGACTTCCGGAAATCGCTTCAATAGCCACTACAAGGAGAAATGATATGAGTGATGAGAAAGTAAAGATTACAATTCGTAACAACGGCCCGATTCGCGTGGAGGGAGCAAACTTCGAGGTGTTAGACGCCGCGGGGAACGCTTTTAACCTCAATGGTCGTACGGCCATCTCAATCTGTCGGTGTGGAGCTTCTAAGAAGCAACCTTTCTGCGACGGCGCGCACGGAGAATGCCAGTTCCATTCAGAGGTTCAGGCGTACGAGTTACCGCTGAAGAAATAAATTATCGCGGGTTGCGGCAAGCC